>DATKSV010000108.1:0-5603 GCA_035531535.1 Candidatus Nanopelagicaceae bacterium | reverse complement strand
CGTGCGCAACCCTACTCGACCCCACCTGGGCACCATCCCAGATGGGTGTCCCTCGGGCGGGGCTTCCACCGCAACGCCCAGGCCACCGCGGTCATCCCTCGTGGCGACTTCGGTCCCTAGGCGCTCGGCTACCCCCCGCTTAGAGTCGCTTAGAGTTGCAGAGACGCTCGAATGCCGATGGCTGGAACTGGCCCGCAGGTGTGGCGAGCCCGCTCGCCGCCACCTGGATGGATGATGGCCCGACCCCCTTCGAGGGCTGCGTTGGTGGGGCGACTGCCAGCATGGAGCGCACCGACCTTGCGGTTTGGCTGAGCGCCCGTTACCCGTCGAATCCCCGGCTATCCAGTCGCGCCTAAAAGGTCCTCGCCACAGCCCGCCTGGCAGCCCCTCCAATCGGGCGGCCAAGCCAGTTGCGCAGCCCCAACGGGCAGGTCTATAGTACTGCCTACTCAAGTAGGTTGGAGTGCCGATCCAGGTGCCTCAGGCGAACCTTGCCAACCCCGAGATTTGTGCCGGAGTTGAGATTGGCCGCCTGCCGACGCAGCTGGAACGCCCACCGCCAGAAGCTTGTCCGATCGTCGCTGCACTGATCATCGGTGGGGAGCCACGCCCGCTGCGAGCGGGATGGAGGGAGGTAGATGCGTCCAGCTCACGGCGACCCGTCCACTCGGCGGCGCGTCCGCCCAAGCCGGGGCGATCTGACCATTCAGGTGCAGCCACCGGGAGTTCCCAGCCGTTGCATCCCGACCGCCACCGAAGTCGTCAACAGGAGTAGGGCTTGCATCTCTTAATCGAATCAATCGGGTTCGGGGTGGCTTCGGGATCGGTCCTGGCGATGGGCTCAGTGGGCTTCACCCTCCAATTCGGGATCAGCAACGTGCTCAATCTCACCTATGGGGGGCTCATGACCCTGGGCGCCTTCCTCGGGCTCCCCCTGCTCGGGATGGGCCTCAACATCTGGGTCACGATGGCACTCTGCGGCCTGATGATCGGAGTCGTCTCCGTGGTGTTCAATCGCACCTTGGTGTCACCGCTGGTGCGGCGGGGGATGCAGCCCTTCGGACTGGTCGTGGTCACGGTCTCCGCCGGGATCGTGCTGGAGTACGTGATTGTGGCGGTGACGGGCACCTCAACCCAGTCCTACGGCAACCTGAGCGGGGCCACGCTGCACTTTCTCGGCTTCACGCTAACCTCGGCGCAGGTCGTCATCATCCTGGTCACCGTGGGGTTGATGGCGGGGTTGCACCTGCTCCTGACCCGCACCCAGCTGGGCCGGGCGATGCGGGCGACCTCTTCCAACCGGACTCTGGCTCGGAGTTGCGGCATCGCCACCTCCCGCATCAGCGACATCGCCTGGTTCCTCTCGGGGACACTCTGCGGCATGGCCGGGATCGGCCTCGCGATCACCCTGGAGTCGTTCGATTTCACCTTGGGGTCGGTGTTCCTGGTTCCCATGATCGCCGCCGCGGTCCTGGGCGGTGTCGGGCAACCCTATGGCGCCATGGTGGGGGGCCTGGTGGTAGGCATCGCCAGCCAGGTGTCGGCGGCCTATTGGGACCCCTCCTACGAGAGCGTGGTGGCCTTCGCCATCCTGGTCATCATGCTGCTGGTGCGCCCGCGAGGACTGTTTGGCAGAAACTCTTCGGCCAACAAGCTGGTCGCCTGATCACGTCATCACAATGCTGGACAAGGAGGTGCCGTCATCAGCGGTATTGAGTTCTACGTAGTCGTCCTGCTGGTGTACCTCGGAACCGATCTCCTGGCGGCCTGGGGGCTCAACCTTGAGTTCGGCGTCTCGGGGGTCGCCAACCTGGCCTACATCGTGGTGATCGCCGCTGGCGCTTACACCTACGCGATCCTCAGCCTCGGCCCGGACACCGGCAACGGCGGCTTCCAGCAGTACGTCCTGGGCGTCCAGCTCCCTTTCTTCGTGGCCGTCATCGCCGCCGCGGTGGTGGGAGCGGTGGTCGGGGTGCTGATCGGCGTGACCGGGCTCAAGCGAATTCGGCAGGACTACCAGGCCATGGTGATGCTGGTGATCTCCCTGATGGCCGCCACCGTGATCGGGGCCGATACCGGCTTTTTGGGTGGCCAGCCGGGCCTCAGCCTGATACCCAACCCGTTCTCGTCGCTCAGTCCGGTCACTGGCGACTGGGTCTATGTGGCCATGGTCGCGTTCGCCTGCGTGGTCGGCTACTTCGTGATGCGGCGCTTCACCGGCGGCCCGATGGGACGAGCTCTGCGGGCGATGCGTGACGATGAGAACGCCGCCGCGGCGATGGGATTCAGCGTGGTCAAGATGCGCCTCCTGAGCCAGGCGGTGGGGGGCGCTTTCGGGGGCGTCAGCGGGGCCCTGCTGGTAGCCTTCATCGGCGGCTGGTCGCCGGGCGCCTGGGCCTACGTCGAGACGCTGGCCCTGCTGACTGCGGTCATCGTCGGGGGCATGGGCAATGACTTCGGGGTCAGCCTGGGCACCTTTGTGATCGCGGTGCTGCTGCTGCAGGGGGTGCAGTTCCTACCCCAGATCCCCTCCCACACCGGCCTCACCGAGGCCCTCGGCTGGGTAGTCCTCGGTACTCTGACCATCGCCTTTCTGGTGGTTCGTCCCCAGGGCGTGCTCAAAGAACGAAGACCCATCTATCGGTTTCTGGGCCGGCAGGCGACGGCGGCTCCCGACGGGGATGGCGCCGGTTCAGCGACGGCACCACCGCCATGAGTGCTGATCACAGCCAGCAGACGGGGAGGTCGGCGACCGGGCCCGCCGAGGCCGCCGGCGGGCCGCTCCTGCAGGTCGCCCACCTGGTCAAGCAATACGGCGGGGTCCGCGCCGTCGACGACATCTCGTTTGAGCTCCAGCCGCGGACCATCACCGGGATAATCGGGCCTAACGGGGCCGGCAAGTCGACCGCGCTCAGCGTGATCAGCGGCTTCACCCAGCCGACTTCGGGACAGATCCATTTCGAGGGTGCCGACCTCACCAAGGAACCGATGCACCGCAGGGCCCAGCGGGGTCTGGTGCGCACCTTTCAGATGGCCCGGGTCTTCGACGGTCTGACCGCTCTGGAAAACCTGGTGGTGGCCGTTCCCCGCCAGCGGGCGCTCTCGCCGCTCGGCCTGCTGGCCGGGCGCCGCTACTGGGGCGGCGAGGAGGAGGAGATCCTGGAACGGTCCTACTCGCTGATGGCCACCTTCGGTATGGAGGACAAGGCCAACGAACGGGCCGGCAACCTCAGCGGCGGGCAGCGTCGCGCCGTGGAGATCATGCGCACGCTGATGATGCGACCCAAGCTGCTGCTGGTGGACGAGCCGATGGCCGGCCTCAACCCGCGGCTCACCCGCCAATTGGAGGAGGTCTTCTTGTCACTGCGCGAGCAGGGCCTAAGCGTCCTGGTGATCGAACACGAGCTGGACACCATCGAGCGTATCTGCTCGGATGTCCTGGTCATGGCCTGGGGCCGCGTGATCGCTCGCGGCGAGATGTCCGAGCTCCGGACCAGGCGCGAGGTTCAGGACGCATATGTCGTCGGCTAGCCCGGTGGCCGCCATCGCGGTGCAGGACCTGGTCGCCGGCTACGGCGACTTCCCGGTCGTCAACGGGGTCACCCTGGAGGTGCCCCCCGGCAAGGTGGTGGCGGTGGCCGGGCCCAACGGGGCTGGCAAGTCCACTCTGCTCAAGGCCATGCTCGGGATCGCCCGGGTGATGTCGGGCCAGGTCTTCCTGGAAGGTCAGGACGTGACCGGCTTTCCCCTGGAGAAGCTGGCTCGGATGGGGGTTGGCTACGTGCCCCAGCTGGATGACGTCTTCGACTCCCTCAAGGTGATCGAGAACCTCGAGATGGGCGGCTACCTCTGCAACCGCGCCGAGCGTCAGCGCCGGATCGAGCACGTGCTGGAGATCTTTCCTCAGCTCAAGACCAAGCTCCAGCGCTACGCAGAGACCCTCAGCGGCGGGGAGCGCAAGATGACCGCGATTGCGCGGGTTCTGATGCTGGACCCCAAGGTGCTGGTGCTGGACGAGCCCACCGCCAGCCTTACCCCCGAGATGTCCCGGGTGGTCTTGGAGGAGCAGGTCCGCCCGCTGAGTGCGCTGGGCAAGTCGGTGCTGCTGGTGGAGCAGAAGGCGGTCGCCGCCTTGGAGGTGGCCGATTGGGCCTGCCTTTTGGTGCGGGGCCAAGTGGAGGTCTCGGCCCCGGCGGTCCAGGTGCTCCACGACCCCAACATGCGGGAGATCTTCCTGGGGCGTGCGGTGGCCCAGGCCGGGGCTGGACACAGGCCCGGTCAATGAACGGTGCCGAGGCCTTCGTGGCCACACTTCGCGCCTTCGGGGTGGACACCTTCTTCGGCCTGCCCGGGTCGACCGAGGCCGCCCTCTTGGAGGCCATCCGTGCCGACGGTGGGATCCGTTATGTGCTGGCCCTGCACGAGGGGGTGGCGGTGGCCATGGCGGACGGCTACGCGCGCGCCTCGGGGAGACCCGGCGTGGTCGGCCTCCACACCACGGTCGGCACCATGAACGGGATGAGCCAGCTTTTCAACTCGGCCCGTGATGGGGTGCCGGTGGTCATGACAGCCGGGCACAAGGACCGGACGGTGCTGGCGGAGGACGGGTTCTGCGCCCTCCCAGATCTACCCTCACTGCTGCGACCCTTCACCAAGAGCGCCTGGCAGAGCCTGGCGACGCGGGAGGTTCCGGCGGACCTGGCCCGGGCCCTCTTGGCGGCTGGCACCGCGCCCACCGGACCCACCTACCTGGCGGTGCCCGAGGACCTGATGACGGCTCAGTTGGAGGCGCCCATCGAACTCGAGGCTCTGCCCCGGGTGCGCCAACTCGCGTCCCCATCAGAGCCAACGCGCGCCGCCCTGGCCGCGGTCGCGAAGCAGCTCCTCGCGGCCCGCCACCCGGTCATGGTGCTCGGCCGCGAGGCGGCCTCCGCCGGGCCGGCCGCGGCCGAGCTGGCGGCGGAGATGGAGATGGCGGTGCTGGCAGCCGACCTGACCGACCTTGCCACCTTCTCGTTTCCGACCACAGACGCCCACTACCTGGGGGTCTATGGCGAGGAGCCTGCGGTTCTAGAAGGCTGCGACCTGGTCCTGGCCGTGGGGGGCCGGGTCTTCTACCCCTTCTCCGACCGGCTGCGGCCGAGGCTGCCGGCGGGGGCGACCCTGGTGCACGTCCACCCGGATCCCGCTGAGCTGGGGCGCCGGCTGCCGACCGACTTCGGCGTGGTCGGTGACCCTCGGGCAGTGCTCATGGCGCTGCTGGACGCCTGCCGGGAGGCGGCCGGCCCAAGGGAGGTTCGCCGACCGGCGCTGTCCCAACTTCGGGAGCAGCGCGCGGACGCGATCTCCCGGGAGCTCCAAGCGGCCCGCGGGCAGAGTCCGGTCGCAGTGGCGGAGGTGGTCGCGGAGCTAACCAGGGTGATCCCCAAGGGCACCATCCTGGTGGAGGAGGCGGTGCGAGGATCGCGAACCGTCTTCCGCCACGGGGGTGTCCCTGAGGGAGGGGAGGTCTGGCGCAGCACCGGCGGATCTCTGGGCTGGGGCCTACCGGCCGCAGTGGGCGCCAAGCTGGCCAGCCCGGACCGCCCGGTGCTGCTCCTGGT
>DATKSV010000107.1:0-9971 GCA_035531535.1 Candidatus Nanopelagicaceae bacterium | reverse complement strand
CCGGTATTGCCATCCACTGGTCACGGCCCGTCGCGCATGTGTTGAGGCTGCGTCAGCGGCCCTTGGGCTGGCCGCCATCGCGGCCAAAGTGCTGGTGCACCTCGAACCACTCGGTGCCGCCGACGCTCGTGGTGGCACCGGCGGCCCTGCAACGAACCGTGTGCGGCGAAAGGCGATTCGGCCTCCTCCCCCCCGGGCTCGGCGCGTGGCGAATGAGGCTCGGCGCTGGTGAGGGCCAATTCTGTGGACGAGTCGCGGGCGCGACAGGAGCCCGCTGTGGACATGGTTCGCAACTGACCGCGCTGCTCGCTGCTATCGTTACATGTAACGCAGGAGGTTGGCGATCACGAGTGCAGGGTCCGCTAAGAGGGTGCGCGAGCATCGATCACGACTGGCGCAGCAGGGCCTCCGCCCAGTCCAGATCTGGGTACCAGATGTCCGCGCGCCCGGATTCGCCGAGGAGGCCAGCCGCCAGTCGCGAGCGGTCGCCGAGAGCAGGTCTGCGGTCGAGGATCAAGCGTTTGTCGACGCTGTCTCCACTTGGCCCGATGAGTGAGACGGGCTGAGATCTGGAGCGTCGCCGGGTCAGGTTACGCAGGCAACCCCCGGCCGGCGCTGATCGTCCAGGACGATCGCTTCGACACCGACTCGGTGACCATCTGCCCGTTCACCACCGATTTGACGGACGCTCCGCTGTTTCGCCTCGAGGTCCAGCCCACCCCGTCCAACGGCCTTCAGGCAACTTCCCGGCTGATGGTGGACAAGTTGACGACCGTCTCGCGTTTGCGGGTCGGGACGCGGATCGGCGTTCTCGACGACCTTGACCTCACCCGTCTCAACCGTGCTGTCGTCGTGTTTCTGGGCATCGCTTCGGCTTCCTGACCGTTGTGGCGGCCGCGATACTCCAAGCTGTGAGCCCCAGATTGCCGGACCGCGACTTGGACGCGGCCACGGTCGCGCACCTGGTGGCTGAACAGTTCCCCGGGCTTGCCGGTGGCGCAGTGCGCCGGCTCGGCGCGGGCTGGGACAACGAGCTGTTCACCGTCGGCTCGGAGTGGATCTTTCGCTTCCCCAAGCGGTCCGAGCGGGTACCGTGGCTCCGCCGCGAGGTGGCGATCATGACCGCCGTCGGAGAGGTGATGGGCGCGCTGGTGCCACGATTTGACTTCATCGGTGAGCCATCTCGCCGCTTTCCTTACCCGTTCGTCGGCTACCGTCGCCTCCCCGGAGTGGGGGCTGATCAGGCCCGGGTCACTGATCCAGCTTGCCTGGCCGGGGAGATCGGTCGGGCGTTGAGCCACCTTCATCAGGTGGACCCAACCCGGATCCCGGCAACGCCCGGGGACCCGGAAGCTGAGGCTTGGCGGAGTGCAAGAGAGCGACTGATCAGCGTGGCGGGGGCGGTGCGGCCCTGGCTGGCCAACGACCTTCTGGAGAAGGCGGAACCTTACCTCGTCGGCACGATTCCAGAGCCGGCCGAGGCGGGGCCTCGACGCTTCATTCACAACGACATCTGCCCGGATCATCTGCTCATCGACCCGGACACAGGCCACCTGACCGGGCTGATCGACTTCACGGATGCGATGGTGGGCGACCCTGTACTCGACTTCGTCGGGCTCATCGGAGTCGGAGACCGCGCCTTCACCGGCCAGGTGCTTGCCAGCTACGATCAGCCCCTTGGTGACTCCTTCGCGGTGAAGCTCTCGTGGCTGACCCGCGTACTCACCCTGACCTGGCTCGGAGAGGCCGCAGCAGATGATCCGGACGACGTGCCCAAGCACCTCACATGGGTGGGGCGAGCCTTCGCGGAGTGACGCAAGCCGTGGTCAAGCGCCGCTGTTCCACCCCAACGGTGTGTCGCCCGGGGCAGAGCACCCAGGCGGTCAGCATGTCGCTGTCCACGGAGCAGGGACTGGCTGGGGCGGGAGGATTCGAACCTCCGATCTCCTGATCCAGAGTCAGGCGCCTTACCACTTGGCCACGCCCCAATAGCCGCCAGACCAACGCCGCTTCACTCCGACCGAGCACCCCGGAGGGGCGGCAGAGGCCGGAAGAGATAGTACCGTGCCCGGCGCAAGTGCCCGAGGCGCCAAGACAAGGGTCGGTTGCCATCATCCGCCAACGGTTTGGGTCAGGCGGTCTGCGCGAGTTGCTCGATCGCCACCGCGATGCGGCGATGGGCGGCATCCCGGCCGATTAGGGATATCGATTCCGGCAAAGGTGGCGAGACCCGCTGCCCTGTGATCGCCACACGCAGCACCTGCATGCACTCCTTGAACCGTTGCTTGGCGTGCTTGGCGTCCTCCGGGAGCGATCCCGCCGCGGCTGCCTTCAGTCGTTCCATTAGCTCCGCCAGGTCCCCATCCAGAAGAGGGTCGGCCAGCTCGAGAAATGGTCTCGCCACGTCTGGGGCCAGCTGCCCGCACAGCAGCTCCAGTGTCGGACTTGGCTCGTGAAAGGCGAATTCCAGCAGCGCTGGGACCTCATCCAGGCGTCGTATCCGCTCCTGCACCATCGCTGCGATGGCCGTGAGTTGCTCTGGAGTCGCCTGGGGCAGGAACTCCGCCAGACGGTGGGCCAGGTCCGAGACGGGAAGGCGGCGAATCCAAACCCCATTGAGATAGTCCAGCCGCGGCTGGTCGAAAATGGCTGGGCTGGCCTGGAGCCGCTCAAAGGTCATTCTCGATCTGAGCTCGCCCAGGCTGAAGACCTCCTCTTCGGTACCAGGCGACCAGCCCAAGAAGGCCAGGAAGTTAGCCAGGGCTTCGGGCAGGTAGCCCATCTCCCGGTATTCGCTAACGGCCATCGCCCCATGCCGCTTGGCCAGCTTCTTGTGATCAGGTCCGAGGACCAGGGGCACGTGGGCCAGTGCCGGGGGCTCCCAGCCCAGCGCCGAGTAGACAGCCAGGTGCTTGGGAGTGGACGGAACCCATTCCACGCCTCGGACCACGTGGGTGATGCCCATCAGGTGGTCGTCCACCGCCTGGGCCAGGTGGTAGGTGGGGAACCCGTCCGACTTGATCAGGATCTGATCGTCAATCTCCTCATTCTGGAACTCCTGAGGGCCGAGGACCAGGTCTTCCCAGCGCGACTGCCCGGGAGGCATTCTCAGCCGCACCACGTGGTCGACCCCGCTGGCAATGGCGGCCTGAGATTCGGCCTGGGTCATGGTCCGACAGCGCCCGTCGTAGCGGGTGGGCAGCCCCGCCGCTCGTTGGGCGGCCCGCAACTCCTCCAAGCGTTCGCGGCTGCAGAAGCACGGGTAGGCGGCCCCTACCTCGAGCAGGCGGTCGGCCGCCGCGCGGTAGTAGGGGAGGCGTTCCGACTCGATATAGGGGGCACAGGGGCCGCCTATGTCCGGGCCCTCGTCCCAGGCGAGGCCAAGCCAGGTGAGGGTGGCGAGGTTTTCCGGCACCGCCTCCGGCCGGTAGCGTTCCCGGTCGGTGTCCTCGATGCGAACCAGGAACCTCCCAGTGTTGCCGGTCAGGCAGTAGCTGAGCAGGGCGGTTCGCACGTTGCCGATGTGCAGCTGGCCGGTCGGACTGGGGGCGAACCGGAGCCTTCGGCTGCCAGGTAGGTGGAGCAGGTCGAGCAGGCTTTCCGGCGAATCAGGGCTCAATGGTGCAGGACGACCAGATAGATCCCCATCGCCAGGCAACTGGCCAGCAGCAGCACCGCGGCGATGGCCCAGCCTTCGAGAGCCGATCCCCGGATCGAAACATCCGCCCGGCGGTCACTGCTGACGGTGACCCCGGTGGTGCGCAGGCGGTGGTAGCGCTGGGCCAGATACCTGGGGTCGTCCGGGTCCAGGGGCGTTGCCTCTGGAAAAGATCGGTGTTCAGCCATCTGCCTAGTCAACTCCGCCAGCCGAGGGAGCCTTGAGCTCCCCTCCTTCCTGCGAGTATAGAGGCCGCTCTGGCCCCAGCCCGCATCGTCTAGCGGTCAGGACACCACCCTTTCAAGGTGGTAACCGGGGTTCGACTCCCCGTGCGGGTAGGGACCGGCTATCTGGCTCGCAGCCGCCGAGCCCCCAGCACCAGCGCCGCAGATCCGAGCGCGGCCCCGGGCAGGGACCGCAAGCGGCCTTTCCCGATTCGAAGGTGCACCGTGAAGAGCAGGAGGTTACCCAAACCACAAGTCAGGGCGAGAGCGGTGGTGAGCGACCGCCACTGGCTGGATGCGGGCCGCGACCCCGCGCGACGACTGCTGATTCTGAGCCCGGTCCACAACAACAGTCCAACCGCCGATCCGCTCGCCCGAGACCGGGATTTGGCCAGCAAAGACGTCCGGCGCACGGCCAGGAACGCGGCTATGTCCGCAGCCCCCAGGGCGGCGACCCAGGTCAGCGCAGAGTTCTCATCACTGGACCCCGAGGGGGCCGTCTTGGCAGCCACAGGCAGTATCAAGTATCCATCATGGACCCGAACTAGGGGCCGACCTGAATCGCGCCAGCTCGCCAGGCCGCCTGCGGCGCTGCCGCCATCGGCCTGCAGCGGCTCATTGACCTCCGCCTGCCGGAGGACGGCCAGTGCCAGGAGGGGTGCTGGCTGGCCCGCCTTCCGAGACTGACTGCAACATCCGATGGCCCTTGAGGGCCAGTTCCAGGCGCAAGCGGTCGTCCGCCTGGTCCCAGCTCCCGATCAGTTGCCGAATGCGGTCGACTCGGTAGAGGAGCGTGTGGCGGTGAATGTGCAGGCTGCGGGCCGCTTCGCTGAGGCCAGGCTGGGCGAGCACGACCTCCAGAGTCTTCCTGAGCGGAGTGTTGCGTACCTTCTCCCTTGCCAGCAGCGGACCCAAAGTCAACTCAACGAATTCCCGCAGGCCCCGGAGGTCCTGCAGCCAGGCCAGGTAGGGGTGCAGCTTGCCGGCATCGTGGAGGCGTTCCTCCGGCATCAGGATCTGTCCCACGGTGAGGGCCGCGCGGGTGGCTCTGACGGCGGCTGGGGTGTCGGCCAGCTGCCCCGCAACCGGTCCCACGGCCATCTCCCAGGGGACCACCTCGGCGCCGACGGCGACCCGCAGCAGACGTTGCAGGGTGCTGATCTTGACCTGAGCCGGAACCAGCGCCACGACGCTGGCCTGGTAGAGAGCGACGTGGGCGCCCAGCGCCATCCAGGCGGTGGCAACGGTGGCTTCAGTGGCGGTGTCATCGGCCGCCAGCACCACCAGACGGTAGGGGAAGTCGAGCCTAGTGCCGCCGGCTGCGGCTTTGGCGACCATCTCATCGTCGGCGGTGCCTCCGAGCACTTCGGCGAAGAACTGATCGTACTGGCGATCATGCTCGCGGCGGCTCTGTTCTCGGGTCTCCAGGTAGCTGGTGCTGACGGCCACGCTGATGGCGTCGAGATAGTCGAACAGGGGACCCACCGCGGTCAGGACCGACTGGGCCTCGATCTCCGGGTGATTTCGGACCACCTCGATGACGTGCTGCCAGATCACCAGGGCCGCCACCCGGTAGGCGCGCAAGATGGCATCCAGGGGCACCCCGGTGCTGGCCATCCGGCCCCCTATTCGCGATAGCTGCTGCAGTTCAGACCGCGACGGCGGCCTCGAGTCCTCCCACAGCGAGAGCAGGGTCCCAACCCCTTCTCGGCAGGCGGCGAGCACCTCGCTGGAGAAGGCTGACCCGCCATCGACCCCTTCGGCCAATGGGATCATGCGGGCCATCTCGATCGCCATGCGGCGGGCCACCCTCTCCATCCTGGCCCGCAGGGACTCGATGATGACTGGGCTGACCGACGGCATGCCCTCGTAGCCGCGCCGCTCGCGGCGCGGGGGGCGGGGAACGCTCTGGCTCACGACCACGGCGTGGCCAGCATAGATCAGGGATCGGCGGTGTGCACCAGCGCTCCGGGCCGGCTCTGGGGCTGGCGAGCTCCCGGGCGACTGACACAGGGTTCTCCCTGAAGCTCCAGGCAGGCACTGATGCCCGCGCTTTCCCAAGCCTGGGAGGATGCGCTCCCGCTTGCCCGGGGGGATAGACTGGCAGGCGTCTGGGCTGGATGGGTTGGCCCTGGGTTGGAGGTGGCGGCTGGTGCTGGCGGCCTACGCGACTGGCGCAGGGGGCGACAACCCGCTGGCCAACCTGGAAGTGGGGGAGCGTGAGATCCCCGATCCGCCCAGAGGGTTCGTCCGGCTGGCGGTGCTGGCGGCGACTCTCAACCACCACGACCTGTGGACCCTGCACGGGGTTGGGGTCGCGCCGTCGTCCCTTCCCCGCACTCTCGGCTGCGACGTGGCAGGCCGGGTCGAGAGCTATGGGCCGGACACGACCCCCTCGCTCCCGGTCGGCGCCGAGGTGGTGGCGCACGCCGTCGTCACCTGCGGTGTCTGTGACGCTTGCCTGGGGCCCGATGAGACCCTCTGTCGCCGCTTCGCCCTGCTCACCGAGGGGCCGTATGAGGGGACCCTGGCCGAGTACTGCCTGGTGCCGGCTCAGAACCTGTTCCCGATCCCGGCCGGACTCAGTCCCGAGGAGGCCGCCTGCCTGCCGACCGCCTATCTCACTGCCTATCGGATGCTCTTCACCAAAGGTGGGCTAAGGCCAGGCGGCACCGTGCTTATCCAGGGGGCCGGCGGAGGCCTGTCCACAGCGGCGGAGATCCTGGCTCTGGCGGCAGGGCTCAAGGTGATCGTCAGCAGCCGCTCTCCCGCCAAGCGGGAGGCAGCCCTTCGTCGCGGCGCCCACCACGCCGTCGCCACCGGCTCAGAGGCGGTCTCCGAGGTCCTCGCTCTGACCGCTGGGGAAGGTGTGGACGTGGTCATCGAGTCGGTGGGAGAGGCCACCTGGGCGGCCAGCCTGAGGGTGTTGCGTCGAGGGGGCGCGATCGTGGTTGCCGGCGCCACCAGCGGGGCCGATCCGCCATCCGACCTGCGTCGCGTCTTCTGGCGCCAGCTGCGGGTGCTGGGCTCGATGATGGGCACCAGGGCGGAGTTTCGCTCCCTGCTCCAGCTGGTCGACGCGGCCCGGATCCATCCTCTGATCGACTCGGTCTTCCCGCTCTCTGACGCCGGCATGGCGTTCTCTCGACTGGAGGCGGGCGAGGTTGCGGGCAAGTTGGTGGTTAAGGTCAGCTGAGTCCTGACCAGAGCGGTCCCAGGCGCCGACGATCCCTTTTGGGAGGTCCGCCGGGCTGGGTCGCGCCCCCACCATGAGTCCATCTGGGAACTTCCCTGCAGGCAAGGCGCTCCCGGCTGACCGGGGCCCCGCCGCCAGCCCTCCATCGCCGCCGCATTGGTTGGGGCGGGGCGTTCTCAGTGTCGGGCTGACCAGCTTCCTGTCCGACTCAGGCCACGAGATCGCGACCGCTATCCTTCCGAGTTTCCTGATCTCGACCCTGCACGCCAGCGCGGCTGCCCTGGGGATCATCGAAGGGGTCAGCGACGCTCTGACCGGAGTCGCCAAGCTGCTCTCCGGACCCTTGGCCAACGACCCCCGACGGCGGGGAAGGCTGGCGAGTGGCGGCTACCTCGGCACCGCGGTGGCGACCGGGGCGATCGGCCTTTGTGTCGCCACCTGGCAGGTCGGTCTGTTGCGCGCTTTCGCGTGGACCTCCAGGGGGCTGCGCTCGCCCGCTCGGGACAGTCTGCTCGCCTCGCTGGCGCCCAGCCATGCTTACGGGAGAGCGTTCGGTCTGGAGCGGGCCGGCGACAACCTGGGCGCCGTGGCCGGCCCCTTGTTGGCAGCCGGGCTGGTGGCCTGGGTGGGAATCCGTCCCGCCATCTACTTCGCCTTCGTTCCAGGTGCCCTGGCTGCGGTCACGATCTCCATCGCCGCCCGTGAAGCCCGCCGGCATGGGGGCAGCCTGGTGCCGCGCAAGCTCCGTCTGGAGTTGGGTGCCCTGCGCCGGGCGGGCGTCGCTCGGGCGCTGCTCCCTGTCGCGCTCTTCGAACTGGGCAACGTGGCCACCACGCTGCTCATCCTGCGCGCCACCGAGCTGCTCCACAACGGAGCCACCACCTTGGCCTTTGCCACCTTCCTGGCGATTCTCCTGTACAGCGGGCACAACGCGTTCGGCGCTGTGGTGGCATATCTGGGCGGCCACTGGCTGGACCGTTCCAATGCGCGGGTGGTGTTTGCCTCCGGGGTCGGCCTCTACCTCCTGGCCTACATCGGCTTCTCCCTCAACCTGCACTCCCCGGCCGCCGTGCTGGTGGCCTTCGCTCTGGCTGGCAGCGGAATCGGGCTGGCCGAGACCGCCGAGTCGACGCTCTTCGCGCGGTTGCTGCCCGACCACCTCCGCGGCAGCGGTTACGGGGTGCTGGGGGCGACCCAGGCGGTGGGCGACCTGACCTCATCGGCCGTGGTCGGCATCCTCTATGCCGTGGCTTCGCCAACCATCGGATTCGCCTACGCGGCCGGCTGGATGGCGCTCGCGCTGGTGGCCTCCCTGACGTCCGGGGTGATGAAGCAATCGGTCGCCGGCCCACCTGCCAGCTGAGCGTCTGGGTTCCCGTCGCCTCTGCTACAGTCGCTGAGGCGATGGGGCCCGCCCCCGCCGGAGCGGGTCCGGCTGATGGCTTCTACTGGGATAGACAGCGCGCCCAGAGGTAGCCATGCAGCCAGCCATCACACTCCTTGACCGAGGCGGGCTCGCGGCCCCGGATCCCCAAGCTTGCTGCCGGAGCCGGCTCGGATGGAGGTAGGGGCGGGGAAAGCCCTGCGCGAATGGCAGCAGCGGCGGGACGCCCTGGTCCTGGGCCTGCGCCGTCTGGGAGCGTTCATCGAGGAACGCGGCGACCAATCGGTGGCGGCGTTCGTCTTTGCAGCCGCGGGGCGGCTGGCTCAGGGACGTCTCACCCTGGCCGTGTTGGGCGAGTTCAAACGCGGCAAGAGCACTCTGGTCAACTCCCTGCTGGAGGCGCCCGTGCTTCCGGTCGGAGTCATCCCCATGACCTCGGTCCCCCTTCGGCTGGAATACGGGGAAGAGCCGGTCGTCGAGGTTGAGCTGGAGGGGGGCAGGCGGTTCTCGATCGAGCTCGGCGAGCTGGTGGGTTACGGCACCGAAACCGGCAATCCTCGCAACCTGAAGCGGGTGCTTGCCATCTCCATCCGCCACCCGGCCGCTATTCTCGGGCAGGGAGTCATCCTGATCGACACGCCCGGCATCGGATCGGTCCACGCGCACAACACGCAGCTCGCCTACGACCACCTCCGCGACGCCGACGCGGCCATCTTTGTGCTCTCCGTCGACAGCCCGGCGAGCCTCGCTGAGGTGGACTTCCTGCGGGCTGCTCGGGACCAGGTCGGCCGGATCTTCTTCGTGCTCAACAAGGCGGACCTGCTCACCTCCGAGGAGCTGCGGCAGTCGGTGGATTTCGTGCGCGAGGTGCTGGCCGAGGCCGGTGGCACCGGCGAGGTCCGCCTCTTTCCAATGTCGGCCCGCCGCCGGGATCAGGGCTTCGCGGACTTTGTGGCCGCTTTGGAGCACTTTCTGGTCGAGGAGCGAGGTGAGTTCCTACTGGCCCGGGCCCGGGCGGTCATCCGCCTGGGAGCGGCTTCGGCACGCAACGAGGTCAACCTGGAGCGGGCCGCCCTTTCCCTCACCAGCGAAGACGCGGCGCGCCGGGTGGCGCTGCTGGGCGAGCGGCTTACCGAGATCCGTCGTCGTGGCCTCGAGGCGGAGGAGATCCTGGCGGGGGACCTGAGGCGCGTGGTGGCCTTGGTGGTCGACCCATCGATCGGGCGCTTCCGCCAGGGCGGGGGCGAACGCGTCGCCAGCCGGGTCGAGGCGGAGCTGGCCGGTACCGCACCGGAACGGGCTCGTCGTCTGGAGCAAGCCCTTTCGGAGACGGTGAGGGAGCTGGTCGTGGCCTGGCTGGCGGAGTTGGAACGGGAGCTGGAGACCGCCCTCGCCGAGGTGGCCGTCCGGCACAGCCAGCGCACCAACCAGCTCATCTCGGTCGCGGTGCAGGCGGTCGCGGAGGTGCTTCAAGTTGATCTCTTCGAACTGACTCTGGCCGCCGCCCTG
>DATKSV010000106.1:0-10540 GCA_035531535.1 Candidatus Nanopelagicaceae bacterium | reverse complement strand
GCCGATGTCGCCGAGGCGATGGGACTCGACCCCGACATCCTGGGTGGGTGGATCGCTGCCGAAGCCGAGCAGCCGGGGAGCGTGGCCCTGGACTTGACGCCAGTTCAAACCACGCGGGACCGCAGGGTGCATCCGGTGCCGATGGCGAGCGTCACCGTGTCGGCGCTCGACGGGCCCGATTATCAGCGCACCGAGACCCTGCGGATCGGCGATCGCGTTGAGTGCCAGCAGACCACCTACGTGCCGGCGCTGGACAGGCATGGCAACGCGGGGGCCGACCGTCGGGTGGCGAACGGCGAGCGCGGGACCGTCATCGGCATCCACGCACCCAGTCGGCGCGTTCGGCCCAAGGATGGCCAGACTGAGGAGCAGGCGAAGGCCGCAGCGGCGCACGTGGTCGTGAGCTTTGGGGCCAAGACCGTCATCTTCACCCCTGACCACCGAGATCGGCTGCGGCTGGGCTACGCTGTGAGCGCGTACAAGGCCCAAGGCCGCACCGTGGACCGTGTGCATGTGGTGACGGGCACCTGGCAGGGCGACCAGCGTAATGCGTATGTCGAGGTGAGCCGCGCCCGCCAGGCCAGCTATGTCTACGCGGACATGACCAGCCTGGAGGTCGATCACGGCAGCCCGACCGCCGAGCAAGACGCACTGGCGGCGTTGGCCAGGCGGTGGCAGCAGTTCGCGCCCGAGCTCACGGCGACCGAGGCGGTCGAGCACGAACGGGCACGGGCTGCGGCGAGCGTGGATCTGTCGGCGGTGACGCCCACGGCTGACGCGGGGCACGAGAGGGCGACAAGCCAAGGGCCGAGCGACGTGAGCCGGGTGCCCGAGCCCGAGCTGACGCCTGCTCAACGCCACGAGCGGGAGGCGCAGCAACACGCACAAACACACGACATGGGGCAGACGCTGGAGAGGGCGGCGTGAGGCGCTACGCCCCGACCCCTGCCGATCGCGCCCGCTTCACCCGCGCCGAGCACGTGATCCGAGCCGTCCCCGACCTGCACCCCCTCGCCGTCCTGCCCGTCGGCTCGCGCGCCACCGGGACGGGCACACCTACCACGGAACCCGCGACGCGGGCGGGGCGAGCAACGCGAGCCAGCCACCTCGACGTGGTGGTCATCCTTCCCGATGATGAGATTGGGCGACCGGGGTGCCCGGCAGCGGCTCTACGAGACCGCATCGGCGCTCACCGTCGACTCGGGCGTGGCCGTCGAGGTGCTGGCTTATGGGGAAGCCGAGTCCGCACGGCTGGCCCGCGTCCCATCCAATCCGGTCAGGCAGGCGTTCGAGCTCGCGGGCGACCGCCTCGACCCGCTGACGGCAGAGGGGTGGCGGACGATGGCTCGGGACTGGGTGGCGCGGGCCGACCAGCACTTGGCGGCGCTGACGGGCAAGGTCGACGATCCGAGGGTGTCGGATCGCATCGTGGCGCTGCACGCGCAGAGGGCGACGGTGCAGCTGGTCACGGCGCTCTACGTGGCACGTGAGGATGGACGGCGGCCTCACAAGGGCAACAATAGACTTGACTCACAAGAAGTGCCATACTCAGTGAGTCATGAAGCCGCGGATCACCACCCTGCTTGAAGCGGTCCGATCCTTCTCGGACCCTGATACCTGCCTTGAGTACCTTGTCGGGCAGCGGTGGCCGGACGGCAAGGTGACCTGCCCGACTTGCGGGAGTCAGGCTGTTCACTTCATCGCCACCCGTTCGCTGTGGCGGTGCCGGACCAGGCATGACCGGCAGCAGTTCTCGATCAAGGTCGGCACCATCTTCGAGGATAGCCCGATCGGCTTCGACAAGTGGCTCCCCGCCATCTGGCTTCTGACCAGTGCTAAGAACGGCATCAGCTCCTACGAACTCCACCGCTCCCTCGGCGTCTCCCAAAAGAGCGCGTGGTTCATGCTCCACCGCATCCGGTTGGCGATGCAGACCAAGACCTTCGAGAAGATGCAGGGGCAGGTGGGGGTCGACGAGACCTTTATCGGCGGCTAGGCCCGCAACATGCACAAGGCGGTGCGGGATTGGAAGATCACCGGGACCGGGGGCATGGGCAAGGCGGCCGTCATGGGCCTCTTGGAGCGCGACGGGCCGGCCGGCCACAGCACCCTTCGGGCCAAGGTCGTCGAGAACGTCCGCCGCAAGACCCTCAGCCCCGAGGTACACGCCAACGTCATGGCTGGCGTGGAGGTCTTCAGCGACGCGCTCAGTTCCTACGCGGACCTGGACGCCGACTACGTTCACCAAGTCATCAACCACGCCGAAGCGTACGTCGCAGGCAACGTCCACACCAACGGCATCGAGAACTCTTGGCGCCTGCTGAAGCGGTCGCTCAGCTGCACCTACGTCAGCGCCGAGCCCTTCCACCTGGTTCGGTACTTGGACGAGCAAGCACTTCGACTCAACACCCGCGAGACCAAGGATGCCGAGAGGTTCGAGCAGGTTCATGGTCGGGTCGTCGGTAGGCGCCTCACCTACGCCGACCTGACCAGCCAAACGGCAGCGCTCGCCGGCGAGCGCGAGGCAGGGGTGGGGAAGGAGGCATGCCGCTTGAGACAGATGGTCGCAGTCGTGTGAAGGGGACGAAGCCGCCCAGTCTCTACTCCGCTGGCCTCAAAATGTGGAGAGCACAGACTCACCTCAATATCCTCAGGGATCAACTTGCCGCACTCACCGAAGGCGACGTTTACTCCTTCGAGGTGAAGATCGACGCCGATGGTCTCAACCACACGTACTACTCCAGCCACCCGGCCCGAGTCCCCGACTCGATTGTCGTCGTGCTCGGGGACTGCATCCACAACCTGAGGAGCGTGCTGGACCACCTCGCCTGTCAACTCGTTCGCGCCAGTGGGCAGGAGCCGGGCAACGTCGCATTCCCGATCCAGCACGAAAAGACCGCCGTCGATCCTTGCACTGGGATCGAACGACCAACTTTGGCCCTGCCCGTCAGGGATGACATCCGAGACTCTCTCGACTCGATGCAGCCGTACCACGGCACGGACATCGGTAGACGCCTCAACTGGCTCAACGGCTTGGACATCATCGACAAGCACCGCGACCAGCTTGTCGTCGCCACCGCGGTGGGATCGGCCAAGACCAGGGTCTACGACATCGACAACCCGGACGTAGGCAGATATCCCCTTGGCCGTGTCACCAAAATCTGGCCGGAGCCGCTGAAACACGGCAAGCCATGTCTCCGCCTGACTTACCCCGCCCCCCAACTTGAAGCGAACCCATACACAAAGGTCGCCGTCAAGGTACGCTTTGGCAATCCCGGCCCCGCCAAGGGGCAGCACATCCTCACGGTCCTGGAAGATCTGGTCAAGCTCGTCCGCGACGACATTGTAGGAGCCTTCGCGCCGATGATCGGTGTCGTTTCCGGCGACTGGCCCCCGGGTGACCTTGTCACGCTGAGATGGAACCGCAGAGCGGCTATACAACATCACCGAGACCTCTCGTGGTTCCCCGGAGACGGGATGTGGCTGCCGCCCGAGGAACAGGCCAGGCGCCACCCAGAATCCGTGCGGCCATATCTTCGGAGTGAACCCCCTCACGGGACGGAGTCTCCATGAGCCAGAACGAGTCCGCAGCCGCGCCCACGCCATTTGACCGCCTCACGAAGGCCCTGCTCCAGGTCCCGGCTCGGGAGATTGCGGAGAAGCGGGCCGACTACGAGCGCGCGAAGCGTGAAAGGCGCGACCCCGTCCCCGAAGCCAACTCGGGAGAAGGCTAGGGTCGTCGCCGAGGCCCAGCGCTTGTGCGTATCGCTCGGGGTCGATCGCGTACGCGACCCTCGCTCCGTCGGCACCTCGCATGGTGCGTTGTAGCTGCTCGCGGTCGTAATCAAAGGCCCAAGTCAGCGGCGGCAGTTCCGGCCTCCACCACTTCAGCTTATGGTCGCCGCGCAGATCCCCACGCAGCATGCCGGCCATTAGGTCGGCCGCTTGGAGCGGCAGAAGGTCGTCGTCGGTCCGGAAGATCGGACTCAGCGGCAGAATAGACCTGAGTTGCGCCCAATGGCCGCCCGCGCCTCTGGCTAGCTGGTCCACGAGATCAAGCACTTGCGGATACCACCGCAGAACGCGTGGCGAAAGGATCGCGTGCTCGTCAAAGACAATCTCAAACCGCTCCGTCTGCGCCTCGGAGGCAAGGTGAGACGCGATCAGACACACCGTGTCGAAAAGCGCGAAGAAATACGGATGGTTGAGCGGCTTCGTACAGACCTGCCCCAGCGTGAGGCGGAAGGCGTCCACATCGACCGAGACGCGGATCACCCGGGGTGAAAAAGTGCTCAGCACCGCCGCTACCTCATGGAGCTTGGCCCGACGCACATCGGGGTCAAAGCCGCGCCACGGGCCACTTGGCCCAGCCGCCTCGTCGAGCTTGAATCGGCGAACAGATGGCTCGCGCCGGAGGGCTCCGGCCCAAGCGTCAGCGAAGGCTAGCCACCGATCGGCATCTAGGAGCAGGCCCCCAAACACCATCGGGGAAGGCTGACCTTTGCCGCCGCTATCGTCCACATAGACTTGGAGTACCAAGACGACTCTCCGGCGTCGCCGATCGCTCGGCAGGCCGGAAAGAAACGAGAATCCGGCCCGGACGCAGGCAGCGTAGTCGTCGGCCGGGTGTGAGTCAAGTCTGTTACTGTCCTCACAAGGATCCGGACGGCCTGCGCCGCGCCGTGGCCGAGGCGTGCGGGTGGTCAAACGCCGATGTGGATGAGCGGGTCCCGGATGAGACGGGCCCGCTTCGCCGGCACGCGGTGCTGGCCCGGGTCCGGACGCTGCGCGAGCAGACGGTGGCCGCGGTGCAGGCGAGCACCCACCAGCCGATCCACCGCCCGGCGCCTGCGGTCCGGACCGAGAGCGCTGGGCTCGACCTCTGAGGCCATGACACCGCTCGAAGCGCCGCGCCCTTCCCCTGAGGACCCGGCCATGATGCGCCTGGAGGATGTGCCCCACACCACGCAGGTCGAGGACGCCGATGGGAATGACCTGAGCCTGGTCGCGCGGATACAGGCGATGACCCCAGCCGACCGGGCCGAGTACCACCGGCAGATGCAGGCGGTCGTGGCGGCGGTCCAGGCGTCGGCTCGCCGGGCACGGGTGCCGAGGGGCCGGGACACCCCCTGAGTCGGGGACTAGTGACGCAAACGTAACCGCCCTATAAAGGAGGGCCGCGCGGAGGGCGCGACCCGATGAATCCGCATGAACGCTGGGAAGAGTGGGACGTCCACACTAGCTATAAGCCTGGCGGGTGGGCGGGGCTACGAGCCGATCCCGAAGTCAGTGGTCGGGTGCATCGGGCCGGGAGGCGGCCGGTCGGCGTAGTGGAGGAGGTCGGCCTCGGCGGTGAGAGTCAAGCCGGGCAGTGCTATCGCGGGCCCGCCGGCGAGGAGGTGGCCGATGGCGGGGCCAGCGATCATGACATGGAGCAATCCCTCGTCCACTCGGGCCACTTGGAGGTCCGGCCCGCTCGGCACAGCGGTAACGCGCAGCTCGGGCTCGTCGGTCGTGCCACCCAGGCGGATTGTGCACTGGCTATTCGGAGGGTGCCCGTTGAGCTTGGCTCGCAGCGAAAGCAGGTTGCGATAGCTGAGTGCGACGGTGGCGGTGTGGTCAACGTTGTCACGGTCGAGGCGCATGGCATCAGTATGCTGGCAGTGTGAGCCATCCGGATGTGACAATGCGCGCCGATTGCCGCACCGCACGCTGATGTCCGCCGGATCAGGATCGACCACGCCGACTCTGGGTGGCCTGGGCCACAACCAGTATGTGGTGGATTTCGGCCAGCCGGCGCGGCTGGCGGTGCTCCCAGACTGCATCGAGGACCCCGACGGTGCACTGTGATGACACGGACGATGACAGTGGGGTTGCCGCGCAATGACCGCCCACGTTTGCGACCCCGCGGGCAAAGTATTCGTCACGAACCTGCCCAATCCCCAAATCAGGATGGCTTGCTCTTGCGCTCTTGGTGGAACTGATGTACGATGTCCTACATGAACAGGACGAACGTCGGTGGACGCGACTGAGGCGATTGCGGAGACTCGACACGTCGTCAGCTTTCGAGCGACGGTGGCGGAACAAGCGGCGATTCGTGAAGCGGCGAGGCGGGCGGGGATGCCGGTCGGGACTTGGCTGCGAATGCGTGGCATGGGTCAGACGCTGCTCCTGGTCGACGAGGCGACGCGGATGCCTATCGCCGAGGTGGGCCGAGCGGGTTCGGACAGGGCAGCACCTAGGGGGGCAGACAAGTGAGCCCCGCCAGCCCGAAGACTGACGAGGCCCCACCTGAGCCGGGGGAGGATACCACGGAAGAGATGGTGAGCACAACGACACCACCGGACTTGCGCGTGGTGGATGGCGGCGCGGGCGTAGTCCTCCCGCTGGCGACGCCGGAGTGGACACCAGATAGCCAGCTGATTCGCGAGGCAGAGGCACGTGATCGCCGGGTGGCGAAGATCGCGGGGGTGAAGCGGGTGATCGACTTCGACCGCATTCCGCCAGCCCCGCTGCACGTGATGCCCAAGGTGGTGCGAGAGTACGCCGAAGCGCTCGCGGTCGACCACTGCGTGGATCCGGCGATGCCGATGCAGCTCATCCTCGGGGCACTGTCGGGAGTGTTTGGGCGCCGTGCGATGCTCTGCGTCAAGCCTGGATGGTATGCCACGTGCTGCATCTGGGCTGCCGTCGTGACGGACGCGAGCGGCGGGAAGACGCCACCCCTCAAGCGGATCGCCGCCCCCCTCTTCCAGCAGGATGAGTGGCTGGAGCGTCAGTACAACCAGGCAATGGCGGACTGGCACACGGCCTGCAAGCAGGAACCCGACCCGGCCAAGCGGCCTGAGGAGCCCGTCTGCGAGCGCGCAGTGGCATCAGATACGACCATCGAAGCGCTGACGGGAACGCTCATGGCGAGCCCGAAGGGGGTCGCTCTCATCCACGATGAGCTCTCGGGACTGATCCTGGGCATGAATCAGTATCGGGGCGGCCACGGGAGCGACCGGCAGAAGTACTTGTCGATGTGGTCGGGCGCCCCGCTTCTGGTGGACCGCAAGATGGACCGAAAGCGTTTGCGTGTCCCGCACCCGTTCGTCGCCATGATCGGAGGCATCCAGTGGGACAAGGTCAACGTCCTCATGAAGTCGGACGAGGACGACGGCCTTCTGGGCCGCATTCTCTTCGCAACTCCCCGCCCCGTCCTCACGGGAGACGAGGTGAGCTCGCCGCCCGTGCCCCGCGAGATAGAGGATCGGTACCGTGCCTTCGTCGAAGCCGCCCTTGAGCTGCCACGTCCAGACGAGAGCGTTGGCGTCCCTGGGGACCCGGGTCCGTGGGTGGTGGAGATGGCAGGCGAGGCCCAGGATCGGTTCCGCGCCTGCTATACGGCCCACGCGGAAGCGGCGAGGCGAGCAAGTTTCCCAGAGGTGATGAAGCCGGCTTGGCGTAAGCTCGGCGAATACGCGGCACGGCTCACTCTGCTGATGCACCTCATCCGGCGAGCGGCGGGGGAGACCAGCAGCGACTCGGGCATTGACGTCGAGTCAGTCGAGGCGGCTTGGGCGCTGGTGCGGTGGTACGCAGCCGGAGCGCGGGCGGTGCGCGAGGTGCTCGACGAGACGGCCGAGGACATCGTGGCCGATGCGATGGTTGCGTGGCTGCGGCGCCAGGGTCCGGATGCGGTCTCCTTGCGGACCGTCATCCGCTGCAAGGCTGCTGGCTGCACCAAGCAGAGCGACGCGCTCGCCGTGCTCGGCTATCTGCGTGATCGCGGGATGGTGAGCCAGGAGTCGAAGAGGCGCGCAGGTGGGATCACCCACCTCTTCACCCTGCGGGCCGAGTATCGGGGTGCAGCAGCCGCATAGGCGGGCCTGTTCGGTAGGTGTCACCACGTCGCCAGGGCGAGGTTGACGTGGTGACACCTAGCCCAAACGGGCGGTAGGTGTCATAGGTGTCACCGGCGGCAGGGGGTGTTTGCGACACCTATGGTGACACCTAGCG
This sequence comes from Candidatus Nanopelagicaceae bacterium, assembly GCA_035531535.1. GTDB lineage: Bacteria > Chloroflexota > Dormibacteria > Aeolococcales > Bog-877 > AG-12. The sequence continues at coordinate 2,539 of DATKSV010000106.1, read as the reverse complement.
GTGATAGGCTAGGACCGAGCCTGAGATCAGATGGGCCCCGCCCGAGGGCCATTTGGGGTTAGGTGTCGAGTGTCACCGGGCATCGCTGTGTGCGCCTCCCGGAGAAGGTCTGTGGGGGCTTGAGTCAGTGACACCTGCGGTGACACCTAGGGCCGTTTAGTGACACCTGGGGGGTTTGAGGATGTATGTAGATGATAGTGTTGATTATGAGTGATCTTACGTCTCTCTCCTGTTTCCCAGTGACATTAGAAGGGCTGGTGACACTCGACACCTACGGACGGCTGCGGGCCGGCCACGGTCCGTGGCAGGGCGACGCCCTCGTCGTCAGTTCGAGTTGGTGAATAGGGCTGGCTGAGCACTGGAGGGGAGGCCGCCGGCACCCTGCCGCAGCTCTGGGCTCAGCTCCACGAACCTCGCGTAGACCCATCGCATCCCACCGGCCCTCGCCGCCTGCCACCGACCCGCACAAAAGGGACGATTGCCGACCGTGGCGTTAGACTGGCGGGACCATGGCTGCACTTCCCCTCGTGTAACCCGCCCGCATTCTCGACCCGCTCACCGCGGGCCGGCCCGCGGTGAGCGACACCCACTTCGGCCCCGTGATGGCTGTCGCCGACACTGACCAGTCCCGATCGTCGAGATTGACCAAGTGAGAACGAGGGAAGGGTACCGCATCGGGGGGTCGGCGGGGGTCGAGCCCAGGTCCACTCGGCAGCGGCCGACGTCGCGGCTTGGTCCGACCAGCACCTGATCGCGACGCCCTTGGACTGCGCTACTGGTCCCCGCCTGTCGCGGGATTCGTGACACCGTGGTGTCACAGTCGGCCAGCATCGCGCCGCACGCACTGTTGCTGTGCGAGACTGGAGTGGGGGATGGCAGACACGATGTCAGACACACATGGCGAGACGTCCGACGCCGACGGACTGATGGCGCTACTCGCCCAGATGCCCGACAGTACGGCGCTGACTGAGCCGCAGCAAGCGTTCTTGCTCGAACTCCAGGCGTCGCAGCGAGCGGCGATGGGAAAGCGCGAGGTCCGGCGCCGGCGCGTCACCGTTCGAGTCAGTGACGAGGAGCTGGCCCGGCTGCAGGACGTGGCTCGGCGACAGGGGGTCACAGTCAGCACGGTGATGCGGAGGGTGCTGTGGCGCTCATGACGCGCGTACTCCGTCTGGTGGCCCGGGCTGGCCTTAGCATCTCCCGGGCGCTGGGGCCGCGCACCGGAGGTTGTGCGCGGCGATCGGCATACCCCAAGCCGTTGACCGCTTGGGGGATCCTGGGGTACTTCTCTTCGTGCCCACCCGCTGGACCTCATGTAGATGATCACCGCTCCATTCCACTCGGCCTCGATCAGGTCGCCGCCTGCCGGCGCGATTCCCACGTTGCGCATGAGGCTGGGGTAGACGGAGTGACCATCGAGCAGGCGGCCAGCTTCCTCGGGCTCAGCCCCGTCCGGGTTCGTGAGTGCATCCGCGAGGGGGTGCTCAAGGCTGAGAGGGTGGCGCCGAGCGACCGCTGGGCCATCGACACGGACTCGCTGGCGGCACTGGCGATGCGGTGCAGCACGGGCCGAGGGCTGCGGCGTCTGATCCGGCGGCGCTTCCGCTTGCCGTGGCACCCGGGTACGTCGTCGTCGCGGCGCTGAGGCGGGTGACGCGACGTGGGGTGTTGAGATGACTGATGAGGGTGCGATCACACCGTGCGCCAACGGCCTCGGCTTTCACTGGGATGTGATCGAGCGGCACCTGTCCGCGCCAGACATGGATCGGTTCGGCCGGTGCATCTGCGGCCAGACAATGACCGAGTGCCCTGAGCATCCGGGCGACGGCCTCGTGTTCGCGAGCGACTGGAAGGCGTTCAGGGCTGGCCTGCCGGCGCCGGACGATCCGGGGTGGGTGAGTGCCGCTTCCTCGACATGCTCCTGCGCCGAACGTCTCGCCCGGCTCCCCGGCATGGGCATTGGAGCCGATGGCTCTTCCCGGATGGCAAGATGAAGCTGCCTGAGACGATCGCGGACCGTGACAAGCTCGCCGCATGCCACTCCGACTGTTGATGTAGATGGCGGCAGCCGTATACTGGATGTGAGCAGCAACGGGTATGGAGGACAACGCCAAGCGGACTGCACGATTCGGGTTCAGTCTCACCCCGAGGGAGCGCCCCGACTTTGGCGGGTTGGCGCAGCACGCGGGTTGCACGAGGGTCATTGCACTGCGGCCGTTCCTGCGCGTGATGCAGAGCCTACGGGCCTTCGTCCGGTCGTATAGCCGGGGTATCCGGGTCCACCGGCAGTCCATGACCGGCGCCGACTGCGAGGTGGCGGTGTGAGCGCCTTCGTCATCACGCCCACTGATCGAACCTCCATCGCCCAAGCCCGCGACGTCGTCCGAATCTATGGCCGTCGTGCGGATTGGCGCGGAATGACGGCAGCCGAGCGAAGTGAGCGAAGGGACAACGTTGCCTGGCACCTGGCGGCGCTCATGCGGCGCGTGGACAGGGCACCGTCTGCCATCATCGGCTACCGGCGGCTGTGGGAGCAGGC
>DATKSV010000105.1:0-43627 GCA_035531535.1 Candidatus Nanopelagicaceae bacterium | reverse complement strand
GACCCCGACTCCGATGCCGCCCGCTGGCGGCATCCCGTACTCCAAGGCCTCGACAAAGTCCTGGTCGAATGGCTGGGCCTCCAGGTCGCCGGCCGCCAGCAGTTTGGCCTGTTCCTCGAGCCGCCGTCGCTGGTCAATAGGGTCGTTGAGCTCGGAGAAGGCGTTGGCCAGCTCGCGGCCACCGATCACCAGTTCGAACCGTTCGGTGAAACGAGGATCTGGGCTGAGCCGGGCCAGGGGCGACACCTCCAGAGGATAGTCGGTGACAAACACGGGGGCTTCCAGCCCTGGCTCCACCAGCTGCTCGTAGGCGGCGAACAGGATCACGCCGGCACTGGCGCCGTCGGCGACCTTCGCTCCCCTGAGACGCGCCTCCTGGAGCATCCGGGCGGGACTCTCCCAAACCGAGTCGGGGTCAAGGCCAGTTACCTCTCGCACCAGTTCGGTCATGCTCCGCCTGGGGTATTGCGGCCGGAGTTGCGCGGTTCGCTCGGGGACCTCCCCCTCTCCAGCGGCGGCCTCGGCCGCGGCCCAGACCAGGGCTTGGCTCAGGTCCATCATGGACTCCAGGTTGCCGTAGGCCTGGTACGCCTCCAGGAGCGTGAACTCCGGATTGTGCCGTGGTGACAAGCCCTCGTTGCGGAAGACCCGGCCCATCTCGTAGACGCGCTCGAAGCCGCTGACAAGAAGCCGCTTCAGGTACAGCTCCAAGGCGATTCTGAGGTAGAAGTCGGTGTCGAGGGCGTGGTGATGAGTGCGAAAGGGTCGGGCCGCGCCGCCGCCCGGAATCGGTTGCAGCATGGGCGTCTCAACCTCCAGGAAGCCGCGCTCCTCGAGCACCTGACGCAGGGCGCTGACCACCCGGGACCGCTGCCGGAAGATCCGCCGGTGCGAGGGGTCGGTGAGCAGATCCAAGTAGCGGCGGCGGTAGCGCAACTCCTGATCAACCACACCGTGGTGCTTGTCGGCAGGCGGCCGCAAGGACTTCGCCAGCAGGGTCAGGGTATCCAGGGCCAGACTCGGCTCACCCGCCCTAGTGCGGGTCAAATGGCCGGTCGCCCCGACCAGGTCACCCAGGTCCAGGTCGGCAAGCTGGCGCAGCAGAGATCCGCCTTCGACGTCGCGGCTTGCCAGCAACTGGATGTGGCCACTCTGGTCGTGGCAGTCCGCAAACGCAATCCCCCCGGCTCGCCGGAGACCGAGGATCCGTCCTGCGACCGCAACCCGGTTGCCGATCTCGCCAGCGGTCTGGGGCGCTAGGGCCACCGCCTCGGCGCAGGTGTGGTCAGGGTGGAAGTCCACTCCCCATGGAGAAGTGCCCTGGGCGGCCAGGCCGGCCGCCTTGCGTCTGCGCTCCGCCATGATGTCGGCCAGGGAACCACCATCGGCGGGAGGCACAGACGTCACCGCCGCAACGAGCGCGCCGGTCGCGCCCCGCTCACGCCACCTGAAGGATCTGGACCGTGCGCGCCCCGCCAGGCGTCTCGACCTCCACCTCGTCTCCACTCCGGCGCCCCAGGAGCGCCTTCCCGACCGGAGACTCCAGGGAGATCTTGCCCGAGCCGGCGTCCGCCTCGGCCGAACCCACAATGGTGTAGTCGGTCTCCCCGAACTCATCCTTGACCTTCACAGTGGACCCCAGGTGGACCCAGCCATCGGTTTTGTCATCAGGCTCGATGAGACTGGCGTTGCGGATCATCTGCTCGAGCTTCATAATCCGCCCCTCGATGAAGCCCTGGTCGTTCTTGGCGTCCTCGTACTCGGCATTCTCGCTGAGGTCGCCGAACTCTTTAGCGTGTTTGATCCGCTGCGCGATCTCCGGGCGGCGCACGCTGATTAGGTTGTCGAGTTCCTCCTGCAGCTTGTGCAGACCCTCGGGGGTCAGGAGTACCGGCTTGTCCTGCATCACTCCACTCGCTCCTCGCCGGCTGTGGCCGACATGACTGACACCGCCCGCGCCTGCCCATGGCGGCACGGGCCGGGGAAGGGAAGTCTACCGAAACCTTGCAAGAGTCGCAAGTTCACCTTCAACACAACCGTAGCGACTCGTTCACCAGATCGCAATTTGCCGCTCGATGGACTTGGTGCTAGGCTACGAGCGTCAGGTGAGGTGCATGGCCTGGCTTTTCAGACACCCCCCCCCTCTCGGGGCGTCCCTTTCGGGGGGCGCCCTTTTTTTTGGCCAAGAGCGCTCAGGCGCGCGGCCGGTTGAGCTCGTCGAGTACCCGGAGCCCCTCCAGCAATACCAGGGGATCTGTGAAGTCGACTCCCCGCACCAATGGCGCCACCAGCGGCGACAGCCCACCGGTGGCCACGACCTTCACTTCAAAGTCCAGCTCCCGCCGGATCCGCTCGATCAAGCCCTCCGCCTGGGCAGCCGCACCGTACATGATGCCGGCCTGCATCGAGGTGACCGTGGTCCGGCCCAGCACCCGGGATGGGGCGACCAGATCCACCCGCGGCAACCGGGCCGCCCGCGCGAACAGGGCATCGACCGACAGCTGCAGCCCGGGGGCGATCGCACCACCCAGGTAGTTGCCCGCCCCGTCGATGACGTCGAACACGGTCGCGGTGCCGAAGCTGACCATGATCGCGGGCCCGTGATAGCGGTGGTGCACCCCGACGGCCGTGGCGATCCGGTCGGCGCCGACATCACGGGGTGAGTCGTAGTGGATGGCGATCCCGGTCCTGGTCCCGGGGCCCACCATCAAGGGCTCCAGGCCAAGGTAGGTCTCGGCCATCTCCAAGAGGGGCTGATTCAGGGTAGGAACCACGCAGCTGACCGCGACCGCCGCCACCTGGACCGGTAATCCCCGCTGCTGCAGGAAGGTGAGCAGCTGCCCGCCCAGCCCGTCTGGGGTCGCGTCGCGGCGGGTGGGGAAGCGACCGTGGGCCTTCAGGTCGTCGCCCTCGAAAACCCCTATGGTCAGATTGGAATTGCCCACGTCGATGGCGAGCAGCACGGTCTTGGCCTCCGCCACTCTGGGACCGGGGATCCGGACCCTCTGGTGACCTGCCGACTATATCCAGGCTGAAGCCCCAGGTGGGGCCGCGCTGAAGGCTTTGGGAGATACTGTGACCATGAGCCGGGCCTGCCCCGGGAGCAGCCAGCCATCTATCACGAGGCCAGCTCTTTGATCACCCCCCTCCGCACCGAACCGACCGCCGCCACCGGCTATCCGGTTGGATCAGGGTTGTGGATCGGCAACGTCGAACTCTCCAGCCCGGTCTTCATCGCGCCCATGGTGGGGATCACGGACCGCGCCTTCCGCGACCTGGCTCGGGAGCTGGGCGCGGGCCTGACCTGCACCGAGATGACCGCGGCGGCGGCGCTGGTCCGAGCCCCGGAGGAAGCCATCGACCGGATCCTCGACATGGGCTCGGACGAACGCCCGGTGGCCGCTCAGCTGGTGGGATGCGACCCCAGCCTGATGGCGGATGCCGCCCAACTCTGCGTCGCCCGGGGGGCCGACATCGTGGACGTCAACCTCGGCTGCCCGGTCCCCAAGGTGGTCAGGTTGGGTTCAGGCGCCGCCCTGGCCCGTGACATCGACCAGACCGTGGCCGTCCTGGAGGCGATGGTGAACGCGGTCTCGGTGCCGGTCACCGCTAAGATGCGCCTCGGTTGGGACCAGCAGAGCATCAATGCCCCCGAACTGTGCCGTGCTCTAGAGCAGGTGGGGGTGGCCGCGGTCACCGTCCACGGTCGCACCCGGGCCCAGCGCTACACCGGGTGGGCCGACTGGGATGAGATTGCCCGGGTTCGTGAGGCGGTTGACCACATCCCCGTCTTCGGGTCCGGGGACGTCCGCGACCCGGCGGTGGTGGAGGCCCGGATCCGCCAGGGTGTGGTCGACGGAGTCGTAGTGGCGCGCGGGATGTTGGGGGACTGGAACTTCCTGGAGCAGACGGTGCTGCAGCTGCGACAGGGTGATCCCGGCCCGGAACCCTCGTTTCAGGAACGCCTGTGGCTAGCCCGACGGCACTGGGATGCTGTGGTCGACCAGCATGGTGAACGTCTTGGCGTGCGTCTTTCCCGCAAGTTCGTGGTGTGGGCGATCAAGGGTTGCAGCGGCGCGGCCCGGCTGCGCGCTCGGGTGGCCGATCTGAACACCAGGACGGACCTGGAGGAGCTTTTTGCCGAGATCGCCAGCGCCGGCGAGGGCCCCGGAGGCTGGCACCGGCCAGCGTTCACCTCCGGGGAGGGCTGAGATCGGATGGCCACCGCCAAGCGACAGCTGGTCTGCCCCTACGGCTGCCAGCCAGCTCGATTCGAACTCCTGGGCGGGGTCGTGTTCGTCGACTCCAGCGGGTCCTACCTGGATCACGAGGACAAGTTGGCCGCGTACCGGTGTGCCAGCTGTGGCGCGGTGGCTCTGGACCTGGTCTCGGCTGCGGCCGCCATGGCGAGGGAAAGCCGGTACGCTCCTGACATCTCCCTCACCTGCCCTGCCTGCGGGGCCGTCCTACTGCCCCCCGGGGACTACGAGGTGGGCGCCGAGATGGAGTGCCCGGAGTGCGGAAGCGTCTTTTCCCTGGAGGAAGGAAGTCCCCATCTACTGGGGGACTTCAGCGGGGAAGACGAGGCGTCCGCCCAGCCTTAGCCCCGGGCTGGGCGAACGGCAACTTCTCCGCCTGGCCGATGACTGCGGCGCCAGCATGGACCGCGATGGCCCATCTCCCACCAAAATGACTCGCGGGTCATTTTGAGCTCTACAATTGTCTGATGCCCAAGCTGGCCGATCACACCAGAGCGAGTCGGCGCCAGGTCCTGATCGAAGCCGGCTGGAAATGCCTCGCCCGCCTGGGCGGCCATGATCTCCGGGTTGAGGACATCTGCCATGAGGCGGCGATGAGCAAGGGCGCGTTTTACGGCTACTTCCCACACAAGCAGGCGTTCCTGCTGGCCCTGCTGGAGGACGAGGAAGCTGGGGTCGAGGGCCTGATGCTGGATCTGGAGTTGGCGTCCTCCAACGCCGGAGAGCGCCTCCGCGGGTTTGCCGGCGCCATGCTGCGGCGAGCTCAGGAACCGGGCCGGGTGCAGCTGGTGGCCGACATCTGGTCCGGGGCCCAGACCGACCCGGGGATGCACCAGCTCCTGGTTGCGGTCACCGCCAAGAGACGCGAGCGGCTGCGTCGTTGGGTTGAGCGAGGCAGTGCCGAGGGGGAGTTGATCCCAGCCCCCGCCAACGCTCTAGCTTCGCTTCTACTCGCGTTCGGCGACGGGCTCGCGATCCACGCCAGGCTTGACCCGGAGGCCTTCCGCTGGGACAACGTCGGGCGGGCCATGGACCTCCTGCTCTCAGCCCTGCAGCCAGCATGATTGCTCGGCTGCGGGCTCGGCTGGCCACCCTTCCAGGTCGCCTCGGGGCCCGCCGTTGGGCGTCGACATGGAGGGCGATCGGAAGGCCGAGCGATGGCTCCCTAGTCTCCCGAATGTGGCGGCGCTCAGCGCCACGCCGGCAACGGCTGCTCCGGCAGCCCCGCCAATCGAGTCCCGCAGGCGATGCGTCGGCCCGCCGACGGCCCGCCGACCAGCACTCCGAGCCTCCTGGCTTGGACCGGGACATCCTCAGGTGGCGACGTCCGATCTGGGGCCGGGGTTGGCAGGGTTGGCGCACCCTGGGCAGCCACCTCAGCTCCCGGATCGCCGACATGGGGTATGTCGAGAAATGGCTCCTGCTGGGATTGACCATCGGCGTCGTGGCGGGCCTGGGGGCCCTACTCTTCTACTCCGCCCTGGAGCTGGGAACTCACCTTTTCCTGGTCGACCTAGCCGGCTACCACATCCCCACCCCCGGCGGCGAGGGCAATGCCGCCGGGTCGGCCGGCTACTCCCGTCCCTGGGCGATCCCGCTGGTGGTGGGCCTGGGCGGTCTTCTATCTGGACTTGTGGTGTTCACCTGGGCGCCCGAGGCCGAGGGCCATGGGACCGACGCCGCCATCGAGGCGTTCCACCGCAATCCCCGCGGGATCCGCCTGCGCGCGGTGGCGGTCAAGATCGTAGCCTCGGCACTGACCATCGGGTCCGGTGGGTCAGGCGGGCGGGAGGGCCCAACCGCCCAGATCAGTGCGGGCTTTGGCTCCTTGCTGGCAAGGGTCCTCGACCTCTCGCCCGAGGATGGCCGCCTGGCCGTGGCGGTCGGCATCGGGTCGGGGATCGGGGCGATCTTCAGCGCTCCCCTGGGCGGCGCCGTTCTGGCCGCCGACATCCTGTACCGCGACGACTTCGAATTCGCCGCCCTCCTACCGGGGCTGGTGGCCTCGATCGTCGCTTTTCTGATCTTCGGAGCAGTCGAGGGATACCAGACACTCTTCACGGTGGCCGGCGGCTACCACTTCAACGATCCCCTGCAGCTGGTCTGGTTTGCCGTTGTCGGCCTGGCCGCGGGCTTGATTGGCCTGCTCTACGCCCGGGGCTTCTACGGAATGGTGGCCTTCAACGCCCGGATCCCGATCAGTCGCAAGCTCAAGCCCGCCCTCGGTGGTGTCCTGGTCGGGGTGATCGCCCTCGGCCTGCCTGAGGTGCTGGGAACCGGCTACGGCTGGGTCCAGAAGGGCCTGGGACCGGAGCTGCTGCAGCTCCCCCTCTACGCCGTCCTACTGCTGCCCTTCGCTCGCATCCTGGCCACCTCGCTGTCTATCGGCAGCGGCGGCTCCGGAGGTGTGTTCGGGCCGGGAATGGTCATCGGCGCATTCACCGGGGCCGCAGTTTGGCGGGTGCTGGAGCCGATTGTCCCCGGCATCCCCCACGACCCGGCCGCCTTCGTCATCGTGGGCATGATGGCCTGCTTCGGCAGCATCGCGCGGGCCCCTCTCGCGGTCATGCTGATGGTGGCGGAGATGACCGGCACGATCTCTCTGCTGGCACCGGCCATGGTGGCGGTGGCGTTGGCCACATTCGTGGTCCGCCACTTCGATGCCAGCATCTATGGCAGTCAGCTGCGGACCCGCACCGACTCGCCGGCCGCCCGGTTTCAATTCGGCCTGCCCCTGCTGAGCACAGTCGAGGTCAGTGCGGTTGGTCGCAAGCCCCGCTTGGTGCTGGCCGAGACCACGCAGCTCAGCGCGGCTCTGGCGGCCCTCAGACAGGCCCAGGTGCCGGGGGCGCCGGTGGTGGACGGACAGGAGATCTACCTCGGCACCGTCAGCGCCCAGCAGCTGGAGGATCGGCCAGGCCAGGACGCGGACGTGCCCATCGGCCAGTTGGTCGACGCCACCGCCCCGACCGTGGCCGGCAGCGCCAGGCTCGACATCGCCCTGGAGTCGATTACCCAGGCCGGAGGCCACTGGGTGACGGTCACCGACGGCGCCCGCCACGTCCTGGGGGTCCTCACCTTCAGCGACCTGATCGCCGGCTATCACTCGGCCCTGGACAGCAACATCGGCACCATGGCCCAGGTGAGCGGGCACACCATGGCCCTGGAGGAGCGCCTGGGCGCGGGCTCCCCCCTCCTGGGTCGACCGCTGCGCGATCTCGACCTGCCGCCGGGTTGCATCGTAGTGACCGTCCTCAGGGGCGATGACCTGGCCTTCGCCACCGGGGCCACCGTGCTCCAGGCTGGGGACGTAGTTAGCTCCCTCGCCGAGCTCCAGCAGGGGGAGCGGATGCGCCACCTGCTGAGGGGAGACGAGGACCGCATCGGCCCCACCGTGGACCGCGGCAGCCAGCTGACGTGAGTTCGGCCTTGAGTCCAAGCCGAGCGGGCCGTCCCGGACGAGCTACCCGAGAGGGGCCGCTCAGGCCTCCGGCGCCAACCCATCCTCAAGCGCCGCCGCAATCTTCTGCTGGGCGTCGGGCTGTCCGTGGAATGGGCACTGGGGCTCCGGAGCGCTCACATCGGTCCCGGCGAGCCCATCTTTCCCATCCCTGACTCCGCTGTGACCGGGGGTTGTCCCCTCATCGCGCGGCCGCAGCCGGGCCACGGTCGGCGACGCCTCGCGCGGGATGAAGCGACCACCACTGCCGCCTGAGGCGTAGGTGTGCAGGGCTAGGTCCACCTCGTCGGCATCTGCTGGCGGATCGTCGAATCCCCCGGCTGGGACCAGGACCGCCTCCGGGGCGCTGAGCTCGTCCTCCAGCGGGGTGCGGTGGGGCTGGGCGTTGGCCGACCGGCCCAGCTCCGGATCGATGATGGGAGCCGCAACCTGCACCGTGACCACCGCCAAGCGCCTGGTGCGCGCGACCTTCTCCACCTTGGCTTTGATTCGGCGCCGAAGGTAGCCGGCGGGCATTTCGTGGAGCAGGTTTCGAGCCTCGGTAGACCATCCGATCTTGCGATTGTCGAAGGTGACCTCCTGGGAGACCTCGCCCTCCTCCTCAGCGTCGCGCAGCATGCTCTCGTGGTCCACCTTGGAGAACTGCTCCTGGGCTCCGCCACATACCGGGCAGGCCACCGGCCTGACGCCCCTAGCGGTGTAGCCGCACTCGCGGCAGATGTGGACCTCGGTCTCGGTCATGGCCACGGCCTGGGCCTCACGCTGGATCCCAATCGCTGAGGATGCCTCCGGTGGCAGGATGTCCCCGAGAGCGGCGCTCACCAGGTCCTGCGAGATGATCGAGTGACCCCGCTCCATGGCCCAGCGCAGGACCGCGGTCCGAGCCAGTCCCTGGGCTGAGCAGGGAATCCGATCCAGTACCCCATTGGCCTCCGGGGTCCAGACCACCGAGGCGGCCCCCCGCATGTCGATGGGGGGCACGTAGGTCCGGGAGGAGAGCATCACACTGCAGGGGGCGAGCCGGAGCAGGTTCTCGCTGTTGCCGCCGATGTCCATGTCCTGGTCGGAATGGACTCCGATCCGGCCACATACCAAAAGGGAGGCGTCCCGGTCGCGGACATAGCGCAGCACCTGCTCAAAGGCCTTGCCGTCGAGCAATGTGATCGGGAGGTCGTAGCCCTCCGCCTTGGCCACCTCCTTGGCCACCTTGAGGTGGGAGGAGTAGATCATCGCCAGCCCGGTATCGATGATCTCCTCGTGGAGGGCCTCCTGCTACTTGAAGCGGAAGACCTTGCTGGCCTTCTCGGAGAGGACCCCCACGATGCCGTTGAAGAGAACGTAGTGAAGGTAGGGGTCATATACGGATACCGCCTCCACCGGCAGGTCCAGCGCCCGGCCCATCTCCAGCGCCGAGCGCAGCCCGGCGAAAGATTGGGAGGAGCCGTCAATGGCCACCACGATCGGACCCGAGAGCGGGTCTCGGCCTTCCCGGTGGCGGACCACGATGGTGTCCTGATGCGCCCGCCTGACCACCCGGTCCACGCAGGTCCCGATCTGGGTCTCCTTGACCTGACCCAGGCCGCACGCTCCCATCAGCACCAGGTCGTACTGGGACTCCTCGATGTCCTTGACCAGGACCTCCCAGTTCTTGCCGTCGAATGTCTTGGGGGTGAAGGGAATTCCCTCCTCAAGGCAGCGCCTCTGGGCGACCTCCAGATAGGAGTCCGAGATCAACCCCAGCCCGGTCGTGATCAGGCTATCGTGGATCTTGCGCTGCCGCTCCAGCTCGACCTCGTCCTGGTACTCCTCGGGGAGGGTGTACTCCATCTGCTTGAAGCGGTAGTCGTGCATACGGGCGGCGTACACGTGGCTGCCCACGATCTCCGCCCCGGTGGCCTTGGCCAGCCGGATCGCCACCTCTGCGGCGGCAGTGGAGTGATCGGAGTTGTCCAGCGGCAGATAGAGCTTGCGATACATCTCAGGAAAGTTGGTAAACCTGCACCGTGGTCCTGATCCTAGCAACTCCCGCCTCAGCCAGGCCGGCGGCAGCAACCCCCAGCCGCCTCACCGCCTCTGCCTGCTGACCCAGGCCCGGCTCCGTCTTAGACTGGCGGCGGCCTCCCTCAGCGCCGCCTCGGTCGCGGTTGGGCCAGGCGCACCCGGCTGCTCCCGACGAACCAGTGCAGCCCGAGCGTCGAAGAGGCCGGCCTTGACCGGGTCATCGGGGAAGCCAAGCTCGCGCCAGCTGGAACCGAGCCAAGCGTCCAACGGCTGGCCTTGCTCCTCGGCCTGGCGCACCGCCCGGCCGACCATCTCGTGGGCCTGCCGGAACGCCACCCCATGAGCCACCAGGTGCTCGGCCAGATCGGTCGCCAGCAGCTCGGGGTCCCGGGCCGCCCGCTCCATTCGCTCCCGGTTGAAGCGCACCTCCGCCAGCAGCCCGCTTAGGGCCAGCAGGCTGGCCTCGGTCGCGGCCACCGCCGAGAAGAGATGGTGCTTGTCCTCCTGCAGGTCCCGGTTGTAGCTCATGGGCAGGCCCTTCAGAACAGTGAGCAGGCCCATCAGCGAGCTGATCGGCCGAGCGGCCCGGCCGCGAACCAACTCCAGGACATCCGGGTTCTTCTTTTGGGGCATCAGACTGGACCCGGTAGCCCAGCTGTCGGGCAGGCTGACGAAGGAAAACTCCCTGGTGTTCCAGAGGATCAGGTCCTCGGCGAGCCGTGAGAGGTGGACCCCGACCAGAGCGCAGTCGAAGACCAGCTCGACGGCGAAGTCCCGGTCCGAGACCGCGTCCAGGCTGTTCCTGGTGACCCCGGCGAAACCCAGGTCCCGCGCCACCTCAACCCGCTCGATCGCCAGCGTCGTCCCGGCCAGAGCCCCCGCGCCCAGGGGCGAGAGGTCCAACCTCTGGCGGCACTGCCGCAACCGCTCCACATCCCTCTCCAGCATTTCAAAATAGGCGAGCAGGTGGTGAGCCAGGTGGATCGGCTGGGCCCGCTGCAGATGGGTGTAACCGGGTATCAGGGTTAGCCGCTCCCGGCGCGCCCGGGCGACCAGCACCCCCTGCAGCCCAGCCGCGGCTCCAACCAGCCTCCAGCACGCCTGCTTGGCCCAGAGGCGAAGGTCTAGGGCCACTTGGTCGTTGCGACTGCGCCCAGTGTGGATCCGGCGCGCCGGGGCTCCGAGAAGCTCGGTCAAGCGCCGCTCGACCGCCATGTGTATGTCCTCATCGGAACTCAGAAACTGGAAGCTATTGGCGGCCAGCTCCTCGCCAACACGCTCCAGACCAGCCAGGAGCTGGGCCGTCGTGTCAGCGTCCAGCAGCCCCGCCCGGGCCAGGGCCAGCGCGTGCGCCCGGGATCCCTGCAGGTCGAACGGGGCTAGCTCCAGGTCCTCATGGAGCGAGCTGGTGTACTCCTCAAGGGTTGGGTTGCTCCCCCCCTCCAGGCGACCGCTCCAGGCCTTGGCGAAGCCGGGCTTCGGCTCAGGGCTTGTCGGCATCAACAGGGTCGGCGGGCGGACTGCCCTGGGCGATACCCCGGGGCGCGGACTGGAGCAGATGGCTGGACTCCTCCCAGAGGTTGCCCTGGATGGACGCCTGGGTCCGAAGCGGCAGCCCGAAGATGTTGAGGAAGCCCTCGGCAGACTGATGCCGGAACTGGTCCTCGGCGCGCTCGTAGGTGGCCAGCTCCCGGCGGTACAGGGAGCTCGGACTGCTCCGGCCGAGCAGGCGGATGGCGCCTTGGCGAAGGTGCAACCGCACGTCGCCGGTGACGAAGTGCTGGGTCGAACCCACGAAGGCGCCCAGGCTCTGCCGGAGGGCCGAGAACCAGAGGCCATCGTAGGTGAGTTGTGCCCACTCGTCGGCTACCAAGCGCTTGAAGCGGAGCACGTCCCGGGCGAGCGTGAGCGACTCCACCTCCCGGTGGGCGAAGTCGAGCACCACTGCGGCGGGGGCCTCGTAGAGCTCCCGTGACTTGATCCCCACCAGCCGGTCCTCGACATGATCGATCCGACCTACGCCATGGGCACCGGCCAACTGGTTGAGCCTGGTCACCAGCTCGACCGGCGCCAGCTCCTCCCCGTCGAGCCGGGTGGGCAGCCCCTGCTCGAAGTGCACCTCCAGCACCAGGCCGGGCTCGGGGGCCTTGGACGGGTCGACCGTCCAATCGAAGGCGTCCTCGGGTGGCTCGACCCAGGGGTCCTCCAGGATCCCGGTCTCCACGCTGCGGCCCCAGAGATTGGCATCGATGCTGTAGGGACTCTCCTTGGTGGCCCTGACCGCCAGCCCGTTCTCGGTGGCGTAGGCGATCTCCTCGCTGCGTCCCATTTGCCAGTCGCGCACCGGGGCGACCACCTGTAGCGCCGGTGCGAGCGCCCCCACCGCCACGTCGAAGCGCACCTGGTCGTTGCCCTTGGCGGTGCAGCCGTGGGCGACCGCGGCCGCTCCGGTCTCGCGCGCCACCTCCACCAGCAACCTGGCGATGAGCGGCCGCCCGAGGGCGGTGGCGAGGGGATAGACGCCCTGGTAAAGGGCTCCCGCCTGCAGCGACGGCCACACGAAATTGGTCAGAAAGAGCTCCTTGGCGTCGACCACGTGGGCTGCGGTCGCGCCCGCCTGGAGCGCCCGCCGCTGCAGCTCCTCGGAGTCCTTGGTCTCGCCCAGGTCAGCGGACAGGGTGATCACCTCGAAGCCCCGTTGATGGGTTAGCCAGTGGACTGCCACGGTGGTGTCAAGCCCCCCCGAGAAGGCCAGTACGCAGCGCGGTCGGTGCTCAGTCATGCTGTCCATCCTCGTCGCTGGGGCCGTCGGCTGGCAACCAGCTGGCCCACTCCAGGCGGTCGTCGGCGACTGCTCGACGGGCCGTCTCCAGCCGCTCCACCACCTGCCGCGCGGCGGTGGCCGACCGGGCCTGGACGAAGACTGTGTCGTCCCCCGCCACGGTGCCGGCGACCTGGGCCAGTCTCAGCGCATCCACCGCCGACGCCACCACCGGGGCTGCCCCGGATGCGGTGTGCAGTACCACCATCGCGGCCACCTGATCCACCTGGACCAGCTGGGTCCGCAGCACCTGGGCCAACCGCCCCTCCCGATCCTCCGGCGGCGGCAGGTAGCGCCTGCCCCATGCCCCCTCCACTCGAGCCACCCCCAACTGGCGCAGATCTCGGCTGATGGTGGCCTGGTCAGCCTCAATTCGCAGCAGGCGCAGCTCCTCGGCGAGCTGCGCCTGGGTCTCCACTGGATGGTTGCGGAGCACCGCCACGATGGCGGCCTGGCGAGCGCGCTTCAGCTCCACCGAGGTCACGGCCGGCTGGCTCCGGTGGCGCGTCCGAGCGCGCGACCCAGGGCTGAGACCGCCATTTCGATCTCGCCGTCGGAGATAGTCAGAGGCGGTGCCAGGCGGATGGTCGAATCGCCGATGGGGTTCACCAGGATCCCCTCGTCGAGCGCCAAGCGCCCCACCTCGGCCGCGATCGGAGCAGCGAGCCCGACCCCCAGCAGCAGCCCGCGACCTCTGGTCTCCAGCACCGGGTGGCCTTGCTGGCGGAGGCCGAGGAGCGCCTCCTTGAATTGATCCCCGGCCACCGCCGCCCGCTCCCAGAGATGCTCGCGGTCGACCACCCTCAGTACCGCCAGGCCAGCGGCGGCGGCCACGGGATTGCCTCCAAAAGTGCTGCCGTGGTCGCCGGGCTCAAGCACGTCGGCCCGCTTCCCCACAAGGGCCGCCCCGAGCGGCAGGCCGCCCCCCACTCCCTTGGCGACGGTCATCACGTCCGGCACCACGCCGGAGTGTTGATGGGCCCACATCCGGCCAGTCCGCCCCATCCCGGTCTGGACCTCGTCCAGGATCAGGAGAGCCTGGTGCCGATCGCAGAGCTCGCGGAGCCGGCGGAGGTAGGAGTCCTCCAGGACATGCACCCCGCTCTCGCCCTGGATGGGCTCGGCCATGACCGCAACCACCGGGCGGTCGGGGTCCGCAAAGGCAAGCTCGACCGCGCCCAGGTCACCCCGCGGGACCTGACGAAAGCCGTCGGGAAGGGGCCTGAAGGAGTCGCTGTAGTGGGCGTTGCCGGTGGCGGCCAGAGTGGCCAGGGTGCGGCCGTGGAAGGCGCCCTCCAAGGTCACGATGGTGTAGGCCCCCTGGCGGTTGAGCTGGCCCCACTTGCGGGCCACCTTGATGGCGGCCTCATTGGCCTCGGCCCCGCTGTTACAGAGGAACGCCCGGCTGGGGAAGGCGGTCGCCGCCAGCCGCTCAGCGAGCTCCACCTGGGGCTCGGTGTAGTAGAGGTTGCTGGTGTGCATCAGGCGGCCCATCTGCGCGGTGGCGGCCGCCACCACCTCCGCCTGGCAGTGGCCCAGCAGGTTGACGGCGATCCCGCCAACCAGATCCAGAAGGCGGCGCCCGTCGGCGGTCTCCACGAAGCAGCCGTCACCTCGCACCAGGGTCACCGGAACTCTCCGGTAGGTCCCGCAGATGGCGGCAGCCTCACGCTCTGCCAAGGACGGCGAGGGCACCTCAGGCGGCCCCGGCAGGGGCCGCGTCGATCATGGTGCCAACCCCGGATGCGGTCAGCAGCTCCAGCAAGATCGAATGCGGCTCACGGCCATCGACGATGTGGACGGTGACCCCGGCCCGGGCGGCGTCGCAGGCGGCTTTGAGCTTGGGGATCATCCCATCCCGGGCGGTCCCATCGGTCAGCAGCCCCTCCGCCTGGGCCAGGGTGAGCTCGCTCAGAAGCTCCCCCTGGCGGCCTTGGACGCCCACCACGTCAGTCAGCATCAGCAGCTTGGCGGCCTTCAGCTCGGCCGCCAGGGCGGCCGCCACCGTGTCCGCGTTGACGTTGTAGCTGAGCCCGTCGTAGCCCAGCCCAATCGATGCCACCACCGGGATCAGACCCCGCTCCGAGATGGCCAGCACCGGCTCCGGGTTGACCTCCTCGACCGCTCCCACCAAGCCCAGATCCTCCCCCTGTGGCCCCATCTGGCGCCGCACGAGCAGAGTCGGGCCATCCTCCCCGGAGAGGCCCATCGCGCGCCCCCCCAGACGGTGGATCGCGGCCACCAGGTCCGGGGTGATCTTGCCGGTCAGCACCATCTTGGCGACCTCCATGGTGCGCTCGTCGGTGACTCTCAGCCCGCCGATGAACCTGGTCTCAAGGCCCAGGGCGCCCGCCATAGCCGTTATCTCCCGGCCACCTCCGTGCACGAGCACCGGCCGCAGCCCCACAAAGCGGAGCAGGACCAGGTCCTGGAGCACGGTGTCGCGGGCTTGGGGGTCATCCATGGCCACCCCACCCAGTTTCACCACCAACAGCTTGCCGTGGAACCGCCGGATGTAGGGCAGGGCCTCCACCAGGATGCGGGCCCGGAGGACGGGGCTGATGGCGGACAGGGTGTGGTCAGGTGGAGTAGTCGGCATTGATCCTCACATAGTCGGAGCTCAGGTCGCAGCCGATGGCGGTGGCCTCGGCCTCGCCGACTCCAAGGTTGATTTCGATCGCGATTCGTGGTTCCGACAGCTTGGGCACCAGCCGCTGCAGCGACGCCTCCAGCACCTGACCCAGGGCGAACATCTCCTCCCCCTGGATCGAGAGGCGGCAACGGTCGAGGGCGAGCTCGGCACCGGAGCGTCCCACCGCGGCCAGGATCCGACCCCAGTTGGGATCGCCGCCGTGGATCGCGGTCTTCACCAGCGGCGAGCTGGTGACGGTGCGCGCGGCGGTCCTCGCCTGCGCCTGGTCGAGGGCCCCAGTGACCCGCACCGAGAAGGTCCTGGTCGCGCCCTCGCCATCCGCTACCACCTGCTCCGCGAGGTCCTGGAGCACCTGTCCCAGGGCGCTGGCGAAGAGGGCGGCTGATGTCGAATCGGGCTCCAGCAGAGGCCCTCCGGCGGCGCCATTGGCGAGCAGGAGGCAGCAGTCGTTGGTACTGGTGTCACCGTCCACGCTGATGAGATTGAAGCTCTCCCGAACCGCCTCCTGGAGCAGTTGCCGCAGCAGCTCCGGGGCCACCCGAGCGTCGGTGGTGACGAAGGCGAGCAGCGTCGCCATGTCTGGATGGATCATGCCCGACCCCTTCGCCATCCCTCCGACGCGGTGGACGATCCCGTCCGCCTCGAATGTGGCCCCAGCCTGCTTGGAGCGGGTGTCAGTGGTCATGATCGCCTCAGCCGCGGCCGTTCCGCCCCGCTCCGTGGCCGCCCCGGCGGCGGCGGCGATGGCGGGCAGGACCCGGGCCATCGGCATGCTCCGCCCGATCACCCCGGTGGACGCGACCAGCACCTCACCAGGCGCGCACTCGACGGCGTCCGAGGCGGCCTGGGCCATGCGCAGGGCGTCTCCCAAGCCCCTGGCCCCAGTGCAGGCGTTGGCGTTGCCACTGTTCACCACCACCGCCCGGGCCACCCCTCGCTTGAGGTGCAGCTGGCTGATCACGACCGGAGCGGCCCTGACCAGGTTGCGGGTGAAGACACCGGCCGCCGCCGCTGGCCCGTCGCTGATCAAGAGAGCCACGTCCGGCCGCTGCGACCCGTCGCCCCGGACATCGGCGCTGGAGGTGCCAGCGCGGAATCCCCTGGGTTCAGTGACCCCACCCACGGCTCCCTCCACCCGCGACGTCAGGGCCATTGCGGGGCCGCCTCCAAGCCGGCGGTGAGCGCCAGCCCGAAACGCTGGTTGAGCACCTGGACCGCCTGCGAGGAGGCGCCCCGGCCCAGGTTGTCTAGGACCGCGCATACAACTAGATGGGGGCCCTGGACCTCCACGCTGATGAAGCAGAGGTTGGTGTGGCTGGCCAGCTTGCTGGGCGCGGCCGGCTCGACCAGCGCTACGAAGGGCGCGGCCTGGTAGCGGCGGCGGTAGGCCGCGCGCACTTCCTCCCGGCCCACTCCCGCCCGCAAGCTCAGATAGCAGGTGGCGACGATCCCCCGGGTCATCGGGGTGAGGTGCGGCACGAAGGTCACCCCGAACTCCTCTCCCCCCAGCTGCGAGAGAGTTTGCTCCATCTCCGGCCGATGGCGATGGCCGGAGACCGCATAGGCTCGAACCGACTCGTTCAGCTCCGAGAAGAGGTGCCCGGAGTCGGCCTGACGGCCGGCCCCACTGGTGCCGGTCTTGGCATCCACGACCACCTGCGGGTCGACCAGATGAGCCATCGCGGCCGGTCCGCAGGCCAGGATCGCAGCTGTGGAGAAGCATCCGGGGAGGGCCAGCAGGGAGGCTCCGTCGATAGCTTCAGGGTCCAGCTCGGGCAGGGCCATGACCGCCCGGTCCAGCAGCTCTGGGGCGGGATGCTCGTGGCCGTACCAGGCGCGATAGGCGGCCGGGTCGCGCAGCCGGAAGTCAGCCGCCACGTCGATCACCACCGCACCCTGCGCCAGCCACGTCCCGGCCAAGATGGCCGCCTCTCCGGGCGGCAGGGCGCTCACCACCGCGTCACAAGCGGAGGCGTCGATCTCGGGCGTCAGCTCCAGGGAACAGGCGGACCCGGGATACAGGTCGTGGTGTCGCCGGCCGGATTGCGAGCGGGACCCGACCTGGACCACCTCTACATCAGGGTGCGCCATCAGCAGTTGCACGCACCCGGCCCCGGCGTAGCCGGTGGCTCCGGCCACCGCCACTCGCAGCTTGGACCCGGCGGCAGCGCTCATATGCCTATGTTTGCATATTTATGCGCCGTCGCGCGCTCCTGGCCCGCCTCGGGGCGCGATAATGCCTGACGTGCTGAGGCGGGCGTCGTTGCGCCAACCGCGGGCTCGCCAGCTTTGGGCGGCCGACTCGGTGGCCGTCGATGCCTGCTTGGAGCCCAGCCCTCTGGAGACGGTCTACCTGCGCAGCGAGATCCGTCATGGCGCCCTGCGACAGGGGGCCTTGGTCGGCATCGAGCATCCCGATGACCACCGCCTCCACGCGGTTGCCCTCAAAGGTCCGCTGTTGGTCCCCTGGGCCCCCGCCGAGCGCGACCTGGTGGCGCTGGCGGGCGCTCTTCGGCGCCAGGTCCGCTTCGTGCAACTGATGGTTGGTCCCCGGGACCAGGTGGCGGGCTTGCAGCGCCTCCTGGCACCCCAGTTGGGCCCGGCCCGGCTGCTACGAGCCGAGCAGCCACATTACGCGGTGGACCTCGAGGGGTTGGTCGCGTGGCCCGAAGATCCCCCACCGCTTCGGCAGGCGAGCATGGGCGACTTGGAGCAGGCGGTTCGGGCCGGGGCAGCCATGCATCTGGAGGAGGTCGGCTTCGACCCCTTGGCGTCGGACCCGATCGGCTTCCGGCAGCGGGTGCTCACCTTGATCCGGCGCGGCTGGGTGTATGTCTGGATGGAGGATGGCGAGATCGTATTCAAGGCTGAGTGTTCGGCTGTGACCGCCGAGGCGATCCAGCTCCAGGGGGTGTGGACCAATCCCAAGTTCCGGGGCCAGGGGCGCGGGACCCTGGCGATGGCGGGCGTCTGCCGGCAGCTGCTGGCCGAGACCGCGACCGTCACCCTGTTCGTCAACGACTTCAACGCGGTCGCCATCCACGTCTACGAGCGGATCGGCTTCCGACGGATCGGGACCATGCGCTCAGTGCTGTTCTGAGCCCAACCTCGACCGGCCGAAGGCGACCATGGTCCCGCGGGCCATCTGGCAGCCGGCCCGGATCACCCGGTATCGGACCGGGGAACCTCGGTCCGCAGGCGGCGCTGGCGCCGCCGGGTCAAGTGAGGCCCGCTGACCATCAGTACCACCCCCACGGTGATCAGAGCGGCGGCCAGCGCACTGCCCCGGGTGAGGCCCTGGCCGAGGATGAAAAAGCCCAGCACCAGGGCCACCACGGGGTTGACATAGGCATAGGTGGCCACGGTGCTGGTGGGCAAAACCTTGAGCGCGTAGGCGTAGCAGGTGTAGCCCAGCAGCGAGCCTCCCAGCACCAGCCAGGCAAAGGCCACCAGGGGTCCCCCCATGATGTGCGCCCAATGGACCTGGGTGGTCTCGCCGGAGGCCAGCCCCGCGATTACCAGCCCCAGGCCGCCGAAGACCATCTCCACGGCGGAGGCGATGAAGATGTCATCGGGCAGCGGGGCCCGGAGCGCGTAGAGGGACCCGCTGGCCCAGAACAGCGCGGCCGCTAGCAGGACCGCCGTGTATAAAGGGGCCATATGACCGGCGGTGGTGGGGCTGGCCAGGACGCCAACCCCGACCAAGCCCACCATCACCCCCACCCAGCCCAAACGTCCCGGGCCAATCGAGCGCCTCCCGGCCAGGCCCAGGACCGCTATCCAAAGTGGAACCGTGCCGATGATCAGGGCGGCCAGCCCGGACGGCACCTTCTGCTCGGACCAGCTGAGCAGGCCATTGGCGCCCAGCAGCAGGAGCAGCCCCACAGCCGCTGAGCTGTATAGCTCCGGCCAGCTGAGACGCCGCCACCGCCAGCGACCACTGCGACCCGCGACGGCGTACAGGACGACCCCGGCGAGGAGATACCTGGTCCCCGCCATCAGGAGCGGTGGCATCGCCCTGACGGCGACCTGGATGCCGGTGAAGGTGGAGCCCCAGACCACGTAAACGACCAGCAGGGCCAGCCAGCCCCTGAGCGCCTGGCTGGTGCCCAACGCAGCCCGCATCCTTCCGAAGATCAATTGCGCTTCCCGTAGCCCGGCTGACGATTAGAAGTCAGTTTAGCTGGACAAGCTTTGAAAATTAAGTCAAACTGTATTCTCATGGACGAGATCGACCGGCAGCTTCTGGGTGGGGTCGTTGGCAGTGGACGAATGACCATCGCCGCCTTGGGAGACCGGGTTGGGCTGTCTGCTCCGGCGGTCCATGACCGCATTCACAAGCTGGAGGCGGCCGGGGTGATCAGGGGCTACACCGCGATCCTCGACCCGGACCAGGTGGAGCGTTCGACCGCGGCCCTGGTCTTCTTGCGCCTGGACGGGAGCGGCGACGAGCGGCGGCGACTGGAGGCTCGGCTGACCGCCAGCCCGGACGTTCTTGAGCTCCACGAGGTGGCCGGCGAGGACTGCTACATGGCCAAGGTCAGAGTCTCATCCCCGGCCGGGCTGGCGAGCTTCCTGAGCCAGCTGCGAGAGGAGCATGCCGGGCTCACCAGCCGCTCCTCGGTAGTGCTGCGTTCCTGCTTTGAAAGGCCGCTGCTATGGCCGGTCGACCAACCAGCCCCGGTGGGCCACCCCTGACCTGACCGACGCTTCTCCCGATCCGGAAGGCCCGGCCCGGAGTCGCACCCGCGGCTGGCCACCCCGGCTTAGTAGTCGTCCTCGGCTTCCTCGCCGTCATCGTCCAGGCTCGGGCCGTCCGCGGGGTCGTCCATCTCCTCAAACTCCCCGAAGCCCTCCTCCATGTCATCGGTGGCCCTGGAGGACCGGGGCGCTACGGGCTCGGCATCGTCGTCATCGATGACGACCGGCTCCTCGTTCCTCGCCAGCAGCGTCTCCTTGGCGTAGGGGCGGTAGTCCTGCTCGCGTCCCTTGCGGACCGGGAAGGAAACCATCCCCGCCATCGCCGGCGCCTGGTAGATCTCGCGCAGAATCACCTGGACCGAACCCTGGTCCACGTGGGCGACCGCCCCGGCATAGCGATTGCCGCCATCGACCATGCGCCGCAGGCGCTGCGCTATGCGCGGCTCCAGGGTGCCGACATCGACGCCATGGACGCTGCGCACCACCACCTGACCCGACCCGATGACCAGTTCGATGGGCTCCCCGGGAGCCACGCTCGCGGATGCCGCGTCGGCCTCCACAACCACCCGGGTGAGCACCGTCTTGCCGGGCTCCTCAGTGAAGAATTTGATGTCGAGGGCAGCGGCCACGGGGGCCTTGCCACCCGCGCCACCCTCCCGATCCCGAAGCTTGGCCAGCTGGCGCTGAGCGATCTGATTGAGCGGGTTTAGCTCCAGGGCGGCTCGATACGACGCCTCCGCCTCGGCCAAACGGCCCAGTTCGAGCAGGGCCTTGCCCAGCCGGTTTTGGGTGTCAGCGTCGGCTCCGAACCTGTCCAGCAGGTCTTGGTTCACTGCCACCGCCTCGTCCCATTTGGAGGCCAGCGCCAACTGGATCGCGTAGTCGACGGACTGCACCTTGGACTTGGGCGGGTCGGTGCGTTCGGCCACGAGAGCAGATCTCCTTGTGTCGGGTGGGTCGTTTTCGGGCGGGTCCGGCGCGGCCCGGGCAGAGCGAGGGGATCTGCACTGTAGCGGTCGGCCTGGCCGGGATGCAACGACGAACTGGGGCCAATTACGTTCCGGTATCGCCCTCAGCACCGGCGAGCGGCCATATGATAGCGGCGGGCTCACCAGACCGGTCACAGGCGACCGGGTGTCCCTCGAGGTTCGGCCCGAGATGTCCTCCAACAACCATCCCGCCCCTAAGGTTCAGGTGTTCGCCGTGGCCAACCAGAAGGGCGGCGTCGGCAAGACCACCACCGCTGTCAACCTGGGCAGCGCGCTGGCAGAGCGAGGTGCCGGGGTGCTCTGCGTGGACCTGGATCCCCAGGGCCACCTCACCGTGAACATGGGGGTGGCCAAGCCCGACGAGCTTCGCCTGACCGTCTACGACATGCTCTGTGAGCACAATGTCACGGCCGAGGACATCCGCCTCCACTCCCCGGGTGTGGGTGTGGACTTCCTGCCCGCGAACGTGGAGCTGGCCGGCGCCGAGCTCCAACTGGTGACCGAGATCGGGCGCGAGTCGGTGCTGCGGGAGAAGCTGCATCCCCTCATGGCCGACTACGACTTCATCATCATCGACTGCCCGCCCTCGTTGGGCTTGCTGGCGATCAACGCGCTGGTGGTCGCCACCGATGTGATCATCCCGCTTCAATGTGAGTACTTCGGGATGAAGGGAATGGAGCAGTTGCAGCGGACCATCGAACGGGTTCGAACCAAGCTCAATCCCCAGCTCCACATCCACGGGATCCTGCCCACCATCCACAAGGGCCGCACCGTCCACGCCAACGAGGTCCTGCGCGAGGTGCAGGCCAACTTCGGGAACCTGGTCTACCCCTTCCAGGTGGGCGACAGCATCCGCTTTGCGGAGTGTCCCCTGGCCGGCCAGTCGATACTGCAGTACGCCAAGGATTCCGATGGCGCCACCGCCTACCGCCAGCTGGCCGACGTCGTCCTCAGCAGCCGGGAGGGGAACTGAGATGGCCTTCAAACGGGCCAGCCTGGGGGGCTCGGCACAGCTGTTCCAGCCGACCAAGGTGGCCCCGCGCGAGCCTGGCCGAGAAGCCGGCGAACCCGCCGAGCTCCTCCCCGAGCCCCGGGAGCGCGAGCCGCAGCTGGTGACCGAGGCGATCCCCACCACCGCCCCGCAGGGACACCTGTACCGTCTCACCGAGGAGGATGTCGATCTCCTGCTGGGGGCACTCCAGCACGCCAAGTTCCCCCACTCCTACCAGCGGCTGCCCAAGCCTCCGCTGGAGGAGTTCGAGGAACTGGAGGCGCTCCGCCAGAAGCTCACCCAGCAGCGGGAGGAACGTCTCTGAGCACGGCCCCGCCCCGCCCCCGGCTGCAGATCGCACGGGTCAAGGTGGACGGTACCCAGCCCAGCAACTGCTATGTGGTGGCCTGCGCCCGCACCCAGGAGGCGGTGGTCATCGACCCCGGGGCCGACGCTGCCAAGATCGTCAGCCAGTGCCAGGGGCTTACCGTGAGCCACATCCTATGCACCCACGGCCACCGCAACCATGCTGGCGCCAAGGATGAGGTCAAAGCCGCCGTCGGGGGGGAGACCGCCCTCAGCCTGCTGGACGCCAAGGCCTACCTGCGCTCGGCCGAGCGGTACCTGGTCGACGGCGATCGGGTTGCCTTCGGCGACTTCGAGCTGGAGGTCGTCTTCACTCCCGGTCACAGCCCGGGCAGCCTTTGCTTCAAGGTCGGCAACCACCTCTTCACCGGCGACACCCTGCGCGCCGGCGACCTGGGCCCAACCGACCTCCCGGACGTGGACATCTCCCGCCAGCTGATGGCGGTGCTGTCAAAGTTGCTGGTGCTGCCCGAGAACACCGTGATCTACCCCGGCCACGGGGCCACCACCACCGTCGGTCAGGAGCGGCGCCAGAACGTGGCGGTGCAGATGCTCCGGCAGATGGGCTGAGCCGGAACTGTCCGAGACGCCCGCCCGCTTACCTGAGCCCGGCTCCGGGGACTGGCGGGCGAGAGTTCCTAAACTACCTGGGTGGTGATCGGCAGCCTGGTGCTCACGCTCCATCTCCCTGAGAGCCACTCGCTCAAGTCCAAGCGTCAGGTGGTGAGCTCGCTGACCGCCAGGATGCGGCGGACCTTCAACATCGCGGTCGCGGAGGTGGACAGCTTGGACAGTTGGCAGTTGGCGGTGATCGGGGTCACCTGTGTCAGCAACGATGGTCGGCATGCCGATCAGATGCTGCGCAAGGTGGCCGACTGGGTGGCCGAGGACGGGGGCGGCGGCGAGGCGCTGCTGACCCGGCAGGACATTGAGTTGATCCGCCTGTGAGCCCGCTGGTCGCGGTAATCAAGATTGGGATCGACCCAGTCTTCCACCTGGGCCCCCTCACCATTCACTGGTACGGGGTCGGCTACGCGGTGGCCATATTGGTCGGCCTCCAGGTCGCCCTGCCTTATGCCGAGCGCCACGGCATACCCCGCGGCAAGACCAGTTGGATCGCCTTCTGGGCGGTGATCGCCGGCTTGATCGGAGGGCGTCTGTTCTACGACCTGCAGTCCGGCGCCCTCTACTACGTCACCCACCCGGCCCAGATCCTGGCCTTTTGGAATGGCGGCATGGCGTTCTTCGGAGCCATCTTCCTGGCGGCCGCCACCATGCTCTTCTTGGCCTGGCGGGAGAAGGTGAACTTCTGGATCCTGCTCGACGCGGCCGCGTTCTTCGCCGCCGTGGGCCAGCCCATCGGCCGGATCGGGAACGTCATCAACGGGGACATCCTGGGCTACCCATCCAACCTGCCGTGGGCGACCGCTTACACCAACCCACACACGTTCGCTCCCCGGCTGGACGTCGCCTACCAGCCGGCGGCCGCCTACGAGGCGATCCTGATCCTTATGGTCCTGGGGCTGCTGATCTACCTGCGCAAGCGCCAGGTGCCCGACGGCTGGATCGGCATCGCCTACATCATCATCTACCCGATCACCCAGTTCGGACTCTTCTTCCTGCGCAATCCGGTCAACGTCCCCATCATCGCCTTCGGCCTGAAGCAGACTCAGCTGACCTCGATCGGAGTTTTGGTGTTGGGGGTGCCGCTGCTGATCTACGCCTGGTACAAGACCAACCCGAGACCATCGCTCCCCTCCGAGCCGCTGACCGCTCCCACCCCGGAGTGACCGCGGTCGAGCCCCCCTCGGGGAGCGTCGACCTAGCCGATTTTGAGAGCACGCTCCCATTCGTGCTCGACCCCTTCCAGCGCCAGGCGATCGAAGCCCTCAGCCACCATCAGGGAGTGCTGGTCAGCGCCCCCACCAGCAGCGGTAAGACCGTGGTCGCAGAGTGGGCGATCTGGCGCTGCCTGGCGGCGGACGACCGTTCCCGCGGCGAGCGGGTGCTCTACACCACCCCGCTCAAGGCCCTCTCCAACCAGAAGTACGGCGACCTCTGCCGCCGCTACGGGGCCCAGCAGGTGGGCTTGGTCACCGGCGAGACCTCGATCCACCCCGAGGCGCCGGTGGTGGTCATGACGACCGAGATCCTGCGCAACCTGATCTACGACGACCCCGCCTCGCTGGCCCAGGTGCGCTGGGTGATCCTGGACGAGATCCACTACATCGACGAGTATCCGCGGGGCACGGTCTGGGAGGAGGTCATCATCCAGGCCCCGGCTCACATCCGGTTCATCGGGCTTTCCGCCACCATCACCAATGTCGATGACGTGGCGGCCTGGATGACGCAGCGGCGGGGGCCGATGGCGGTCGTGCTCCGGACCGACCGACCGGTCGAGCTGCGCACCTGGCTGGGCGTGCGGAACCAGCTCCTGCCACTCTTGGATTCTCGTGGTCAGCTGGACCGCAGAACCCTGGAGGCCGCCGGTAGGGAAGCCGCCGGGGACCGGCGCTTCTATGGCAACCGAGCGGTGCTCGCCGCGGAGAACGACCTGCTGCGCATCATCGAGGAGCTGCGAGTGCAGGACATGCTCCCTGCCATCTACTTCATCTTCTCCCGCAAGGGCTGCCGGGAGGCGCTCTCCCGGTGCGCCACCCACCGTCTCGACCTGACCAGCCTGGAGGAGAAGTTCGCCATCGACGACATCCTGACGGAGCGGCTGGCGGCCGTGGACGATCCCCAAGAGGCCGCCGTCTACAGCGCCGGGCTGAACATGGATATGCTCCGCGCCGGGGTCGCGGTCCACCACGCCGGGCTCCTGCCCTACGTCAAGGAGACGGTCGAGGAGCTCTTCCAAAAGGGCCTGCTCAAGGTCGTCTTCGCCACCGAGACGCTGGCTCTGGGGCTGAACATGCCCGCCCGCGCCTGCGTCATCTCCACCTTCACCAAGTTCGACGGGCAGGGCTTCGCGGCGCTTCGCTCAGGCCAGCTCAGCCAGCTGCTGGGCCGGGCCGGGCGGCGCGGCATCGACTCCATCGGCCACGGCGTGATCCTACGTGACCCGGAGGTGGATCTGGGCGTAATCTGCGAGACCCTTTTGGGCAACGACATGGCAGTCGAGTCCAAGTTCGCGCCCACCTACAACATGACCCTCAACCTGCTCCGGAGGCACACTCCGGAACAGTCCGAGGAGCTGCTCGAGCAATCCTTCGGTCAGTACCAGCGGCTGCAGGCTCTGGATGACTTCAGGGCCCGCCGCCCCAACCTGGAGGACCGCCTCGAGGATCTCCGCAGGCGCCAGTTCCGTCATCCCAAGGTGCGCTGCAGTGAACGCACCCTCTCGCAGTTCCTGGGGGCCAAGCAGGCTCTCGACAAGGCCCGGGCAGACGCCCGCCAGCTCCGCCGCCAGCACTTCCGCGACCGCCGGGGAGGTCGCTACGGGGCCGACGCCCGTGATCCCGGGGGCAGGCTGGAGCACGCCCGCCGGGCCATCCACGAGCAGGAGAAGCGGTGGGCGGCGTCCCCCTGCCGACACTGTCCCCTCCTGGGCGAGCACCAGGCATGTCATCAGGAGGTGCGAGAGCTGGAGCAGTCGCTGCTCAGCGCGGAAGCGACTGCCCGAGAGCGCCAGCACGAGTTTCGCGACCAGCTGCGCGCCTACCGTCAGGTCCTGACCGAGCTGGGACATCTGGAGCACGACCAGCCAAGTAGGCTGGGGCTGCTGGCGGCCAGTGTCTACGGCGAAAACACCCTGCTGGTGTCACAGGCGGTGCTGCAGGGCTGGCTCACGAGCCTCGAGCCGGAGGAGATCTGCGCGGTGCTGGTCATGCTGGCCGCTGACGACCGCAACCAGGGCCGGGCCGCGCCCCGGCGGCGAATGCCCACCCGCCGGCTGGAGCAGCTGTCGCAGCGCCTGCGCCAGGCGCAGCGGGAGCTGGCCGAGCTGGAGCAGGAGGCGGGGATCGCGGAGAGCCGGCCGCCTTCGCTGGACTACGTTGAGTTCGTCTACAACTGGAGTCGAGGGGTTCCCCTCACCGAGCTGCAGCCCCCGCCAGGAGTCGATGTCGGGGACGCGGTCCGAGCCACCAAGTCCTGCTACGCGCTCTGCCGGCAGCTGGAGCAGGGACTGGCTGGCTGGCCCCTGCTCCCGGCGGTCCAGCGCGCCCGCGAGACCCTGGAGCGCGATCTGGTGCGCCGGCTCTGAGCGAGGGCATTCCCAGCGCCGAGACCGGCGGCGGCAATCTAGAATTGCGGACGCGTGAAGAACTGTCATGACCATGTCTGATCAGCTGATCACCCTGGAGACCAGCTCCAAGGTCGCCTACCTGACCCTGGACTCTCCGGCCAACCGAAACGCTCTTTCCGAGGCGATGCTGGAGCAGCTGCTGGCCGCCCTGGGGGCGGCGGTGGGGGCTCCCGAGGTCAGGCTGCTGGTCCTGAGCCACACGGGCAGCGTCTTCTGTTCCGGAGCAGACCTCAAGGAGCAGGCACGGATCCACCAGGCCACCGGCGCCAGTCCCGGAGCTGGTGGTCTGGTTCCCATCCTGGAGGCCATGCTCGCCAGCCCCAAGCCAATCATCTGCCGGGTCGACGGAGCGGTGCGCGGGGGCGGCATGGGCCTGGTCGCCGCCAGTGATGTGGCGATCGCCAGCCCGGCATCATCCTTCGCGTTCAGCGAGGTCCGGGTGGGCGTGGCCCCGGCCGTGATCTCAGTCCCCGTCCTGCCCAGGATCTCCAGGACCGCGGCTCTGGAGCTCTTCCTCACCGGGCGGGTTTTCTCCGCGGAGGAGGCTGCCAGTGCCGGGCTGCTGACCCGCACCAGCCAACCTGGAGAGCTCGACCAGGAGATCTCAGCGGTGGTCGAGGAGTTGCTGCGGGGAGCGCCCACCGCCCAGGCGGAGGCTAAACGGCTCATCTCCGCCGTGCCACCGATGGAGCCGAAAGCCGCGTTCCAGCTGATGATCCAGCTCTCGGCGCGCCTCTTCTCCAGTCCCGAGGGGCAAGAAGGGATGGCTGCCTTCAAGGAACGGCGACCGCCACCCTGGTCGCTCTGAGCGGCCGGCTCAGCCGGCGCTAGGTTCCGGCGAGGACCGACGGAGCCAGAATGGATCCAACATGCCGCGGTTCGCTTTGTCCTGATAGAGGTGGCTGTCAGCCGCCCCGAAGAGAGTTGTCGCGGTATCGCCATCCTCGGGCGCGGATGCTATCCCTGAGCTGAAGTTCACCTCGGCCGCGCTCTGGCGCAGCAGCTCAGCCGCCTGGGACAGAACCCGAGCCCAGGTGGCTTGATCCGCGCCCGGGAGCAACATGGCGAACTCGTCACCGCCGATCCGAAAGACACTGTCCTCCCGCCGTCGGCACCGAGTGAGGGCGGCGGCAGTGGCCGCTAGCGCTTCGTCGCCGGCCGGGTGGCCGCCGCGGTCGTTGATCGCCTTCAAGGCGTCCAGGTCGAGAAGCGCCAGCACGAAGTGGCCCAGGTCCCGGTCGCAGCGGTAGAGCTGCTGCCCCAGGTCCTGCTCGAAAGCGCGCCGGTTGAGCAGGCCAGTCAGGGGATCGTGGAGCGCCTGCCGCGAGCGTTGGCCGGGCAGTTTCACGGTGGTCGCGAAGGAGCAGGGACTGGGCGCCATGAGCATGGCACTGACCACCAGCGCACCCACCGTCAGCCACCGGCCGGTGGACCCACCGCCGACGGTCAGAACCAGCCCCAGGGCCGCCAGAAGCAGGGCCGCCGGACCGCAGGGGATGCAGCTGCGCGCCGCCGACCACGTGTCCGGCGCCTGCTCGAGCTGGCCAGGAGGGGTTGTGCCCAGATCCGGGGCCAGCGTCGCCAGCAGGAACCCGGGACCGTACGCCGCCACCAGCCACCAGGGCTCCGACACCCAGCCGGCCAACAGCAGTCCCAGCCGGATTGAGGCCAGCAGCCACGCACCAGCCAACAGGCCGACCAGGATGGTGTAGTCCATCTGGACACGAGAACGGACCCAGCCCGCCCCGGCCCAGAGTGCCCCGACGAAGAGGACGCCTTCGGCGGTCCAACTGACGCCCAGCGCGAGGGCCCGCGGGGCACCCGCGGCCAGTAGTGGCGAGACCACGGGGGAGCGCTGATGGCGACCACCGCCACCACCAGGATCGCCAGGTCGAGCAGGGCGGCAAGGCCATGCTGCCAACGCTGGTGCTTGATCACGTAGACGCCAGCGGCCGCCACCAAGGGCGGCAGGGCGAGCAGCAGGGCCAGTCCGGCGGCGAATCCCATGGCTGCGTGGCGGGTGAGGTCGGCGCCTGCCGCGAAGCCGAAGCTAAGCGCGAACAGGGCCAAAGCCGCCTGGCTCAGGCGCCAGTAGCGACGACTTGCCGCCGGCATCGGCAAGCCGAAGCTGGCCACCGCGAACATCCCCAGGACCGCCAACAGCAACTCGAGGTAGCCCCGGGCGAGGTGATTAGGAAGGCCCGCGCGCACCGCCAGGTCGACCCCGGCCAGCGCCGCCACGTAGATGAGCCCGGCTGATCCCTCCAGCCAGGTTCGCGAGGTGAGCGTCCCAGCTGCCGACTTCATCTCCGCAGGCATTGCCAGAGCCGCCCCCAGATGCCCTTTCTGGCTCGGTTACGATCGTGACACGTTCGGCGCACGGGAAGAGCGCGCCCGGACTCTCCACTGCCTGAGGCGCCAGGGTTCAGAGCCCCGCTGAGCCCACCAGCTGGCCGACCAGCGCCGTGATCGCCATGGCGGCCGTGCCCCCGACCAGGACCCGCAGCGCGCCGCGCCGCCAGTTGGCCCCCCCGGCAATGGCCCCCAGCGTGCCCAGCAGCCCCAGGGCGGCCACGGCGACGATGGCCAGGACCGCAATCCGGGCCGACGCCGGGGCCAGGGCGAAAGCCAGCACCGCGGGCAGCCCCCCCACCACGAAGGAGGTGGCTGAGAAGCCGGCCGCCTGGATGGGCCGCGCTCGGCCAGAGTCGGTGATCCCCAGCTCGTCACGAGCGTGAGCCGCCAGCGGATCGACCTCGGTCAGCTGCACCGCCACCTGGCGCGCCAGGTCGTATTCGATCCCCCGAGCCACGTAGATCTGGGTCAGTTCTTCCAGCTCGCCCGCTGGATCGGCCCGAAGCTCGGCCCGCTCCCGGTTCAGGTCCGCTCGCTCCGCGTCGCGCTGGGATGACACCGAGACGTACTCTCCGGCCGCCATCGACATGGCACCGGCGACCACGCCGGCGATGCCAGCGGTGATCACCCCGGCATGGGAAGCCCGCGAGGCCGCCACCCCCAGCATCAGGCTGGCAGTGGACACAATCCCGTCGTCGGCGCCCAGGACCGCCGCCCGCAGTCCGCCGGTTCCGCTGGTGTGGTGGTTCTCCCCGGATGGATCAGTCCGGGGAAACAGCCATCTGAGCGCCATCTTCCGATTATGCCCAGCCGCGCCGCGGTCAGGTCCGGTCGAGAGCAGGGGCCCTCCCAGGGGGCGCCCTGGGAACGGATCAGTTCGACCACAAGCCCGGCAAATGGACCCGCCGTCGCATGGCACTCGGAACCGCTGCCACCTGGGCTGGCCAGCCCCCTTCACACCCAGCGCTGATGGCCATGGGGCCGACTTCCTGGCGGGTCCGATGCCCGGGCGCCGCGGGCCGGCGCCCTCCTCAAGGCCAGCCACTGCCCGAGCTACTGTTTCAGCAGCTTGCCAGTGGCATTGCGCGGGAGCGTGGTCACCACCGCGAGCCGCCGGGGATGCTTGTGGCTGGCCAGCAGCGGCCCAACGTGCTCCCGGAGCTGCTCCAGTCTCATCGTCATGCCCTCGCGCAGCACCAAGACCGGGGCCACCGTCTCGCCCCACTGCGGATGTGGCGTGGCCACTACCGCGGAGAAGGTGGAGAAGTCCGAAAGGGACGGTGGGTGGCAGAGAGGCCCGTCAGTCGCAGCCCACGATACCCAGCCCGTAGACCTGCGCCACCGACTCCTCGTTGGCGGTTGTAAACCGCCTGGTTGACCAGGTTGCCCTGGCGGCGGTGCTTTTCCAGGACGGGCCTGGCGAAGCGGTCCGTGTACTCGGCCTGACGGTCGCTCTGGTCTACCGCCAGGGCTCCCATGAGCTCGAAGAGCGGCCTGGCACGCTCGTAATCCGACCCAGTCATCCGGCTGGCTGGCGTCCGTTGGAGGTTCCGGTCCGCATGGAAGAAGTTGAGACCACCCCCTCGGCCCGGCCGTCATGCACGCTCACCCCGCCCCTCCTGCGGCCCCCCGGCTGGGACCCACGCCCGCGCCAGTTGTGAGGATACCCGGGAAGGTCGCCAGGCCGGCTGTTGGCCAGATCGCCCAAACCCAGGGTCCGCATCCGCCCCACCCGGCTCTGGATTGAGGAGCCGGGCCGCCCGATGGCCAAAGTGGCTGGCGTTAACTCAGCCCCGCAGCACCAGACGCTGTCGCTCGCTGGCGAAGACGGCGACCGCCAGCCCGAAGACCCCCAGATCGCGGGCCACGATGTCGGAGACCCCTCCGGTGAAGGAGAGGGAGAGCACTATCTCCAGGAGCAGCAGGGCGCTCACGGCCGAGGCCACGCGCGGGGCTATCCCCAGCAGCAGAGCCGCCCCCAGCATGGCCAGCAGCCAGCCATGGACGAGGACCATCCCCAAAGCCAGCCCCGAGGTCTGAGAGATCGCGGGCACGTACCCGGTCCAGAGGCTGGGCTGGATCAGCTCGTGGAGCCCGAACCAGAGTAGGACTAGGCCGAGGGACAGCCGGGCCACTGTCGGAGACCAATCCTGGACGGCCTGCAAGGCGCCATTGGGCACAGGGGAACTGCGCTCGAGTTCCGGTACCGCCGCCAGCGCCACGGCCGAGTTCCGGGCGGCGGCGCGCGCCGTGCGACTCCTCCTCGCCACGGTCAAGCCACCACATGGCCGGAGGCGTCCGTCACCACCAGCCCGTCATCGCCGAAGTTGTACTCGGTGTTGGCCGAGTCGTCACCAAGGTTGGCCTCGACGAAATACACGTGGTCCGAGCTGGGGTAGGTCTTGGTGACGGGAGCCTGGCCTCCGGCGGTAATGGAAAGGGTGAACTGCACCGAGGACCCGGAGTTGTGGGCCTTGAAGGAGAATCCGGCCAGCGCCACCTGCGCGCTGGCACTCGGGGTCCCCGGGTAGAGCTGATAGGTGTAGCTGGCGTAGGGGGTTGATGAGAGCAACGGCCCGGGGGTCGCCGAACCCGTCGGCGCCGCGGTCGGCGCCGAACTGCTGCTGGGGGCTGGGGAGCTGGCTCCGCTCGGGCGGGCAGACGGAGCCGTCGTGGGCCGGCCGGTGCTGGTGCCGGCTATCGTGCTCGTCCCAGCCAAGCCGAGGCTGCCCGGGTGGCCGTAGCCGTGGACCGCCAGAATTCCCGCCATCACTGCCGCCGTTGAGAGCGCGATGGCGCCGCGCCTGCCAACTGTCTCGCCCGCTATACGCATACCTGTACCACCTTGCTTGGCTCCCCGCTCCGTCAGGGTAACCGACGGCAGCCCAACTCGGCCAGAGGGGACCTCGCGCCAGCGCCCACCCACCGGACGGTCAGGCGCGACCCAGGCTGGTCACTGACGCGGCAGCCCTGTCCCAACCAGCTCCCTCCAACATCGATCTCCAAGGAACTGCGGCAGCGCGCGCGGTCCGAATGGAATCGCTCGTCTGAGCGGGCCTCCTGCGCGGTCAATCACGCTTGCCGAATCCAGTCGTGGCCCCGACAAGATCCGGGCTGGGCGGCGGCTGAGAGGCGGCGCCTTCGCCCATCCCTGACGCCGGGGTTGAGCCCTGAGACCTGGGCCACACCGACCGGGGCCGGGGTGCGGACCGTTCGCCACCATCTCGCACGGCCCGGCGCACTCTGAGGGCTAGCCACCCCAGCGCTCCCTCAGGAAGGGCCACCACCAGGTCCAGGATCTGAACCACCAGTCCCAATGAGAGGGCGGCGGCGACCGGCAACCCAGCTAGGGCGAGCCCACCTGCCCACCAGACCTGGGAGGTGCCCATGCCGCCCACCCCCTGAACCGGAAGCGCAAAGAGGAGCGTCCGCACGGCCAGCGCCAGCCAGACCTGCCAAAGATCGAGATGGGCGCCCAAGGCCAGGAAGAGGCAGTAGTACTCCAAGGCCGCCAGCAGTCTGGCGCCGACGGTCGCCAGGCTGAGCCCGACCAGAGTCTGCCAGCTGCTGAGTTCGGCCAGCGCTCGGCCCGCTCGGGCGGCGAGGCCGCCGACCACTGGCATACGCTCCGCTAGGCCGAGAAGCAGTCGGCGCGGCCGCCGGACGAAGAGGGCTAGCAGGGCCACCCCCAGGATGACTGCCAGCACTACCGCCGCCACCCGTACTGGCCGCCCCAGGCTGATTCCCGCCAAATCGGCGCTCACCAACAGAATCACGGCCAGGCTGGCCATGTCCAATAGCCGAGCGACCAGGGCGGCCCCGGTGCCTCGGCTCACGCTGGCATCCAAGTCTCGTCGGGCGAACCAGACGAAGGCGGCGTCGCTGCCGGGGCCCGGCAGAAGCTGCCCCGCCCCCCAGCTGGCCGCGGTCACCGCGATCACACCGACTGCGGATCCCTGGCCCAGAAGCATGCGGTAGCGCCAGGCGCGCAAGCCCACGTAGGCTGCCGCCAGAAGGGCAGCCAAGCCCAGCATTGGTAGAGAGACGTGCTCCATGGAGTACACCGCCCGGTGCCCAGAGATCCTGGTCAGGACCAATGCCAGCAGCGCTGCCGCCACCACGCTCCCGATCCCAACACGCGCCCAGGGTCGGCGCGCCAGGCTGACAACCCGAGCCAGACCGGTGCTCACAGCCGTCCAGTGTGAATGATCACGCCTCCCCCAGCCGACATGGAACTCAGGTGCCCCGGCCCAGCAGTTTGATGGACGGTGCCCGAGTATCGCAACGGGCCGACCCGCGCCGGAATCCGCCGTCAGTTCAGAGGGCGCTCCCCGGCGGAGGTCGGACTGGAGTACCGAGCGGCGGCCGCAGCCTGGGTGACGCTCAGAGCCCGGGCCACATCTGGGCCGAGGCGGTCGAATCCACCAAGTCAGCGCTCGTCCGAGACCATCGACTCCGGTACGCCGGAAACCTGATAGGGCAAATCGCTGATGTCGAAGTAGCGCACTGGCTTGCGCATCCGCTTGGCGATGCCCACCTGCACCTTGAGGCCCAGTGATAGCTCGCCGAAGACCCACATCTCTTCGCAACGCGCGATCAGGTTGTTCATCGCCTCCCGGACCAAGTCCTTGGGGACAGTGTGGAGCAGGTAGTAGTCGAAGAGCATGAAGGGGGTGACCGGCACCCGACCTTCATCGAGCACGAACTTCGTCAACTGCTGGCGCCAGAAGAAATTTCGATTGCTCATCGCCACGTACACCAACGCCTTGGGCCGGCGCAGGGTGCGCTCCGCCTGCTCGGCCGGGCTGGCCCTGGGGGTGGAGGTGAAGATCAGCTCCAGGATGTCGTCGGCGGAACGCGCCGAACCGACCCTGGGGGCGGCTCCTACCTCACCCTCGGCCGCCACGTCAGGGACAGGTGCGGGCAGATCGCCCGACAACCTCGAGCCGCCGTCGTGCGCACGCTTCTGTCCACCCAAGATATGGCCCGAGTATACGGTCTCTCAGCTCACTTTAAGGGGCAGCCA
Source organism: Candidatus Nanopelagicaceae bacterium (assembly GCA_035531535.1). Lineage (GTDB taxonomy): Bacteria > Chloroflexota > Dormibacteria > Aeolococcales > Bog-877 > AG-12. The sequence goes on along the minus strand of DATKSV010000105.1, from coordinate 9,756 downwards.
CGAGAGATGGCTGCCAGCAGTAACGACATTCGGGCCAGCGCCTCCGCCAGTAGGCTGCGGTGGCCGGGCTGATTGAGCCAGCGGCTGGCACCCGAGGGGTGAGGCAGCGGCAACACCCATGGAGCCCCGGTACTCGGTGGCACTGACTCAAGCGTGACCTCCAGCTCGCGTCCGGAGCCGTCGAAGACCCGGCCAACCAGTTGGTCCATCGGCCTCACGCCTAGGTATCGCGCGATCGCCAGCTGACCGACCGCCAGCAGCAGCCGCGGTCGCAAGATGTCGAGCTGCCCGTCGAGGTGGGGCTGGCAGAGAGAGACCTCCTCAGTGGAGGGGCGGCGGTCCCCCGAGCCTGAGCTGGCCGGGCCGGGAAAGCACTTGGTCATCGAGGTGAGATAGATCGTGCGGCGCGCCTCTGACTCGGGGCCCGCGCCCGCCTCGGCCAGCCACCGAAATAGCTGTTTGCCGGCCCGCCCACTGAAGGGCAGGGCCGACTCCACCTCCAGGCGGCCAGGTGCCTGGCCAACCAGCACCACTGGGGCCAACACCGGGGCGGGCAGGATCGGAGTCGCGGCACCAAGCAGGCCCCGGTCCACGCACCGACGGCAACTGCTGATCCGGTTGTGCAGTGCCACCAAGGGAGGGTCGCTGGCCGCCGGTCCCAACTGGCTTATATCCCCCTAAATCGCGGCCGACTGGTGCTATCCTAGAGCTGGTCAAACCGCCTTCTCTGCGGTCCCCCGCAATACCAGGTCAGCAGATGCCTCCAGGCTCCGACCCCCGGCGCCAGCCCGATCAGCAGTCGCCTGACTCGGGGCCACCGACTCCTCCCAGTTGGTGGAGTCCAATGTGGCAGGAGCGGCTGCCCAGAGAACTCGGCGAGACGAGTCCGACGCAATCTCTGGGGACGGTGGTCGGCCGCCAGATGGGACGGCTGCTCGTGGGACTCGGCCTGCTGGCGGTGGTGGCGGCGGTGGTGCTGAGCAGTTTCGGTTTCGCGATGGTTGGGGAGCTGCTGGGGGCGATCATCGCGCTCGCCTTGGTGGCACTTGCCGCTGAACCACTGTGGCTCCGCACCCGGCGTCGCGCCAGCAGCTGGTGGCGGTGATGGACCGGCGACACTGGCGGTCGAGGCGTCGGGGCCTACCACTGCCTGAGATATCGGAGCTGGCGGGAGCGGTCGGGGGCTGGCTTCGCGAGCGCAGCGAGGGCTCCGGCTTGGAGGCTCAGGTGGCCGGTCGGATGCTGGATTTGCTGCGCCATTCCGCGCGCACCCTCAATCAGCTGGGCAGCGGCCTCGAGCGGGCAATCGAGTCCCCCACACCCTCTGCGCCCAGGCCACGACGACGTCCCGCCGCCGCGGGCAAGGCGGCCGCCCGCCGGCCCCGGGCCCGCAAGAGCAAGCCAGACAGCTCGGCCTGATCCACAAGGCCGCCGTCACCCCCACTGGGATTGCGCCAGCTGGGGAGCGGGAAGACCGTTTCTGCGCTCCGGCTCGGCGAGGCCCTTGCCGTACTCGCGCTGGGATGGATTCGGAGCCAGGTCGAAGAGACGGTAGCTCTCGGCCAGCTCCACCCCCGCGCGCGCGCCGACCTCGCGAGCCCCCTCCCAGGTGCGCTCACGCATATCGGCGGCGTCAAACTGGCTGTGGTGCTCCCCCAGAGCGGCCAGCTTGTTCTCCACATCGACCGCAGCGACCGGCACCGCGACATCAGACCGGTCGCCTGTCCCGACCAGCACAAAGCGGACCTTGTGGGGCTGCAAGCCCTCCTCGCGAAACAGCTCGGGAAACGCGCGGACATCCCGGGCGCTGGGAAAGACCGCATCCAGGCAGGCGTCGGCCGCCGCCCGATGGTCAGGATGGTTGATGTAGCCGCGCCCGAAGAAGCGGCTGGTGGGGTCCATCGTGACCACCAACTCGGGGCGGAACTCCCGCAGCACCCGGACCAGGTCGCGGCGCACAGCCAGGGTGTTCTGGAGCATCCCGTCGGGGTGGCCGAGACAGCGGACATCGTGGACTCCCAGGTGGGCCGCCGCCCGGCGCTGCTCCTCGAGCCGGATCCGGCTCAGCGCCCCGGCGGGGATGTCCGGGTCATCACCGCCGGCGTCGCCGTCGGTGACCAAGCAGATGCCCGCCCGAGTGCCCTGCCGCCCCCAGGCCGAGAGCACGTCTGCGGCCAGGAAGTCGCAGTCGTCAGGGTGCGCCACCACCACCAGCGCGGACTCGGGAACGTACTCGAACAACTCCAAGGTCAAGGCGGGCACTGGAGCGCTCGAATTTTGCTCGGTGTCACTCATCCCCCGTGACCTCCCCAGGTGGCCTCACGCTGGGGCCAGCCGCGGGCGATCCGCAGCTTGGCCGCCTGAGGCGACATGGGCCTGGCGTGTTCTGGCCCGGACCGGACCCTGGGCGGCTGCTCGATCACGCCAACACCAAAGCCTGTCAGCCAGTCGAGGTCGGTCACCCACAGCGCGCTCACCTCGGGGCTGAGGCCGGCGCGCAATCCGCGGATCAGCGCCGACCTGCTATCCGAGAGCCCCGCGGCGACAGGGAAGAACTCTCCAGCAATCCGGCGGGCCCGTCCCCGGACTCTCAACACTTCCATCTGGCGCTCCCGGTCACCGGCTTGGGATTGGCGGCGAGACGACTCCCGCCGGTAGAGCACGACCACTGCGGTGCTGGATCGCCTTGATCTCCGCCAACGAAAATCCGCCGCCCGCCGGGCGCCAGCCGGTCTGGAAGGGACCCCTCAGGGGTGGAGCGCCGCCGCCTGCTTGAGGAGACACTCACGATCGACCCAGCGGCGGCTGCTCCGATCAGACTGTCAGGCACAAGCATCATCATAATGCGAACGTGTGAGCGATGTGTGCCACTGGCGGACATGCGCCCAACGGCTGATAAGCCGCTATCCTGGCTCAAATGCCGCCCCGTTCGCCGATCCAGCGCATCGCCACCTTCTCGATCGCGGCCACCGATGGAGTGGACTGGGGAGTGGCCGTCGCTTCCAAGTTCCTGGCGGTCGGCGGCGCGGTCCCGGCGGCGGCGGCGAAGGTTGGCGCCGTGGCCACCCAGGCGATGGCCAACACCTCCTACAAGAGCAGGGGGTTGGAGCTGCTGCAGCAGGGCCGTACCGCCAGCGAGGTGGTGGAGATCCTCACCACCTCAGATCCCGACCGCGAGCACCGTCAGCTCGGGGTGGTCGACCGCGACGGGGCAGCGGCCTCGTTCACCGGCTCGGCCTGTTTCGAATGGGCCGGCGGCCGCAGCGGCCCTGGCTACGCCTGTCAGGGGAACATCCTGGGTGGGGCCGAAGTGGTCGACGCCATGGTGAGTTCGTTCGAGTCCATCCAGGGCAGCTTGAGCCACCGGTTGCTGGCAGCGCTCGGGGCCGGCGACAAGGCTGGGGGCGACCGGCGCGGGCGCCAGTCAGCCGCCATTCTGGTGGCCCGCGCTGGTGCCGGGTACGGCGGCTTCGACGATCGCATGATTGATCTGCGGGTGGACGACCATCCGCATCCGGTGCCTGAGCTGGCCCGCCTGGTCGATCTCTGGCGCCTCCATTTCGAGCCCCCCAACCCCGCCGACCTGATCCCGGCTGACGAGCCGACCTTGGAGCGGATCAGGCTGGCCCTGGAGCGGCGGGGCAGGATCAGGGGCCAAGTCGACCAAGACGCCATCTTCCTGGCCCTGGAGGCCTGGGCCGGCATGGCCAACCTTGAGGAGCGCTGCGGGCGGCGCGACGTGGTCGACCCGCTGCTGCTGGCGGCGCTGGAGTCGGCTTCCGACTGAGCGGACTTCGCCGGCGAGCCGGTTGAATCATCGCCAGACCGGAGGCGCCCGGCCACCAAGGGCGCTGGAGGGGGGGCAGTCCGACGCGGGCCAACCACGAAAACCTGCTCGTTAGGTGTACACTCACATTGCTTGTCAATACCCCCGGGGGTAAATATCTGAGGTAGTCATGGCTACGATCACACTGACAGAGGCGACATTCACCAACACGGTGGACCAGGAAGGCATCGTCCTAGTCGATTTCTGGGCGGCCTGGTGCGGCCCCTGCCGGGCATTCGCCCCGGTCTTTCAGGCGGCGTCCGATGAGCACCCGGAGATCGTCTTCGGCAAGGTCGACACCGAGGCAGAGCCGGCCCTGGCTGGTTCCCTCCAGATCCGGTCCATCCCCACGTTGATGATCTTCCGTGATGGGATCCTAGTCTTCTCGGAGCCCGGGGCGCGGCCATCTGGGGACCTCGCCAAGTTGATCGGGGCGGTTCAGGCCCTGGACATGGACTCGGTTCGGGCTGAGATCGCTGCCGCCGAGGCGACTGCGGAGGCCGTGTGACCCACGACCAGGGGACCGATCGCTACCAGTTGCGGGTTGACTACGAGAGTGGCGACAAGTTCCAGATCTCGGTCCGCCAGCATTCGCTCTGGGTCGACCAGCCGACCGTCGATGGGGGCGAAGACACCGCGCCCACCCCCACTGATCTGTTCATAGCCAGCCTGGCCGCCTGCGTGGCCTACTACGTCCGGCGGTTCCTATCGCGCCACGGCCAGCAGGTGGCCAAGCTCGCGGTCACATCGGAGGTCGACTTCGCCTCCCATCCGCACCGGGTGGGTGCGATCGACCTTCGCATCGAGGTCCCTGGCGAGCTGGATCCACAGGAGCAGGCGGCGCTGCTGGCGGTGGCGTCCCGTTGCACTGTTCACAACTCCTTACGGCAACCACCTGAGGTCCGAATCGAACTGGCCCGGCCCAACCAGTAGGGCGTCGCGGGCTTTCCGGCGACTCCTTTGCCGGCCCCGAAACTGACCGCGATACCAGGGGACCCTGATCCGGGAGGACCGGTTGCCGTGAGACGCCTCGGGCGACTGCAGCTTGGCGACCGCACCGCGATCCCGTCAGGTCGGCCGCTGGCGGCTTCAGTGGTGGGTTGCCACCAATGTGGGACCACGCAGGGGATAGGTTGGCCAATAACTAGAGACCACCAGAATGGGGGTTTGCCACGAACTAGGGACCGGCCCAGCCAGTTTTACCCAAGAGCTGGGGACCACCTGGACCTTCGGAAGATCAGCCGGGCACCTTCTCGCTTTCATCCCAGAAGCGGTCGACGATGTTCTGGAACGTGACGATGGTCGAGGTGCGCGAGGTCCTGAGGCTGTCCAGGATGGGGTCCGCCTGAGGCGAAGGTCCGAATTGCTGGGGATGGGCCGGAAGGGGGTCCGGCGGTGCCTGGCCGTGGCCTAGATGCTGGGATACCGGCCCGAGTCGAGGGCGATCGCCGACAGCCCGGGTACAGGGGTACTGGTCGTAATGCAGCCAGCGGGCGGGTGGCTTCCACTTCGGCATCGGCAACCTCGCCATGCCGCAGCTGGGCGCACTGGTGCCCACCGGGGCCGGCTTCAGGACTGCCCAGCTCAGACCGGGCGGCAATGCGGGCGTAGAGGAAGTTGGTGGTCAAGGCGCCGAAGCCAAGCCCCCGGGCGGGACGGATCGTACCGGGGGAATCCGCCCAGCCGGCGTGGGCCGGTGCCCCAGCCAGCCCGGGCTGCGGAAGCCCATCGGACGGGGCCAGGGAGGCGGCAATCACCACCCAGAGAATGGCCGTGGCAAGAAGGCCGGGCGGTTTCGCCTAGCGCCAGGCCCGGTCTTTGGGTCCACGCGCGAGAGCTGTGCCCGCCTTGGCCGATATTAGCCCGGGCGCGGGCGGCCCGGGCGCGGGCGGTCAAGCTGGACCAGGGCGGCCGGGCCTGAGGCCGCCGCGGGGCCGAGGCGGGCGACCTTCAGCTGCCTGCCGAGGGGCCCGCCAGATCCCGTCCCTGGTAGCCCCATCCGGCCTGCGTGCCGGCCCACCCGGTCGGCCCCGCAGCGACCTCGTAGCCACCCCCGTAGCGGGCCGGGTCGCGCGCTGCCAGCCAGCTCGGGATCAGCTGAGCGGCCAGGGCATAGATCAGCCAACCGAAGAACAGGGGCAGCCCGAAAGCCCAGATGTCCTTGGCCATGTAGAAGTGGAAGTCCTGAGCGTCCACGTACTGCACCGCCGTCATCATCAGGCCCACCAGTCCGAACATGACGTTGACTAGGACGAAGGCCTGGGCCACGATCCGCGGCCTCTCCAATCTGAAGCGGTCGAGGGGCCTCTGCTCCATGGCCGGGGTGGGATCTCCCCGCCAGCCGGCCCAAAGGCAGCCGAGCATGACCGCCCAGCAGATCGCGCCCACCGAGAACACCACGATCCCGAAGCCGACCATGGCCTGCTGCACCGCCACCGGGAGACCCTGGGTGCCGGCGTATACCCCCTGGTTGAGCAGCAGCCCGCCCCCGGTCAGAAGGGTGCCTCCTACGACGGCGCTGACCACCACCGCGGTCCAGTTCCTCATCCGCCGGCGCTGCACCGGGTAGCTTCCGCCCAGCGCTCCGAGCGCCTTCCAGGCCAACGGCGAGCCCACCATCCAGACCATCCACGGGGGGACGATCGCCGGCAGCCAGTCGACCGCCAGGTTGTAATGGAAGTCGTAGCCATCCCAGGCTCGGAGGAGGACCATGACCCCCCACACCAGCATGGTGTAAGCCAGCAGATAGGCGGCTGCGCCCACGACCAGCTCAAAGCGATGCTGGACCAAGCGCCGGAGCCCGCCATCTGGCGGCTGCAGCCAACTGGCCACCACCCAGTACAGGGGCAGGCCCAGGCACAAGAGGATCAGCACCGGGGTCAACCAGGGCAGGATGTCCATCAGCAGGTTGAAGTGGAAGACATGCGGATCGACGGCCTTGAACAGGACCATCGCGGCCCACACCACGAGGACGAATAGCAGCCCCAGCATGATCGCCGCCGAAGCCACCTCGAAGCGTCGCCTGATCAGGGTGTCCCAGCTCATGTGGATGCAATGGTAGCGGGGCTGGGCGGCCCCGTACTGACACGGGGAAGGATCTGGAAGGCTCGCCCGGTCATCGCCCCAGGGCACGGAAGATGACCACCAATCCGAGGAAGAGCATCACCGCCGAGACCAACGCCAGGCACCCGAAGTCGAAGCTGATGAGGATCCGGAACCAGGTCCGCATCTGCCCGACCGCGGGCGACCGAAGTGGCTTCCCAGTCTCCTCCAGGGGTCCGCTTCGCGGCAGCGGATCGGGCTGCGCCGCCTGCCGGCCCCAGATCGTGCGCAGGCTGATGGCCGCCCCCACCGCCATCAGCGAGCCCACCCCCAGGATCAGGATGCCCAGCCCCAGACTGTCGCCGCTGGCGATCAGCACCAACACCGCCGGGTTGACCTCCGGCAACTGCGAGCGGCCCCGGCTCGGGACACCGATCAGACCCGCTAGGGCAGCGCCCGGTACTCACGGCGGGCGTCGCGGACCCAGCCGCCCAGCGCCACCAACAAGATGACCAGCCCGATGATGACCACCACCAACTTGGTGATCACCCCGATCAGGCTCATGGCCACGCCCAGGGCCAGCAGGATCGGCCAGAAGCTCGGTCCCGGCAGGTGCTCCTCGCCATGAGCATCCCCAGGTGAGTGCGGGCTCACATCAGGCATGGGCTGTCCCCAGGTAGAGCGTGGCCCAGATGAAGGCAACCGCCAACATCAGCACCGCGAGCAGAGTGAGGATCACTCCGAAGCGAATGTTGCCTCCGGCACTTCTGCGCTGCATCATCCCTCCTCTGGCGATGGGCCGGTACCCATCTTACGGTCGGTCGCGGCTCGGGTCGGGGAAATCTTGGCGGAGGACGGCGCCACCATGCTGCTGTCGGCGCCCGCCAGCCAGCCGATCGAAGCCAGCACCACCACCATCGCCCAGATGGCCGCCGCCAGCGCCAGATGCAGGTCCTGAAGCGCCTCGGGTGCGGACAGGGTGGCTACCAGCCCCCCTACGGCGACCTGGGCCAGGAGCGTGATCGCGACCAGGTCAGCGACCAGCCGCGCTCCCGGCACCGCCCTCCAGCGCCGGGCGGCGTGCATGGCCAGCAGGGCGATGAAGATCGAGGTGACCAGCACCGTCAGCCTATGGGCGTACTGGATCGCGATCAGCGGCCCGGCCACTCCATGGGGGGCGCAGAACGGCCAGGATGGACAGGCGTAGGCGGCCCCGCCGTCCACGACCAGCGAGCCTGAGATCATGAGCACGAAGGTCCAGGCCACCGCCCAGTAGGTCAGGGGATTGAGCCGCCGACCCTGGGCCGGCCGCCAGGGGACCAGGCAGGCGGCGGCGGTGACCCAGGTCGCGGCCAGGACCATCAGCCCGAAGAGCAGATGGAGGGCGACTGTGACCGGGGCGTTGTGGGTGAACACGGTCACCGCCCCCAGGATGATCTGGATAACCAGCACGCCCAGGGCCGCCATCGCCGGCACCAGCACCGAGCGATGGTGCCGGGTGCTCCGCCAGGCCAGGATCGCCGTCGCCACCACCAGCACGGTGACCAGGCCCACCACGTATCGATGGGACTGCTCCATCACCGAGTGGAACTGGTCGATTGGCCCCAGTTGGCCGTAGCACAGCGGCCAACCGGGGCAGCCCATGCCGGACTCTGTGACCCGGACCGTGCTGCCCAGGATGATCAGGAAGTAGGTCACGATCGCGGTCGCGAGGGCCACGAAAGTGAGGGTCCGCGGCGGCCGGCGTCCGCTCCCGGACGTGGCGGCCGAACTCAAGGCAAGACCGTGCCGGGAGGATTGATCTGGTTGCCGGCCAAGCGCCAGTCGCGGAGCGGCCGGTTGCTCTGCACTTCAGGGATGTCGACGTCGAAATTGTGGGGCGGTGGCGGCGAGGTGGTCAGCCACTCCAGCGAGTTGCCCTCCCAGGGATCGTTAACTGCCGTCTTGGGGCCGTGCAGGGAGATCACCACGTTGTAGACGAAGATCATGATCGCGATCGCGATGATGTAGGAGCCGACCGTCTCCAGCAGGTTGAGCGGGCCCCAGCCGGTGTTGGCGCCGTAGGTCGCAATCCTCCGGGGCATGCCCATGACCCCGAGGAAGTGCATCGGCATGAAGGTCAGGTTGAAGCCCAGCAGGAGCAGCCAGAAGTGCCACTTGCCCAGCCGCTCGTTGAGGTAGCGCCCGAACATCTTGGGCCACCAGTAATAGAGGCCGGCAAAGAGGGCAAATAGGGACCCTCCCACCAGGACATAGTGGATGTGAGCCACCACCCAGTAGGTCCCGTTCAGCTCGTAGTCGATGCCCAACGAGGAGAGGAAGACTCCGTCCAGGCCCCCGATCAGGAACATCAGGATGAAGCCGACCGCGAAGAGCATGGCGCTGGTGTAGCGGATCGATCCCCCCCACATGGTCCCCAGCCAGTTGAAGATCTTGACCCCGGTGGGGACCGCGATGATCATGGTCGCGGCCATGAAGAAGATCTGCACCGGGAGGGGCAGCCCGACCGTGAACATGTGGTGGCCGAACACCATGAAGCCGAGCACCCCGATCGCGGCCATGGACATGGCCATGGCGCGGTAGCCGAAGATGGGCTTGCGGGTGAACACCGGGAGCACCTCCGAGATCACCCCGAACCCAGGCAGGACCATGATGTACACCGCCGGGTGGGAGTAGAACCAGAAGATCAGCTGGTAGAGGATGACGTTGCCCCCGTGCGTGGGATTGAAGAAGTTCGTGCCCAGCTGGCGGTCCAGCAGCACCATCGCCAGGGCCGCCGCCAGGAAGGGGCTGGCCAGGAGCACCAGGGCCGAGGTGACCTCCATGGACCAGACGAAGAGGGGCAGGCGAAACCAGGTCATCCCGGGGGCCCGCATCCGGTGGATGGT
>DATKSV010000104.1:0-3896 GCA_035531535.1 Candidatus Nanopelagicaceae bacterium | reverse complement strand
GTTTGCCTGGCCGTCCTTCTGCTGCCACCGCTGGGAGTTCTGATCAGTTTCCTGGCGGAGACCAGGCGCGGAATCGCCAGTGCTGTGGTGTCGACCTCATGGCTGGCCCTGGTCGCAGCCCTCGTCCTCCTGGTGGCGGTGGTGTCGGGGGGCCGGGTCGTTCACCAAGACACCTTCACCTTCTGGTCATTCCCCGTGGTCCAACACCCCTTCAACTCGGCCACTGCCACCACGCTGGCCCAGACCTTCCAAGTAGGAGTTGGATACGCCGCCAGCTCAACCACCGCCATCCTGGCAGTGCTGGTGACGCTCGTCGCCCTCATCTGCGAGCTGCAGATGATGATCCAATTCCGGCGAGACCCCCGTCTCGGACAGATGACGCGCCTGGCCAACCTGCTTGGCTTCGGAGCTCTCTTGGTGGTCTTGGCGCCCGAGCTCTTTCAGACACTCATCGGCTTCGAGATCGTTGGCTTTACGGCAGCTCTCCTGGTGGGCTCTGGGGTCGGGCAGAACGCCGGCAGCGCTGCGCGCAGTGGATACCTGGTGTGGCGGGCTGGAGGCCTTTCCCTGGTACTCGGAGTTGGCTTCATCTATCTCAAGTTCTCGGGCCCGATTGCCACCGCGGCGGCGGCCGCCGCTGCCGCGGCGGCCAAGCACAAGATCGTCTTGCCCACGCCAGACGGGCTCAACTTGGTCGCGCTCTCCCACATCTGGGTGGCCGCCACCAAGGGCCTTGTCTCCGGAGTCGGAGCCAGATCGCTGACCTTGGCCGCGGTCCTGATCGTGGTGGCCGCGGCGTGCGCCTGTGGCCAGCTGCCGGCTCATGGCCTGTGGCGGAGTCTGGGCAACGCACCAGGGGCGGCGGCCGGAATGGTACTGGCGCTTGCCGGCGCCGTCCTTGGTACAACCCTCTTGCTGCAGGCCTTCCCACTGCTGCGGCTCGCCTCTGGTGTCCTACCCGCGCTGGTGGTTTTGGGGACTGTCTCCAGCTTGCTGGCTTCGGCCCTCGCACTGCGGGAGCACCGGCTCCGCCGGCTGGCGGTATGGCTCGCAGCCAGCCAGACCGGCCTGGTCCTGGCAGCCATCGGGTTGGGCGCGCCAGCAGCGGCGCTCGCGCTGCTGATCTCGTCCGCACTGGCAACAGCAGCGCTCCTGGGCGTGGTCAGCACCCTGGGCCGGGACCAACGGGTGGACTCGATCGACCAGCTTGGTGCGGCCTGGAGGCTGGCCAGGCCCACGGTGTTGCTGCTTCTAAGCTCGCTGGCCGCGATCACCGGAGTGGTGGGATTGGGAACGTACTTCGGTCACGCCGCCGTCCTCACCGCCGCATTCGGCACGGCCGCCCAGGGTGCCCCGACAGTGCCCGAGCTGTTTCGCGATTTGGCTGCCGGAGGAGCAATCCTGACCATGCTGCTGCTCACTGCCGCCGGCACCAGGGTGGCGTTGATCGCAATCCGCGGCGAGGAGTCGAGGGATCCGCGCGAGGCTCGCCTGGTGCGAAGGCAGTTGGCCCAAGGCCGGGGTCTGGGCTCGCTCTGGCCGAGCCTAGCGGCGACTGGACTGGCGTTGGTCAGTGGTTTGGTCAGTCTTCCCGGGATCTCGTACGGGTTGGGGGGACTACTGGGCGCCAAGGCCGGCGCCACGGCGCTGCCGCTGGATTGGGCAGCTCTTCTGGCCGTGCTTCTCGTGCCCCTGCTGGGGGCGGCGGTCATGGCGGCCCGAAGCGGCAACCTGACCAGCTCGGCACGGGAGGATCCAAGCTGGTTCGCCTGGGCGGATGGGACTCGAATAGCAATCTCTGCGGATGCAATCGGTTCGGGTTTGCCGGCCAGGGGCGTGCTGCTGGCGCAGGAGCGCATGCTCGATCCGGTGGCAGACGCCACTGCCTCCGGTTTGGCCGACCTGATCAAGTTGGAGCCGGTCACGCGGACGGCGCGCATGGGCTGGGGGGTGAGTGCCAGCTTGGTTACCTTGGCCGGACTGGCGCTGACGGTCGCCCTGGTGATCTGGGTCGTTGCCAGCTCCGGGGCTGGAGCAGGGGTCCCCTAGATGCCCACGGATCTAACCCTCACCTTCATCGTCTTCGCCCCCTTGATCGGGGCGGTGATCGTGCTCTCGATGCCGATCCGGAACGATCTCCATCGTTTCCGAGTGCGCACCACCGCACTTTTCGCAACCGCGCTGCCACTTTTGGTTGCTCTCTACGACCTAATCAGCGCGGTTGTCAGCCCCGGTGCTGGATCGATCCCCCAACCAGCGGTGGACGCGCCCTGGCTTCGGAGCTTCTTGTTTCAACTTGACTACCACCTAGGCACTGACGGGCTCAACATGCTCCTGCTGGTGGCGACAACCGCCGTGTTCACTGCGGTTGTGCTCGCCAGCTGGCGCCATCGCGAGCGCTATCGCACCTACTTCGCACTTCTGCTGGTGACTGAGGTGGGTATAACTGGCGCCTTCGCCACCCAGGACTTGGGGATGTTCATCATCTTTTTCTGCTGGCCCGTGCTGCCCCTGGGGTTCTTGCTGGCCCTCGGCGACACGCAAGGATCTCGCCCTGCGGCCAGAAGGTTGGTTGTCACCCAGTCAGTCGCATCGGGTGCTCTGATCGCAGGAACACTGCTACTGCTGCTGCGCACGGGTAACACCACTCTCAACTTCACCACCTTGTCGACGGTCAAGGCCCTTAGCGGCACCCCCGGTCTGATCGTCGAAACCCTCTTCCTGGGCGCGGTGGTGGCTCGGATGGGAGCGTTCCCCCTGCATCGCTGGTTCGTCGATGGCGTCAGCGTGGCCAGTACCCCGGTGGGCATGCTGCTGGCGGTGAGCTCGCTGCCGGTGGGGGGGTACGCCCTGATTCGGATAGCCCTGGCGATGGAGCCCAACGCTGCGCTGCAGTTGGTGGCACCACTCTTGGCGCTCGCCCTGCTGACTCTCTTCTGGGGTGCACTCAGTGCCAGGGCTGGCCAGGAACTGCGGCGGATCGCGGCCAACTCCCTGGTGGCGGTCGGGGGATTGGTGATTTTCGGGGCGGCCTCGTTCTCAGAGACATCACTGAGCGGTGCGATCTACATCTGCTTCGCCTATATATTCGCCGCACCGCTGCTGCTGCTGGTGGTGGGTGCCATCTGCGACCGCTCCCTGCTCGGAAGACTGCTACCACTCGCCGGCGCTGCTGCCAACGCTCCACGACTGCGACTGTGCTTCGCCATGGCTGCGGCGGCCTTCATCGGAATCCCCTTGTTGGTGGGCTTTCCTGGTATCTTCGAGATTGTCATTGCGGGGCTGGTGGCTCACCGCTTCGTCACCGCCTTCGCACTCCTCGGTCTGCTGCTGCTGACCACGGCTTGGTGGCGCCTGGGCCACCGCGTCTTCAGTACCAACCCCGACAACGCCGAGGTTGTGGCGGTGCCCGACGCCCGCGGTTCGGAGTTCTACTCGGCCTGGGTCCTGACCGCTGGGGTCGTTCTGTTTGGTCTATTCGCGGGGTATTTCATCCCTTACACGGTTCAGGGCACGGCCCTGGTGTCGGCAAGAATCTCTGCTGTTGCACCAGCGGCGCCCGCCAAGGCCAAGTGATGAACCTGGCCTTTCTCGAGGATTTCGCTCCGATCGGGATTCTCATGCTAGGTGCAGCGGTCTGCGCGGCGCTCGACCTGCGGGGCGCTGACAGCCATGGCCGAACCCTGGAACGCATCCGGTGGGTAGCGTTGCTGGCGCTGCTGCTGGCGTTTGCAACCAGCATCGGGTTCTGGAAGTCGTCGTTCGGTCCGACTCCCCCCGATATCGAGCACGGCAGCCTGGTCATCGACCGTTTCGCGCTGTTTTTCTACGCAGCTACGCTGGTTGCGGCGGCCGCGGTCGTGCTGTGCGGGTCCGACGCCGAGAGTGAACTGGAT
>DATKSV010000103.1:0-6229 GCA_035531535.1 Candidatus Nanopelagicaceae bacterium | reverse complement strand
TAGAGCGCTTCCTTGGTAAGGAAGAGGTCGCGGGTTCAATCCCCGCCCTGGGCTCCGGTAAGCCATTTTTGAGTTCATTAGCAGCTCTTCTACGTGGCTTGACCCAAATGAAGAAGAGCTGTAAACTGACCGAAAATCCGGCATGGGAAGAGCTGCTTAGCAGCGGCCTTCCCAGGAACCAGCTGTAAAAAGAGAAGCGCTCTGCCGGAGTTCCAGGGAGGCTTCGAGTGCCCAGGATTCCGGCTCCACCCGCGCCGAGCCCGCTGGCCCGGTGCGTCGAGGACTACCTGACCTCCTGCCGCGCCCGCGGGCTATCCCCCAAGACCCTGGAGAACAGCTACGGTTATCCGCTCCGCCACGTCTTCCTCCCCTGGGCGGCCCGCGAGGGCCTGGCGGCTCCATACGACATCAGCGGCCGAGCCCTGGAGAAGCTCGCGGCGGAGCTCCTCGAAGAGGGCGGCCGCCGGGGCCCGCTCTCGAGGCACTCGGTGCACACCTACCTGCGGTCGGTCAACCAGTGCCTGAAGTGGGCCAGAGCGGAGGGCGAGGCGGTCCCGGAGCGCGCTGTGGCACCGCTTCCCAGCCGGCCGAAGAATCTCCCGGAGGTCTTGTCCAGGGAACAGATCGCGGCCATGGAGGCGGCAGCCGCGACCGAACGCGACCGCCTCATCATCCGGCTGCTCGCCGACACCGGGATGCGAGTGGGTGAGCTGGTGGGCCTGCGCACCGGCGACCTTCTCCAAAGAAGCCGGGGCAGCTACCTGCGCCTGCACGGGAAGGGGGGCCGGGAGCGCCAGGTGCCGCTGATGCCGAGGCTCTCCAACCGGCTGCAGCGCTACGCGACCCGCTCCCGGCCGGCCGACGCCGGCACTGACCGTCTCTTCGTCAGCTTGCGACGGAATGCCAGTACCGGCGGCTACGAGCCGCTCACCCCGTCGGGGGTGCAGCAACTGGTCCGGGTACTGGGCCAGCGGGTGGGTCTGCCCCAGCGGGTCTACCCGCATCTCTTCCGCCACAGCTTCGTGACCTGGGCTCTGGCCCAGGGGATGAATCCAGTGCAGCTGGCCGAGGTGGTGGGGCACACCTCGCTGGCCATGATCCAGCAGGTCTACAGCCAGCTCTCGCCGAGCGACGCCTACGACGCCATGGCCCGGGTGCTGGTGGCGAAGGACTAGCCCGGAATAGCGGCTGGGATCGCCGCCGATCCGCAGTCCGCGGGCAGGGCAGTCGTCACCGTACTCCCCGCCCGGATCTGGACCCGGGACGACGCGTCCCCGGGGGCTTCGATCGTGTACACGCCGGGGGGCAAGCTGATCGCGAAACGCCAGGGTGATGTGAGGCGGCGCGACCGGATGGTCTGACCGTTGTCGAGCACTCGGACCCTGAGCGCGGCCCATGTGGTGGGGAGTGCCCCCGGCCCTGGGCAGGGAGTTGCCTGGCCTCGTACCACACCGTCAGGCAGCGCGCCGCAGCCGGCCGCCATCAGGGTGATGGCGGCTAGCAGCACGGCCCCAGCGACACGCCTTCCCTGGCTGGTCTCATGGCACATGCTGCCCCCCGTGGCCGCCTGGCGACGGCTTGACGCCCAACGCCCGGCCTCCCGCCTCGCGGTGGTGTCACTGACACCACCAAGGCGGGCTGCGCCCCGGAAACTGCCTATCTCATGGAATGCGTCCAGAATGTTCAACTGCTCCCTCGTACTCTTCATGGGGACCCCCGGACGGTGGGGCGGATGAAAGCACCACCACTTTCCCGCACCTGGGGCCCTTCCCGATCCTGCTCAGCTCACGGGAGGGCGCTTACTTTTGTTGGCCACCAGTGCTTACTTTGACCTGGCCACTGGCACCTTCGCATGGGCCAAGTATCTCTCCGGATCAGGTGGCCATGGCAAAGTTTGGGCCGGTTTGGACCGGCTACCCAAGCCATCCAGACGCGCCGCTGGACGTGGGCCGGTTGGCCGAAGGCTTGGCGCTGTCGCTTCGGTGGGAGCCAGGCAGGCCGGGCGCACACAGGCACCTGCCCGTTCAACCGGATGGACTTCCGCCGGCGCCGTGGTCTCCCTGGAACGAGCTGGCGGGGGGTGAGGTCTGGTGGGTCAGCCGGGAGGACGGTTATTGGACGACGCTGTAGGAAGCCCCCAGTCGTGCCGGTCATGGTGTGAGTGACTGGAGGCGTTCCGGACACCCGAGGACTGCCCCGCAGCGGGTGGAGCGGGGAGTTCCGGGGCCTGTAGCGCAGATCGCAAGGCTGATCACGGGGCCCTCGCTGTGTGCCGGTATGGCGACCCGTGCGGCCCGGTCCGGCCGCGAGACCCGCCTCACACTCAGCTTGAGGTTCTGTTTGACACAAGCGCCGGTGTCTGACAGAATGTGTATTGGAGATCCGGTTGACCAAGGCCGCACGTCGCCACCGGGTCGGGAGAGCTTCGGTCAGCGTAGTGATGGCGCGAACGTCGCCAACTGGAGTTGCGACCTCGCATCGCAGCCCAGGTTGGCTGTGGGTCGGCCCCGATGAGCGAGGGCGCGAGCTGGAGATTGTGGCGGTCGAGGTCCAAGGGGCCCACGACCCTGATCCGGTGATGCTGGTCCTGCACGTAATGCCCACCCACTATCGGAGGGAGAGTTCATGACGAAGCGACGCGGATCCCAGGTCAGCAACGACGCCGCCAAGGGGTCGGACATCGATCTCGAACGCGACGATTACCGTTTGGCCGACGGCACCCGGATCACTCCAGCCGTGGCTCAGGCGATCGTCGGGGAAGTCCGCCGGGTGGGGGGCCGGCCCTCCTTGTCCGGCAACGCTGCCAAGTCACCGCAAATCGCATTCCGAGTGGCCGCGGCGGTGCGTGAGCGCGCCGCGAGGGTGGCTGCCGACGAGGGCAAGACGGTCTCCCAGCTTGCCCGCGAGGCCCTGGAAGCCCGTTTGGGGACCTGACCGCGGTCCAGGTGGTAACGGCTCGCAGATCACTGCGATGAGCCGGCGGATCGTGACCGCATACCTGAGCGATGGGGGCGCGAGCGAACTGAGCTGATCGGCCGACCCTGGCATCGCGATCCCGGAGGGGGGCACGGCCGTCCACGGCATCACCACGGAAGTGAGACGGGCACAGGCGGGCCAGCGTCGGACGCGATGGCCGAGATCCTGGGGGCGCTGGTCACAGCTCTGGCGGCGGGGACCGCGGTCGTGACCTACAACGCCAGCTAGGACTTCACCCTGCCGGATCGGGCGGGCCGCCGCCACGGAGGCCCTTTGCTGGAGTCCCGGCCCGGTCGCCCGGTGGGTCCCATCTTCGATCCGTTGATTCTCGATCGCCAGGGGGAGCGGTACCGCTCGGGCCGTGGCGCTTTCGCCGACGCCTGCCGGGCGCACCACGCGGTGCTGCGGGAAGCCCGCGATGCGCTCAGCGGCGCGATACCCTGACCTGGCCCCGCTACGGCAACTTCCCTACGTGACCTCTAGGTCGGAGCGGCACGCGACCAAGCAGCCGGTTGCGCCGCCTATCTGCGCCGGAAGGACGCGGTGTGGCGGGGCTTGCCCCGGTCGGTGCCGCGGCGGCCGCGGTCTGGACGCCAGCGCCAGGCCGAGGTCGGTCAACGCGGGCGAGTGCGCCGTGACAGAACACTTGACACTTCCATCGCTGATCTCTATGCTACTGCCATCGATATATCAGCATCGGATGCGGGCGTTTCCAGGGACATCTCCGGACTGGGCCGGTTTGCCGACTCCGCGCTGTACGTGCTGGCCAGCCTCGCGGCTGGCCCGAAGCATGGCTACGCGATCATGCAGGACGTCCAGGAGGCCGCCGGGGTGCGCATGGGACCCGGCACTCTCTATGGCGCGATTGCCCGGTTGCACAGCCGCGGCTGGATCGAGCGGCTCCCCAGCAGCGATCGCCGCCACCCCTATCAGCTGACTCCCTCCGGGCGGGCCATCTTGATCCGGGAGTTCGCGGACCTGCGCGCCTTTGCGGATGAAGTCCTGCAGGGCGGACTCCTCCCGTGAACCGCCGGTGGCTCTATCTCTTCCCGCCTGGATGGCGACGGGACTACGGTCCCGACCTGGCGGACACTCTGGCGTCCGTGCCTCTCAGCCCGAGCTTCGTCGTCGACCTTGTGGACGGTGCGGCTGACGCCTGGATGAGCGCGTTGGCCGGCTCGCTGTTCCACCGCGGGGAAAGGAGTGGCGAGCATGGAGGCGCCGCGGGGCCCCGCGCCGGGGGATTCACGCTGCCAGCCGCGGCTGCTCGCCATCGGGGTCCCGTGTGGGCTATCGCGGCCACCTGCTGGAGTCTTCTCTTCATCGCGGGGGCCGTGCTGCTGCCGTATCAATTCACGGAATCAGGGGGCCCCGGAGAGGTGACCAGGACGGCCACTTACTCGCTGGCGGCGGTCAAGGGCTTTGCATTCGTGGCTGTCTTCTTCGGAATTCCCTTAGTCCTCTCGGTGGCCTGCCTGGTGGCTTCGCAGTTGGCCCTCAGACGCGACCTTTGGTGGTCATCCGCGGCGGCGTGGGCCTGTGTGGCTCTGTCCTGGGCGGCATTCCTGCTGACGATTCCCACGATCGGCATATTCCTGATCCCGGTGCCGGTGTTGCTGACTGTGGGCACCGCCGGGCCGAGCTTCTGGAGAAGCGCCGGTCAACTCCTGGGACGGTCCGCCTGGGCGTTGGGGGCCGTCGCCTGGGGCTGTTTCGCCATGGCGGGCGCCGCGGTCTTTCCCTATCACGAGACGGTGGTCAGGTCGGTGACCCGTGGACCACGAGGCCTGATCACGGCCCAAGGCGCAAGCTTGGTCTCCCACTCGATGATCGCCACCAAGGGCAGCTTCCTGCTGCTCTTCCCACTTGGCGCGACGCTCCTCTTGGCCCTGGCGGGATTCGTGGCGCTGTGGCTTGCCAGCAGGCGAGGCCCACCGTGGGCGCGTCACGCCACGTGGATATTGGTGGGACTAGCCTGGGTCGACTTCGCCTTCACAATCTCGACGGTCGGCGCGCTCCTGCTGCCGGTCCCCGTTCTGCTGACGCTGGGTGCCGCGAGGGCGGTCAGGTGGCCGGCGTTCGCCACCCGCTCCCGCGGCGCTGGATGGGCCCTGGCGGCGGTGGTGTGGAGTTCTCTGCTGGTACTCGGGGCGCTCCTGTTGCCCTTCTATCAGACTGGGTCGTCGACCCTTTCGGCCGGTGGCCGGTACATTTCCGCTACCAGCACGTCCACCCTATTCGCAGCAGGCGGCTACTACGCCTTGCTGTTGGTGGGCGTGCCGCTACTGCTATCCGTCGTGTGTTTCGTAGCTCTGCGGGCCGCCAATGGCCGCCCTCTTCGCTGGTCCTTTGTGGCCATCGGGATGTCGGTCGGTCTGGTATGGCTGGAGTGTCTGGTCGGACTTTTGAGCATTGGCCCGTTCCTGATTCCGGTGGCCGTCCTTCTAACGGTGGGCGCCTCCAGGTTGTCGCGCGCCACGAAGCACCGTTCAGCCTTGCCGGAAACCTGATTCCACTCAGTAGGCGGAGAGCAGTGCCTGCCCATTCCACCAGTCGGATCAACGGGCAGGAATCATCCAGAGGCGCTGCCGTCATTCGACTCAGTCATCGCACGGTGCGCCGCATTGGGGGAAGGTGCCGCATACTTTGGTGACGCAGCGTCCAGCCGGGCAGGGGCGGGTTAGACAGTGACGGGATCCAGATGGGTGCGGAGGGCCGACCAGGCGGGAGGGCCGGTGCTCCTTCGCCCCCTGCGAGACCGAGTGCTCCTGCGCTGTCGGCCCGCGGTGCTGGGCTTGGTGGCCGGAGGCGCTGTTGCCATCGGCGCTGCGACTTTGCCGGAGGCTCTGGTCGTGGGAGTCGGGTCCGCTGTGGTGTCGACACTCGGCTGGGAGGGGCTACACCACACCTTCAGAGCCCGAACTGTGGGAGAGCGCGCAATCCGATCTCAGGTGGCCAACAACCCCTCTTTGGCGTACACCATCCCCTTCCCCGGGATCCTCGCGATCGTCGAGGCGGTGGGCAGAGGACTGTCCGCTGCGGACACAACCCTCATTATCGCTGCGGCGGGAGCGTTCACCTGGCTCGTGTGGGAGGCCGTTGATTGGGTGGCGGGGAGGTCGCCACGAGTCTACGGTTGGATAACCCGCTGGGAGATCCGGGCTACCCGCGTTCGGAGAGCTCAGTTGGATGCCGCCGAACTCCGCTGGAGAGAGCGGGGATGGTGACGATCAGGGTGGCTGCGATGACCACT
>DATKSV010000102.1:0-16131 GCA_035531535.1 Candidatus Nanopelagicaceae bacterium | reverse complement strand
CGATTCTGTCCCCGGGCTCGATCTTCAGGTCCATCCCGGAGAAGACCACCCGATCCCCGTACTCAACCGCCACCTGGTCGCAGTTCAGGATGGCCATGGGGTCTCCGCCAGGCGAGGGCCAAGCTCGCGCGGCCCCTTCGCCCAGGGGTCCGGGGGCCGGCGCTGGCATACTCGAGGGGTGGCGGTCCTCAAACTCGAAGCACCATTCAGTCCCACGGGGGACCAGCCCCAGGCGATCGCCACCCTCCTCGAGGGCGTGGAGCGGGGCGAGCGGCACCAGGTGCTGCTAGGGGTCACTGGGAGTGGCAAGACTTTCACGATCTCCAATGTGGTGGCGGCGGCGGGGCGGCCGGTGCTGGTGCTGAGCCCCAACAAGACGTTGGCGGCCCAGCTGTGGGCCGAGTTCAAAGCGTTCTTCCCGGAGAACGCGGTTGAGTACTTTGTTTCCTATTACGACTACTACCAACCGGAGGCATACCTACCGCGAACCGACACCTATATCGAGAAGGACTCCTCCCGCAACGAGGAGATCGACCGCCTCCGCAATGCCGCCACCAGATCGCTGTTGACCCGTCGGGACGTCATCGTGGTGGCCTCGATCTCCTGCATCTACGGAGTTGGCTCCCCAGAAGATTACCTCGGGGAGTCGATCCGGCTCCATCCGGGTGATAGTTGGCGGCGGGATATCCTGCTCCGCAAGTTCGCCGATCTGCAGTACGCCCGCAACGATGTCGACTTCGGGCGGAGTCGTTTTCGGGTGCGCGGCGATGTGGTCGACATTCAGCCGGCCTACGAAGAGGTTGCCAGCCGGGTGGAGTTCTTTGGCGATGAGGTGGAGCGGATCGTGGACTTCGACCCCCTGACTGGGGAGATCCTGGGCGCTCGGGAGGAGCTGGCCATCTTCCCAGCGTCCCACTACGTGACTCCCAAGGACAAGTTGGAGCGGGCGCTGCGGGCGATCGAGGCCGAGCTCGACGCAAGGGTGCATGAGCTGGAGCTGCAGGGGAAGTTGCTGGAGGCGCAGCGGCTGCGCCAGCGCACCATGTTTGACCTGGAGATGATGCGCGAGACGGGTACCTGCGCCGGGATCGAGAACTACTCTCGACATCTCACCGGGCGCCAGGAAGGGGAGCGCCCCTTCACCCTGATGGACTTCCTGCCCCAGGACACCCTGATTGTGGTCGACGAGTCCCACGTGGCCGTTCCCCAGATCGGGGCCATGTACGGTGGCGACCGGTCTCGCAAGCTGCCCTTGGTGGAGTACGGCTTCCGGCTTCCGTCCGCACTCGACAACCGGCCGCTGACATTTCCCGAGTGGGAGGACTCGGTGCGCCAGCTGATCTATGTTTCGGCCACCCCTGGGCCCTACGAGATGGAGCGTTCCTCGACCTTCGCCGAGCAGTTGCTGCGGCCCACTGGGCTGCTCGACCCACCGATCGAGGTCAGGCCCTCAGAAGGGCAGATCGACGACCTCCTGGAGCAGATTCGGCGCACCGCTGAGGCCGGTGAGCGAACCCTGGTGACCACCCTGACCAAGCGCATGGCCGAGGACCTCACCGACTATCTGCGGGAGGCGGGGGTCAAGGTGCAGTACCTGCACTCCGACGTGGAGACCCTGGAGCGCGTCGAGATCATTCGGGATTTGCGGCTCGGAATTTATGACGTGGTGGTTGGGATCAACCTCCTGCGCGAGGGGTTGGACCTCCCCGAGGTGAGTTTGATCGCCATCCTGGATGCCGACAAGGAAGGCTTCCTGCGCAGCTATCGCTCCCTCATCCAAACCTCAGGGCGGGCCGCCCGCAACCTGCACGGGCACGTGGTGATGTATGCCGACCGCACCTCGGACGCGATGCAGCAGGCCCTCGACGAGGTGGCCCGCCGGCGGACGATTCAGGCCGCCCACAACCGGGAGCATGGGATAACTCCGACCACCATCGTCAAGGCCATCCGGGAGCAGGAGTTGGCTCGGGTCGATCAGGAGCAGGCTGCGGTGGACTTCCAAGAGGCCAAGGGGCTGCCTCCTGACGAGCTGCTGCGACTCACCCTGGACCTGGAGAAGGCGATGCGGAGAGCCGCCACCAACCTGGAGTTCGAGCGCGCGGCCGAGCTGCGGGACCGGCTGGTCTCCCTGCGCCGGGAGTCGGAGCAGTCTCGTGCCGAGCCCGCCAGGTCGGGCGCTCGGCGTCCCGTGCGCCGGCGCCAGGGACCATGACGACACCGGAGCGCTGGCCCGGAGACGCCTACCCCCTCGGTGCCACCTGGGACGGCCGGGGGACCAACTTCTCAGTCTTCTCAGAGGTCGCCGAGCGCGTCCAGCTCTGTCTGCTGGATGCGCAGGGGAAGGAGGAGCGGGTGGACCTGACCGAGGTGGACGGCTTCTGCTGGCACGCCTACCTGCCCGGGATTGGTCCCGGCCAGCGCTACGGATTCCGGGTGCACGGGGCCTACCAACCTGACCAGGGAAGTCGCTGCAACCCTGCCAAGCTCCTGCTTGATCCCTACGCCAAGGCAGTTGATGGTGAGGTGGGCTGGGGCCAGTCGGTGTACGGGTACCAGTTGGGAGGTCCCGACGAGGACTCGACCCCAGACGACAGCGACTCCCTGGCGGCCATGCCTCGGTCGGTGGTGGTCGACCCCGAGTTCGACTGGGAGGGAGATCAGCAGCTCCGCACACCATGGCACGAGACGGTGGTTTACGAGGCCCATGTCCGAGGCCTCACCAAACTCCATCCCGGGGTGGCTCCGGAGCTGCGCGGCACCTACGCCGGCATGACCACCCCGGCGGTGCTGAACCACCTGCACCGCCTGGGCGTGAGCGCCGTGGAGCTGCTGCCGGTGCACCAGTTCGTGCATGACAACGCCCTGGTGCGGCGGGGACTGCGCAACTACTGGGGCTACAACTCGATCTGCTACCTGGCTCCCCACAACCAGTACAGCGCAGCCGGCCAGGGCGGCCAGCAGGTCAACGAGTTCAAGACCATGGTCAAAGGACTACACCGGGCGGGGATCGAGGTGATCCTCGACGTCGTCTACAACCACACCGCGGAGGGGAGCAACCTGGGCCCGACGCTCAGCTTCCGAGGTCTGGACAACGCCGCCTACTACCGGCTCCGCCAGGACGATCCCCGCCACTACATGGACTACACCGGGACCGGCAACACCCTGAACATGCTCCACCCGCATGTGCTCCAGCTGATCATGGACAGCCTGCGCTACTGGATCCAGGAGATGCACGTGGACGGCTTCCGCTTCGATCTGGCGGCAGCCCTGGCCCGCGAACTGCACGACGTGGACCGGCTGTCGGCCTTCTTCGACATCATCCAGCAGGATCCCGTGATCAACCAGGTCAAGCTCATCGCGGAACCATGGGATGTCGGCGAGGGCGGTTATCAGGTGGGCAACTTTCCACCGCTTTGGTCGGAGTGGAACGGCAAGTACCGGGACACGGTCAGGGACTACTGGCGCGGCGCCGAGAGGGGGGTGGCCGAGTTCGCCTACCGACTCACCGGCAGTTCCGACCTGTACGCGTCCAACGGCCGCCGCCCCTTCGCCAGCCTGAACTTCGTCACCTGCCACGATGGCTTCACGCTGCGCGACATGGTCACCTACAACGACAAGCACAACCAGGCCAACGGCGAGGACAACCGGGACGGTTCCGATGACAACCGTTCTTGGAACTGCGGCGTCGAGGGTGATACCCAGGACGCCGAGGTCACGGCCCTGAGGGCTCAGCAGCAGCGCAACCTGCTGGCCACTCTAATGCTCTCCCAGGGGGTCCCCATGCTGCTGGCGGGAGACGAGTTCGGACGCACCCAGCAGGGCAATAACAACGCCTACTGTCAGGACAACGAGCTCTCCTGGGTGGACTGGTCATTGGCTGACGCCAACTCCGAATTGCTCGAGTTCACAAGGCAGATGGTGCGCCTGCGCCACGACCATCGGGTGCTGCGTCGGAGGCGCTGGTTCGAGGGCGTTCCGCTGCACGGCCAGGGCGTCTCCGACATCGGCTGGTTCACCCCTCAGGGGGAGGAGATGACCGACGAGGAATGGGGGCAGGGGTTTGTCAAGTCTGTCGCCGTCTTCCTCAACGGCACAGCCATCGTGGCAACCGACAGCCGCGGCCGCGCCCTCAAGGGCGCCAGCCTGTGCATCCTCTTCAACGCTCACAGCGAGGTTGTCGAATTCCGGCTGCCCCGGATCGAGTGGGGCGACGGCTGGCACCTGGAGGTGAGCACCCACGATCCCGCGATCGATCAACCGCCGCCCGTGTACCACGCCGGGGATGCGATCCCGGTGGCGGCCCGCTCGCTAGTGGTCCTGATGCGGCGTGCCTGAGGCCCCGAGGAAGCTGGCGCTGGTGGTCCATTTCCACCAGCCGGTCGGCAACCTGGAGGCGGTGATGCGGCATGCCACCCGACGCTGCTATCTGCCTTTCCTGGAGACCATCTCAAAGCACCCCCAGGTGCCCTGGACGCTGCATTACTCGGGGTGCCTGTTGCGCTGGTTGGAGGCGAACGCCCCCGAGGTTACCCGCTTGCTTCGGAAGTTGATCGATTCCGGACAGGTCGAGATGCTCACCGGAGGGATGGAGGAGCCGATCCTGGCCTCCATCCCCGAGCGCGACCGAGGCTCCCAGATAGAGCGGCTGTCGAATCACCTGCGCACCTCCTACCAGGCTGCGCCCCAGGGGCTCTGGCTGACCGAGCGGGTGTGGGAGCCGGAGCTGGCTCGGACTCTGGCCCAGTCGGGAGTTGTCTACACCGTCATCGACGACTCCAGCCTGTTGGCCGTGGGCGTACCCCAGGAACACCTCGAGGGCGCCTTTTTGACCGACTTCGAGGGCGAGACGGTGCAGCTGTTCCCGGCCAGCCGGCAGCTCCGCTATCTCATCCCTTACGGCCACCCGGAAGCGGTGCTGGCCGAGATCAGGAAGGGCCAACCCGGGGGCTTGATGGTCTACGCCGACGATGGGGAGAAGTTCGGAGAGTGGCCGCACACCCACCGCCAGGTCTACCAGCGGGGCTGGATGGAGCGCTTCCTGAGCGCCGTGGAAGGAGCCCAGGACGAGGGTTGGTTACGGGCAGTTCAGCTCGGGGAGGAGGCGGCGGTGGCCCCCAAGGGGCGGGTCCATGTGCCCTCATGCAGCTATGACGAGATGATGGTCTGGGCCCTGCCCACGCCTGCCCGGCGGCACCTGGAAGGTGCCCTCAGCCGGCTGCGCCGGTCCGACCCGATGGTCATCCTGCCCTACCTGCGCGGTGCCCCGTGGCAGGGCTTTCTCGCCAAGTACCCCGAGGTCGCCCGCCTCCACCAGGCGATGCTGCGAGTCAGCCGAAGGGTGGAGCTCGCCGGCAGCCCGCCAGAGGCGGTGGAGGAGCTCCATCTGGCCCAGTGCAATTGCGCCTACTGGCACGGAACCTTCGGAGGCGCCTACCTCACCTTCCTGCGGTTGGCGCTGTGGCAGCACCTGGTGCGCGCGGAGAGCGCCGCCAACCAGGCCCTCGGAGCGGTTGCCGAGCTTGGCATCGAGGTGGCCGACTTCGACGCCGATGGGTTCGACGAGGTGAGGTTGCAGGGACCCTGGGGGTACGCCACGATCTCCCCCCAGCTCGGCGGTCAGGTGGTGGATCTGATCAGCTGGGATGGCGAAGCCAATCTGGTCGCGGTCATGGGCCGGCACCAGGAGTCCTACCACCTGCCAGAAGCTGGAGAGGCGCTGCCCGGTGCGGAGCTGGAGCTGGCACCGCTGGCAGCCCCGACGGTGGCCGGTGGCACCGGCCTTGAATTCGACCACATTGAGATCGGGGCACTTAGGGACTCCCTCAATGGACGGTGGCTCGACCAGCCCTATGAGTACCGGGTGGAGGCGGAGGGAGTGGAACTCTGGAGTCAGGCGGGAGAGCTCACGCTTCGCAAGTCGATCCGAGTCGGCCCCAAGGGTTTGCTCGTGTCCTACTCGATCGCTTCGGAGCCTGCCTCCGGTCCAGCCCAGCTCACGGTCGAGGTGAGGAGCTGTCCGCTCGCCCCTGGCCGGAAGGCCGATGGGGTCCGCGTTGGCAAGGTGGGCGAGGCCTGGGTGGTCGGGCAGCCGGGAGCCCAGTCAACGCTCAGGATTAGCGCGAGTGAGCGCCCGGCGGTTGCGGTTACCGCGCTGGTGGCACAGGGCAGCACGCTGAAGGGAGTTGAGGCTATGGCCCAGGGGCTTAGTCTCCAGCTGGGGTGGAGCTTCCCAGCCGGTTCCGATAGCGGCTGGCGAGTGGATCTGGGGCTGCTGCCGACGCCCCTCCTGCGGGGATCAGGCCCCGGTCCGGAAGCGCGCTGATCCGTAGCCAAGTCGGGACCAAGAGCGGATCTGATCCCGGTCCTAGTCCGCACGCCCGGTGTGAATGGCGAGTGGCCAGTCAACCCGAGGATGCGCTCTCCGCCACACCCGGCTACCAAAGCCGGTCCGAGTTAGCTTCCCGACCTTCGCCATTCCGCCCCTGCCCGCCATGACAGCCGGCCCGCGCGTGCCCAAGAGCCCATTGTCAGGAACAGCGGATCTCCGAGACATACAGAGCGTGGGCCAGTGATCAGGTCGGTCAGCCGGTCCCTCGTCAGCTCGCTGCAATGTCCCGATGCTCCGCCACCACCGCCTCAACGTCAAGCCGTACGTAACCACACCACGCTTGCTCGCTCGGGGTCGAGAACAGTGGAACCCTAGCAGCGGACAGACCAAAGCAAGGGCTACCGCGCCGGACTTCCGGCCCATGGGAGAGATGAAGTCCGGCCTGAAATGCCACCCACCTACCCACCGAGTCCCTGGCCCACCTCACCTCACATGATCGTGCGCCCGACCCCGGACGCCCCTACATCTGTGACGGAGCGTCTACCGGTGGGGGAGGCAATGCGGATTCCACGACTTGACTAACTCCCGGGAAGACGACCAGGCGATCACCGGCATCAGCCAGCGTGAGCCACCTCGGGTAGCGGAGGCCAACGGTTGCATCAGTTCCCCAGCAGCCAGCACTGTCTTGGCCCAGGATGCGCCGGTCGCGGGGGCCCGCGACCGGCGCCATGAGACGTATCCCAAGGCCGAGGGACGCGGTGGGGTGGCCACGAGCCTCAGCCGGGCCGTCGCCCGCCCACCCTCCGGCTCGTACGCCACCTTCGACTTCTCAAATTGACCCCCGGGAGGATGCTTTCCGGAGACTATCGTCGAGGGACGATCTGGCGCGACCGTGAATCCACCCGGACCGCCCGCGTGACTCCCACGGTCGCCCCGGGTTGGCTCGGCTAGTGCGCTGACCATCGATGTTCGAACCGACGATTGCGCCTGGTGGGATCGGGCTGTCCAGACGAGGCGGTAGACGCCAGCGGGGACGATCCGTCCGGTGGCTGCGGAGCAGCCACGAGCGTTCCCGTTGGCTCAGGATGTGGCGATTGCGAGGACCCTCAACCAAGAGGCCAGGCCCCGTAACTGGACGGTCAGGGCCACAGCGTTAGCTCGAGTGCCAGCAGGCGGGGAGGGGCATCAGGTCAACCGACGTCCCTGCCGACCTAGACCCGCTCGGTCCACCTCGCAGCCGCAGCAGCTGGCCCCAGTGCAAGTCGGCTTCGGCAATGTCATGGTCTTGGTCGGAGGCCTACCGACGCGCTCGTGCGCAGCGCAAAGTCCCCGAGCTCGACACGGGTCGGATCAGCGCCGGTAGACGGAATCACCCCGTCCACCCCAACCGCCGGCAGGCAGTCGCCGGCCCGCTCCGTGACCAGGGCGGCGATCTCGGTACTGGCGGCGCAGGCGCCCGGCTGCCGGGCCGGGCTGTACTCGAAAACATCCCGCCGCCAATCAGCGAGCCATCGCAAATCGCTAGCCAGTGTCTCCGGCATGCCCTCGGCCCCGGGCCCCGGGGCACCGCTGGAGCCACAGGTCGAGGCGTGCAACACCTCCGCTCTGATCATGACTTGGACGTCCACATTGAATGGCAGATCGGGAAACGCCGTGCCCGGATAACTGCCAGCAGGGCTATCGAGCCAGAGCGAGTGCGGGCTCGGCGGCCACCAGTGCGAGCAGTCCATCAGACCCGACCGGCGGCGCTGTCTGCCAGGCGACGAGCGCCACGGCGCCCCCTATCCTGGCGGCCTCATCAATCCAGCGTGCCTCGTGCCGGGCCAAGGCGGCGAGGATGGGGTCAGCAGTTCCGGTCGCCAGCATGCTCTGGTTCACCACCCAGGCCGCCGGCCGGATGCCGGCCCGCAGGAGGTCTTCCTGAAGATCCTCCGCTTCGTGCACCGGAGTGGGCTCGGCCAGGGTAACCACCAGAATTCTGGTGAAGTCTGGGTCCGCCAGGCGGTCGAGTAAAGCCTCGACTTCGCGCGGAACCTCGGCCGACTGACGGCTGACCTCACGCTGGAAGCTGCGGGCGGCATCCAGCAGGAGCAGGGTGTGGCCGCTCGGAGCGGTGTCTAGGACCACCACACTCTCCTTGGCCCGGGCCACAGTTGAGGCGAACTCTCGGAACACAGCGATCTCCTCTGTGCAGGGAGACCGGAGATCCTCGACCAGCACGTCGTGGGCGGAGGCCTCCAGCCCTGCCCCAGCGCTGGCAAGAACCTCAGAGGTGTACGCCGCCGTGGCCGCCACGGGATCGATGCGCTCCACTGTGAGATTGGTCGGCAGGGTGGCGGGGTCGCCCAGAACGCGGCTCAGGTGGGCGGCGGGATCGGTGGTGGAGAGGATGACCGGGACCCCCCGGCGAGCGACGGCGACCGCGATCGAGGCCGCGATGGTGGTCTTGCCGACACCTCCCTTGCCCATCGTCATCACCAGGCCCTGCCCCTTACGCGCGATCGCATCCACCAGCGCGGCCAGACCCGGGTCCGGGGCGGCAGCGAGCTCCGCGCGGCTGGCCCCTGCATCCGTTGCTGCTCTCGCCAGGCGCGGCTGCAGCAGGCGTCGCAGGCCTCCGATTCCGAGCGGTGGCGTGTCCATGAGCCCCACCGACTCTCGGTCGAGACCCTGGAGGTTGGATGGAATCGAAGCCAAAGCATCGTCCTGTCGCTTGGCGAAGGCGATGGCCGTGGCATCCGACACGGACCCCAGCGGATTTCCTGGATAGATTCCATTGACCACTAACAGCTGATTGCGCAGCCCGGTGTCGGCCAGTTCGCCGCTGGCCCGGGAAGCTTCGGCCAGAGCCCCGGTGTCCGGTCTGGTGACGAGCACCAGGGTTGCCAGGGCGGGGTCCGAGAGGACGTTGAGTGCCTCCCGGTATCGGGCGCGCTGCTGAGTCAGACCGGAGAGCGGTCCGACGCAGGTTACCCCGACCTCATTGGTGTCGAGGTAGCTTGTCCAAGCCCCGGGTAGGGCCAGCATGCGGAGAGTGTGGCCCGTGGGAGCGGTGTCGAAGATGACGTGGTGGAAGTCGGCCGGATCAGCCAGTAGGCCGGTGAACTGGTCGAAGGCGGCGATCTCCACGGTGCAGGAGCCGGACAGCTGCTCCTCGATTCCCTCCACCACCTTGTCGGGCAGCACGCCGCGGTAGGGGCCGACCACGCGCTGACGGTAGGCGGCGGCGGCGGCCATGGGGTCGATGTCCAGCGCCCAGAGCCGGTCGACCCCGGGCACTGCCTGGGGCTCATTGCCCAGATTGGTGCCCAGGACCTCACTGAGGTTAGATGCCGGGTCGGTGCTCACAAGCAACACCTTGGCGCCCCGGTCAGCCAAGGTCACCGCCACCGCGCAGGAGAGCGATGTCTTTCCCACGCCACCCTTGCCAGTGAAGAATAGGAAGCGGGTCGGCGTGTCCAGAATCGAGTTGAGCACCAGTTCCACTCCTAGCAGCAGCTTGACTGAGCCGCGGAGTCGCCGCCGCAGCACGACTGCGAGGGTGCGGCCGCCACGGGTACTGGCACCCTCGTTTCGACGGCTGCCACCGCGCTGGCGGGGACCCCAGCCCACTGGGCCAACTCGGGTCGGACCGGGTAGCGGCCGGAGGACTTGACCTCACCGGCGACCATGACCGCCGGAAGCGCAGCCTCTCCGGAGAGCTGGAGCAACTCGCTGATCGGAGCCGAGGAAACGAACGCTCCGGGCTCCTGGCTGAGGTTGAACCGGGTCACCTCGACTCCCTGGCCCGCGAGCCACTCCAGATCGCTGGCAAAGCGTGCCAGGGCCGGGTCGACCTTGGGCCCGCACACCCCGGTTGAGCAGCACATCGCAGGGTCGAAAACCTTAACTTCCACTTCTAACTCCTGAAATCACAGATTGGCCCAGAAAGGCCCGGGCAGCAGTATATCGCATATCGACGATGTACGATTCCTGTATTTCCCGTAGAACAGGCCGGCGGCGCAGGAGTCGGGGCCGGGCTCGACCGGATAACTAAGGCGCGCGCTGGGCAGGTGCTGCCGCCGCGAACCGTTGCCATGGAGACGGGTCGGACCAGGGCAGAACAGGGGTGGCTGGGGGCCTTCTCCAGCTCGGGCTCTAGCCAGACTCAACTTACCGACGCCGGGCCATGTCTCCAAGCTCCCAGCTGCAAAGTGGCCCACAAGGGCGCCTATGGGATTCAGGGTGTCGAGCGCCTTGGCTCTCAGCCGTTGCAGCCGGATATCCCAGCTACCCATAAATCCCATCGCGGGCGGCGAATCTGGCCAGGGCGGGGTCAACGCCGGGGCCACCTACGGCGGTTGAACAGCACATGGCCGGGTCGAAGGCCGACACGTCCAGAGCGCTCACTCCTGAACTTGCACCCGGCCCAGGTCGAGCGGACGAGCGATTCTCGCAGACCGACAATGCCCGCTAGCAAGGGTTGCTGCCAAGCGTCTGAAATGCGGGCCCACCAGGGCCCCTCCGAGGTCAGCCGCGATCCCGCTCAGAGAGAATCGATCCCAGCTCGAAGGGTGGCCAGCCCGGACGCGGAGACGCAGTAGGAGGTACGGGGTCCTTCGATCTCGCCCTGGATCAACCCGGCCTCTCGCAGCACCCGAAGATGCTCCGAGATGGTGGACTGGGCGAGAGGGAGTTCAGCCACCATTTCACTGGTCATGCAGGACCGACGCTCCAGCAAGAGGCGAAGGATCCGAATCCTGACTGGGTGCCCTAGGGCCTTGGCCATGAGAGCCAGGGTCGCATCATCCGGCGCGACCACCCGATCAGGGGCGATGCCCTCCGGGACACAGCAGCCGGGGTCGGCTACGACACTGGCGAGATCACGCATGCGGGAACGTTAGCACTTGTCCGGTTGAGCGGGGCCACCGGTCTCGGCGGTAGGTCGTGTACCGGGCTGCCGCTTCCCGGCCCGCGCGCCATCTCGATGGCCGACCGCGGTATCCCGAGCTGCTGCGTTCGCTCGCAGCCGCTGTCGAAGTCAGGTTCTCTGGCCTGGTCCGGCCATCTGTGGTCGACTCACCAGAGCACTCGAGGAGTCCCTATGCAACGTCATCAGCCCGGGGTCAGCTACGCTTCACAAACACGGGCGCGGGGTTGAGTTCGACCACATATCAAGGAGGAGCAGTGATGATCGTCAGAACTTCCAGGGTGGGCTGGGCCCCCAACAACGCCGGCGGCGGCGGCACCATCCACCCGGAGAGCGGGGCCTTCACCGCGACCTACTCGCTGAAGTCTCGCTTCGACGCCGAACCAGGCACCAACGCCGAGGAGCTGCTGGCCTCCGCGCACGCCAGCTGCTTCACCATGGCGCTCTCGGTTGCCTTGAAGCAGGCGGGCCACGAGCCCAAGACCATGGAAACCATCGCCGCAGTGCATCTAGACCATGGCCAGGACGGCTATCACGTGAGCCGAATCGATCTCACCACGGTTGCCGACGTCGCCGGGCTCGACGAGGCGAAGTTCCTGGAGTTCGCTCACGACGCCAAGGTCAACTGCCCGATGTCGAAGGCGCTCAAGGGCATCGACATCTTCCTGGAGGCGAAGCTGGCCTGACCGGCGGACTATCCCGGCGGTGGCTCGGCCGGTGCCCGCAGCGGCCAGCCACTTGCCTCCTCCAGCTCCTGGCACACCGCCAGCAGGGAGGCTTCGTCGTAGAGGCGTCCCACCAACTGGACTCCGACCGGGATTTCACCTTCCCAGTGCACCGGCAGGGACGCGGCTGGCTGTCCGGTGATGTTGAAGAGTGGGGTGAAAGGTGTGAAGGAGTCCGCCTTGGCCATCGGCCCCATGGGGTCGCCGGAGGACTCCCGGAACAGCTCGCCTACCTCCAGTGGGAGCCGGGCCAGGGTGGGGGTGAGGACAAGGTCGTAGTGTTGCCAGAGATCCGCCACCTGACGTGAATAGACCTGGAGCCGCGCCTGGGCCATAAGCAGGTCGCCGCTGGACGTCTGTGCTCCCAACTCGCCGAGAGCGGCGATGTGAGCTTCCACGCGCGGATTCCCTTGAGACCAGGCGTCGAGGCTGATGAGGGTGGCTTGCATCCCCGCCGCCCAGATGGTGCGGAAGTCCAGCGCCAGCCCTGGTCGTTGCCAGCCGGGGTCCACCTCAGACACATGATGGCCCAGCTCCTCCAGCATCCGGGCCGCAACCAGGACGGCGGTCTGGCAGCCTTGATCGATGGGGGCGGGCACCGGTGGAAGCAGGCTCCAGCCGATCCTAAGACGCGGGCCAGGCCGGCTCAAGGCCGCGCAGAATGGTGTCGTCGGGGCGGGCGCGAAATAAGGATCCCCGGGCGCCCGTCCCGCGGTCTCGTCCAAAAGCGTCGCCATGTCTGCCACCGTGACCGTGAGAAAGCCCGGGCTGACGAGACCGGCCCCAGCATCGCCCGGACCGGGGCTGAGGGATAGACGCCCTCTGGACGGCTTCAGTCCAAAGACTCCGCAGCAGGAGGCGGGGATCCGCAGGCTCCCGCCGCCGTCGTTGCCCTGGGCGGCGGGGACCATGCCCGAGGCCACGGCGGCGGCCGACCCACCGCTCGAACCTCCCGGAGAGAGGCGTAGGTCCCAGGGGTTCCGGCAGGCCCCCAAGCGGTTGCTCTCGGTCACCGGGATGGCTCCTAGCTCGGGGAGGTTGGTTTTGCCGACGATGATGGCGCCAGCTCGGCGGAGTCGCAGGACCACCTCGGCGTCAGCTGTCTCGAGGTCGGGACTGGTGGCCCAAGATCCCCTGGTGGTGGCGAAGCCGGCTACGGCCGTGTTGTCCTTGATCCCGAGCGGGACGCCCTCCAGCGGCCCGCCTTCACCCCGGCGCAGGCGGGACTCCGACTCCGCCGCCTGGGCCAGAGCCAGCTCCGCCGACACGCTAACGAACGCGTTGAGGCGCGGATTGAACCGGTCGATCCTCCGCAGCGCCTCCTGAGTTGCCTCCATCGGGGAGACCTGGCGCTGGCGGATCTGCTCTGCCAGCTGGACTAGCGTTGGCCACCGCTGGATCCGAGCAGGTGCCCCTGGGGAAGCCGGGCTGGTGGTCATCGCCTGCCAGTCTCGCAGGTCGCCGGGCCCGTCCCGCGCCGCCACCAGCTACGCTTTTGGCCATGGCTCAGGCATTCGTGTCGGTACGCGGCGCCCGCGAGCACAACCTTCGGGATGTTGACATCGACATCCCGCGGGACCAGCTGACCGTGATCACCGGGCTGAGCGGCTCGGGCAAGTCCTCGCTGGCCTTCGACACCATCTACGCCGAGGGCCAGCGCCGCTATGTAGAGTCGCTCTCGGCCTACGCGAGGCAGTTCCTGGGGCAGATGGAGAAGCCCGACGTGGACCACATTGACGGGCTCTCTCCCGCGATTTCGATCGACCAGAAGGGCGCTGGCCGCAACCCACGATCCACCGTGGGCACCGTCACTGAGGTCTACGACTACCTGCGGCTGCTCTATGCTCGGGTCGGCCACCCTCATTGCCCCAAGTGCGGCCGGGAGATCTCCCGCCAGACAGTTGAGCAGATCGCCGACCAGGTGGCGAAGTTGCCCGAAGGGGAGCGGATCCTGATCCTGGCCCCGATGATCCAGGGGCGCAAGGGTGAGCACCAGACGATCATCGACGCCGCGCGCCGTCAGGGCTACGTCCGGGCCCGGGTGGACGGTGTGGTCTACGAGTTGGATCAGGTGCCCCCCCTCGACAAGCGCTACAAGCATGACATCGAGATCGTGGTCGATCGCCTGATGGTCGACCCCGCCGCCATCTCCCGGCTGCGGGAGTCGTGCGAGCAGGCGTCCGACCTCTCCGGAGGGACGGTGGTGGTGGCGGCCGCGGAGGCGGCCGGAAAGCGCGATGACATGCTGTTCTCACAGCGCTTTGCGTGCGTCTACGACGGGATCTCGATGGAGGAGCCGCAACCTCGCAACTTCTCCTTCAACAATCCCCATGGGGCCTGTCCGGACTGCACCGGCCTGGGCGCCAAGCTGGAGGTCGACCCGGAGGCTCTGATCAGCGACCCCGAGCGCTCCATCGCGGGCGGGGCCGTCTCAGGTTGGAGCTGGGGCCCGGCCCAACAGTGGATGGACGAGCTCATCCAGGCGGTGGCGCGCCAGCATCGGGTCCCCCTCGAACGTCCCTGGAGCAAGCTCAGCCAGGCCCAGCAGGACCTCATCCTCTACGGCCTCAAACCGGGCCAGACGGTGCCCATGACCATGCGCACCAGCCGGGGACGGGAACACCACTACCTGGCCAAGTTCGAGGGGGTGATTCCCAATCTGGAGCGGCGCTACCGGGAGACTGAGTCCGAGACCGTCAAGGACTCGATCGAGAAGCTGATGATGCAGCGCCCGTGCCCCGCCTGCCGTGGCCAGCGCCTGCGCCCGGAATTCCTGGCGGTGACCGTAGCCGGAGCCGGGATCATGGACTTCTGCGCCCTGCCGGTCGACCGGGCTCTGCTGCTTCTGGATGGCTGGGATCTGCCATCCCGCGAGCAGGAGATCGCCCGCCGGGTGCTCAAGGAGATCAGGGAACGGCTTGGGTTCCTCTGCGACGTGGGCCTGCAGTACCTGACCCTGGACCGCGGAGCCGCCTCTCTGTCGGGCGGAGAGGCCCAGAGAATCCGCCTCGCCACCCAGATTGGGAGCCGGCTGACCGGGGTCCTCTATATTCTCGACGAGCCCAGCATCGGGCTCCACCAGCGGGACAACGCCAAGCTCCTGTCGACGCTATTCCGGCTTCGTGATCTGGGCAACACCGTGGTCGTGGTCGAGCACGATGAGGAGACCATCCGGAGCGCCGACTTCGTGGTGGACATGGGCCCGGGCGCTGGCGAGCATGGCGGCCTGGTGGTGGCGGCGGGGTCCGTGGACGAGGTGATGGCCACGCCCGAGTCGGTCACCGGTCAGTACTTGACCGGTCGCCGTGCGATCGCAGTCCCCAAACGCCGCCGCCGGTCGCTGAACAGGCTTCTGATCCGAGGAGCCCGCGCCAACAATCTCAAGGACCTCGACGTGGCCATCCCGCTGGGGTGCTTCGTGGGCGTCTCCGGCGTGAGCGGCTCGGGCAAGAGCACGCTCATCAACGACATCCTGTATCGGCGCTGCGCCCAGTACTTCTACTCCGCCAGACAGCGCCCCGGCGCGCACCGGGCAATCGATGGGTTGGACCAACTGGACAAGGTTGTCGATGTTGACCAGGCGCCGATTGGGAGAACTCCCCGTAGCAATCCGGCCACCTACACCGGACTGTTCACCCCCATCCGGGAACTGTTCGCCCAGCTGCCCGAGGCCAGGGTCCGGGGCTATCGCCCAGGCCGGTTCTCCTTCAACGTCCGGGGCGGCCGCTGCGAGGCCTGTGAGGGCGATGGCCTGATCAAGATCGAGATGCACTTCCTTCCCGACATCTACGTCACCTGCGAGGTCTGCAAGGGCCAGCGCTACACCCAAGAAGTGCTCGAGGTGCGCTTCAAGGGCCACTCCATCGCCGATGTGCTTGCCCTCTCGGTGGCGGAGGCGCTGGAGCTCTTCCGCAACCAGCCCGGGATCGCCCGCAAACTGCAGACCCTGGCCGACGTGGGGCTGGGCTACGTGCACTTGGGGCAGCCCGCCACCCAGCTCAGCGGCGGCGAGGCGCAGCGCGTGAAGCTAGCCACCGAGCTCTCCCGCCGCAGCACCGGGAGGACTCTGTACATCCTGGACGAGCCCACCACTGGGCTCCACTTCGAGGACGTGGGCCGGCTGCTGGAAGTCCTGCACCGGCTGGTCGACCAGGGCAACTCGGTGGTGG
>DATKSV010000101.1:0-12556 GCA_035531535.1 Candidatus Nanopelagicaceae bacterium | reverse complement strand
CGAGGACGCCCAGAGGGGGCCGGGGGGACCGGAGATCGGCCCATCTCGACCGACCCGGTGCAGGAGATGGCGGACCCGCCGGCGGAGACTGCCTGAGGCTGCCATCAAAATGACCGGCGCTGGGCCGTGGTCGGGCCCAGCTTCCCGGGCGCACTAGCTGCGCTGGTCTAACATTCGGGCCAACCTGTCGCCTGA
This sequence comes from Candidatus Nanopelagicaceae bacterium, assembly GCA_035531535.1. Taxonomy (GTDB): domain Bacteria; phylum Chloroflexota; class Dormibacteria; order Aeolococcales; family Bog-877; genus AG-12. The sequence continues at coordinate 12,361 of DATKSV010000101.1, read as the reverse complement.
TTCCGCGGGCTGTCAATCTGCGTGCCGTGCGCCCCCTGGCCAAGGCCTGCCAGTCCGCCAGCTTGCGCCGGAACGGTTGGATGCCAGCGGGCACGCAACCAAGAGTGGCGTCTCCATCCGCTCCAGCAGGGGGCCGGCGCGAGAGCACGCGCCTCTTGACCCAATGTCGTCTTCTGTATACAATGCGCAATCAGTCATGGCTCGCACCGACTCGGAACTTGCGGCTGTCGAGGCGATTGAAAGTCGCAGCTTGGGGGACGAGGTTGCCGACCGCCTGCGGGAAGCCATCGTGACCGGGGCGCTGAGCCCTGGTCAGCGCCTTCGAGAGGCTGATCTGTCAGCCACCATGAGAGTGAGCCGCAGCCCGATCCGAGATGCCCTCAGCCGACTCGGCTCCGAAAGGCTCCTCACCCTCCGCCCCCGGCACGGGGCCGTGGTCGCCTCCATCGCCCTCCGTGACATAGAGGAGGTCTACAGCCTTCGGGTCACCCTTGAGGGGCTGGCGGTTCGCCTAGCCATGGAACGCGCCACCGCAGAGGACCTGGCGGCCATGCGAGAGGTGGCCGCCCGTGGCCCGGTTGGCAGCACCCTGCACAGCGAGCACCAGTATGCGGAACTGGACATAACCTTCCACGACCTGATTTATCGCGCCGCGCGGCATGAGCGTCTCTACGACTCCTGGGTGCTCCTGCGGCCGCACATTCTGCGTTTTTTGGTCTGGCGCAACATGGCCAATCCCGACTTCCAGTACATCTACGGCAGTGAGCACGAGGAATTGGTCGAGACCTTGGCCCAGGGTGACCTGGACCGAGCCCAAAAGATGATTGCCCACCACCTGGAGGGAGCCTATCAGCGGCTGGCCGATGCCTACCGTCACCAGGAGAACCCTGCCCCCGGCGACGAGGCCACCCAGCGAACGGCCCCTAGCTCAACCGCACGAGCCAAGCCCAGGGCCTGAAGAGAATGGCCAGAACCCGGTGCCTGCGAACCCCGGATCCGCGCGGCTTGACGGGCCTGCGAGTGACCCGAAAAACACGGGACCAATGAGCTTCGCTCAGATACCCCTGGCTGTTCCCGAGCGGGCGGATTTGGGGAGCTGGCTGTGCCTTCACGCGGAACCACCGACTCCTACAACACGTCCTGGAGGGTTGCGACGATGAGACCGTATCGCTGGCGGGTTGTGCGCGGCCCCAAAGCGCACCCTCGAGGCGGGGCTCGGAGAATGCTGTGACCGGTTTGGACGTGGCCCGCGTCGATGTCTTCGGCTACACGCTCTCCTACGCCCACGGGGACTACGTGATGTCTTCGGGGCGGGTGGTTTCGAGACTTCCCAGTACGGTCGTGCGTCTCCAGACTCGTGACGGGTACCTAGGGTACGGAGAGACCTGCCCGCTCGGCCCTACCTACCTCCCCGGATTCGCCGAGGGGGCCCGGGCCGCCTTGGCAGCGCTGGCTCCAGGGCTCCTGGGGACCGATGCGACCAACCTGGCCGCGGTGTGGGCCCGGATGGAGGGGGCCCTGCGCGGGCACCTATATGCGAAGAGTGCCGTGGACATCGCCTGCTGGGACATCCTCGGCAAGGCGACTGGATGCTCGGTGGCGACGCTGCTGGGAGGAGTGCTGCAGGCGGACCTGCCCCTCTATGTGGCAGTGCCAATGGCCGAGCCCGAGGTGATGGCCAGCTTCGTGGGGCGACAGCGGGAGCTCGGGATCCACCGGTTTCAATTGAAGTTGGGGGGAGCGCCTGAGCTTGACGCGCTCCGGGCTGCGACGATCGTGGCAGCCACCTCTGCCGAGGACGCCATCATCGCGGACGCGAACGGGGGCTGGCGGCGGCAGGACGCGATCGTCGCCGTACGCCATCTGGAGGGCTTGGAAAGGATTCTCCTGGAGCAGCCTTGTCCCACCCTGGAGGAGTGTCTGGCGATCCGCCATCTCACCAACCTGCCGATGGTGCTTGACGAGGTGATCGTGGACCTCGCGGCACTTACCCGGGCGGCCTCTCTGGAAGCGATGGACCATATCAATCTGAAGCTCGGGCGGGTCGGCGGTCTGAGCAAGGCTCGGCTCCTGCGTGACGCGGCCGTGGAGCTGGGGATCCGGCTCACGATCGAAGACACCTGGGGCGGGGACCTGACCACGGCGGCGGTCAGCCAGCTGGCGGCGGGGGTTCCGCCCGACTCCCTCTTCGCCGTGTCCTTCATGAACGATTGGACCAATGAGCACATCGCGGGCTACCAGCCGCGCTCTGATAACGGGAGGGGCCGGGTCGCCTCCGGTCCGGGGCTGGGAGTTGAGATTGACGAGGCGATGCTGGGCGCTCCCTTGTTCACAGTGACACTGTGAGGAGCCTTGGCTATGAAGGAGGCCTTTGAGTTGCCGTCGTTGAATGCCGCCGCCAGGACCGCGATTCTCGCCGCCGCCGGCAACCGGGTGACCGAGCGCTTCATGAACCGGTACGGGATGGGGCTGGGAGCCTCCCGCTTCGTGGCCGGTGAGACTCTGGACCAGTGCGTCGAGGTGATTCGCGGCCTCAACCAGCAGGGCTTCAAGTGCAACGCCACCGAGCTGGGAGAGGCGGTCTCAAGCGAGGCCGACGCCAGCCGCGCGGTCGAGGACTACCAACGCCTGCTCGACCGGCTGGCGGGAGAGAGGCTGCGGGCGAACGTCGCGATCAAGCTGACCCTGCTGGGGCTGGACATCGCCGAGGACCTGGCCGAGACGCACATGGCTCAGCTGCTGGACGTGGCCCGGGGCCTGGGGCTGACCATGCGAATCGACATGGAGGAGTCCAGCCATGTCGAGGCCACCTTGCGGATCTACCGCCGGCTGCGCGAGCGGGGCTACGAGAACGTGGGGATGGTGCTGCAGTCCTACCTGTACCGGACCGCCGCCGACCTGGACTCGCTGCTGCCGCTGGCTCCCAACCTGAGGCTGGTCAAGGGCGCCTACCTGGAGAGCCGGGAAGTCGCGTTCCCCAACAAGAGCGATGTCGACCGTAGCTATGTGCGGCTCATGGAGGCCGCCCTGCTGGGGGCCGGATACACCGCCATCGCCACCCATGACGAGCAGATGATCGAGCACGCCATCGACTTCGTGGCCGGCCGGGGGATTGGCAAGGACCGCTTCGAGTTCCAGATGCTGTACGGGGTGCGGCCCCAGTTGCAGCGCTCGCTGCTGGCCCGCGGCTACACGGTGCTGGTGGCCACGTCGTACGGGCCCCACTGGTATCCATTCTTCATGCGGCGGCTGGCGGAGCGGCCGGCCAACGTCCTCTTCCTGGCCCGCAACGCGGTGCGGCGCTGAGGCCGGGCCAGCAACTGAAATTCAAAGATCAGGAGAACGGCTGATGATCATCCACCCGTTTCGCAACGAGCCCGGCCTGGACTTCTCGCAGGCTCCCAACCGGCGCGACTTCGAGGCCGCGCTGAGGTTGGTCCACGACCGGCTCGGGCGCAGCTATCCACGCCTGATCGGGGGTTCCGAAGTGGCGACCGGCGCCTGGGTCGAGTCCTTCAACCCCGCCCATCCGGGAGAGCTGGTCGGTCGCCATGCCGCGGCCGGAAGAGAGCAGGTGGAGCTGGCGGTGGCTGCCGGATCCCCGGTGAGGGCCACCTCATCGAGCCGACCATCTTCGGCGGGGTCGCCCCCGATGCGCGCATCGCTCGGGAGGAGATCTTCGGCCCGGTGCTGGCGGTGATCCGGGCACGCGACTTCGTGGACGGCATCCGGATCGCCAACAGCACCGACTACGGCCTGACCGGCTCCTATTTCAGCCGCGATCCGGAGCGGCTGGCCTACGCCACAGACCGCCTCCACGTCGGCAACCTGTACCTGAACCGCCGCTCCACCGGGGCCCTGATGGGCGTCCATCCCTTCGGTGGCTTCAACATGAGCGGCACCGACACCAAGGCCGGTGGCCCGGACTACCTGCTCTTCTTCCTGCAGGGCCAGAGCGTGGCTGAGAGGCTGTAGGTGGTGGCTGTCAGGGATGTGGTGGCGATAGATCTCCATGCCGCCGGTGAGCCGGGGCGGGTGGTAATCGGAGGGGTGCCCGATGTCCCGGGCCGCTCGATGCTCGAGAAGATGCGCTACTTCGAGGCCAACTTGGACGCAGTGCGCCTCCGGCTCTTGCGCGAGCCCAGAGGATACCCAGCTGCCAACTGCAACATCCTGCTGCCCCCGACCGATCCCCGGGCGGCCGCAGGTTACATCATTCTGGAGCAGGTTGAGTATCCCCCCATGTCCGGCAGCAACACCATGTGCGTGGCGACCGCCCTGATTGAGATGGGGATGGTCGAGGTTCACGAGCCGGTGACCGAGTTCCTGCTGGAGTCACCGGCGGGCCTGGTGGAGGTCGAAGTCGAGGTCAGCCATGGGCATGCCCAGCAGGTCACCTTCCGGAACGTCCCCAGCTTTGTTATGGCGCTGGACCTGGAAGTACAGGTCCCCGAGTTGGGCCGGGTGGTGGTGGATGTGGCCTGGGGTGGCATGGTCTACGTGATCGCCGACGCCGCCGCCCTGGGTCTCACCCTGACCGCCGCCAACGGCAGGGAGCTGGTGCGGGTCGGAGAGATGATCAAGGCCGCCACCAGGGAACAGGCGCCTCAAATCCATCCTGACCACCCTCAGCTCATCGGCCCCACGATCGCCTTGCTCTCAGGCCCGCCGAGCGGGCCCCACGCGGACCTGCGCAATGCGGTCGTGGTCTCTACTGGGGTTTTGGATTGGCGCCGGCCGGACAGTTGGACAGGGGCCCTGGACCGGTCCCCATGCGGCACCGGTACCAGTGCCAAGATGGCCAGCCTCCATGCTCGTGGTGAGCTGGCACTGGGCCAGGCCTTCCGGCACGAGGGCGTCCTCGGCACCGTCTTCACCGGCCAGCTGGTGGCGGAGACCACGGTGCACGGCAGATCAGCGGTGGTTCCCAGGATCAGCGGGCGTGCCTACGTGACGGGCCATGCCCGCTACGTCTTGGATCCGGACGACCCCTTTCCCGAGGGCTATACGATCGGCGACATCTGGGGCTCGGGCGCGAGCAACCCTGAGCCCCCGTCCACAGCGCCGGACGACGGGGTACCTGGATGAGCGGACCCGCACCGATGCCCAGTTCGACCAGTCTGGCATCACCTTTACCGATTGACCTGACGGCCGTGCCAGCAGGTGGGCTCCCTGGGAGCCAGTTGGGCGGTCCGCGGCCTGGCTCGAGCGCCAGCGGCCACCGTCGCCCCACCGGCTTGCCGCGGGCCCGCACGGTGCATGAGCTACGCGAGAGACGTCGCAACTGGCGGTGGGGCGGGTCGGCACAGGCCTTTGCCTCCAGCCCTGACCGGCCCTGGCCTGTACGAGGTAATTGACATGGATCTGGGACTTGAAGGGCATACCGCGATAGTGGCTGGGTCGACGTCGGGACTGGGAGCAGCCGTCGCCACCATGCTCGGCAGGGAGGGTGCCAACGTCGTGATCGCCGGGCGTCGCCAAGCCCTGGCCCAGCGCTTGGCGAGCGAGTTGCCCAGGGCGGTCGGGGTGGGCCTCGACCTAGCCGATCCCACCTCGATCGAGAACACGGTATCGGCGGCGGAGCAGGCCTTCGGCGGGGCCGACATTCTGGTCCTCAATTCCGGGGGACCGCCGCCGGCGCCGGCGGTCGACCTTGCGGAGGGTCTGCTGCTGTCCGGTCTGGCCACCATGCTTTTCCGGCAGATCGACCTGGTGGCGCGTCTGCTCCCGGGCATGCGATCCAGGCACTGGGGCCGAATCGTCGCCATCGGCTCGAGCGGGGTCCAGCAGCCCATAGCGGATTTGGCGATTTCCAACGTGGCCCGAGGCGCCCTGGCCTCATACCTGAAGACCCTGGCGGATGAGGTGGCCAGCGATGGCGTAACCGTGAACATGGTCCTGCCCGGCAGAATCGACACCGAACGGGTCGCAGCCCTGGACCGGCTGCGGGCGGAACGTCAGGGAATCGACGCGGCGACCGTGAAGCATCGTTCGCAACAGACGATTCCCCTGGGCCGGTATGGCACACCCTCCGAGTTCGCTGCGGTGGCGTGCTTCCTGTGCTCGGAGCTCGCGTCCTATGTGACGGGGTCGCAGGTGCGTGTCGATGGAGGGTTGGTTCGTGGCTTTTGAGTTGGCGGAACTCGGCTGCCTCGGTTATGGATCCGAAGAGGTGCCGGTGCTGGTGACCACGCAACTGGGGCCGGTCCCGGCGCGACAGTTTGATCGAGACTTTGCCGGAGACGCGATGGAGCTGCTGGAGCCAACTCGCTACGAAGCTCTTAACGCCGCCGCTGCCCTGGCAGCGCCGGCAGGGGCAATGGCGCCCGGGAGATTGGGGCCACCTTATCGGCACCCTCATAAGATCTGGGGTATCGGTCTCAACTACCGCGATCACGCCCAGGATCTGGCCGCCCCCGAGCCCGATGAGCCAGCCTCGTTCATCAAGGCCAACCACACCATCATCGGGCCCGGCGACCCGATCGTCATACCCTGGCAGAGCGATCGCGTCACCGCTGAGGCGGAACTGGGGATCGTGATCGGACGCTACTGTCGCAACGTGGCCGAGGAGGATGCCCTCGACTACGTGTTCGGGGTCTGCCCGATTCTGGACCAAACCGCCGAGGACATCCTGCGGCGCAACCCTCGCTTCCTGACCAGGGCGAAGAACTTCCCCACCTTCTTCTCATTTGGACCGACGATAATTCCCCTCCCCAAGGTCCTGGCGAGGTGCCGTTCGCTGGCGGACATCGAGGTCAGCACGGTTTTGAACAATCAAGTTGCACGAACCAATCGGGTTGGCAACATGCTCTTCTCGGTGCCGCTGCTGATCAGCTTCCACAGCCAGGTGATGCCCCTCTTTCCCGGGGACATCATCTCGACTGGGACCCCCGGGGCGGTGCCGGTTCGCGCCGGTGACGTCGTCGAGTGTCGCCTCGGCACGCTCGCCACTTTGCGCAATCCGGTGGCGGCCCAGCCCGAGTCAGAGTTGGGGCCAAGGCACACCGACTCTGAATCTGGAGATTGATGCCAATGACTTCAGCGCTTCGCGAAATGACGCCGATGGACCAGACGAACCTGGCCACACCGTGGATCGTGCAAGCTGGAGGCGACCAGGTCGGCGTCATCACCGGGCTCGCGCTGTGCCTGGGGCGGCCCTATCTGTGCGGCCCGGCGGCCACCTTCGAGTGCTCGCCCAACGACAACCTCGGGCTCCATGCGGCCCTCTATCGCGCCGCTCCCGGGAGTGTGCTGATCGGCGCCGGAGGTGGTACTCAAAAGTTTGGCTTGTTCGGTGAGCTGATGGCCACGGACGCGGCAGCGCGCGGCCTTGGGGGCCTGGTGGTGGATGGCACGGTACGGGATCTGGCCGACCTGGATCGGATCGGCTTTCCGGTCGTCTGCGCCGGGGCGGCTCCCGCCCAATGTACCAAGAGCACCATGGTGTCAGCGGGGCGGCCGGTGACGATTCGAGGTGTCCTGGTCAGGCCCGGCGATCAGATCGTGGGCGATCGCGATGGGGTGGTGGTGGTGCCGTCCTGGTTGTGGGCAGACGTCGCGGCGGCGGCGCTGGCGATAGCCCGTCGCGAGCAAGGGTATCTGACTCGACTGTGGCGGGGAGAGCGGATCGCGGACATACTCGGTCTCGCGATCGCCGATCCCAGCGCATGACAGGGGCCAGCCAGGCGCTCGCGCATGCGCAGCCCAAGGGGCTGCCCGGGCTCGCTCGGCCCGCATCATGAGGCGCGTGGGGAGGCCTGGTCGCCGGGCGAGGACCAACGCGGCTGGCCCTTGCACGGCTGCGGCCAACCGGCTGCAGTCGGCGGATGCCGGTTGGCCGAGCCGGCCGACCCTCGGCCTTTTCAGCGACCCTGGTTGCCGGCCTTCGGAGGCCGTCCGCGCCGGGGAACCCGTCGCGACTCCTTGAGCCGCAGCAGGCAGAGCCCAGAGTCCGGCTGGAGACTGCCAGTGAGGGGGGCGCGGGGGGATAAGGTGGGGGCGGCGCCTGGATTTCCCTGGGTCGGCCCCTACCTCGGCACTTCCTGCGGCAAGTCGCAGGGTCATCGGCGGAGTAGCTCAGCGGCATGAAGGGAGTGGAATCGTGACTTTGCTTCAATCGGACAGCCCGGTCGTCCTTGACGGCCTCATCCTCACCGACCACGAGCTGGAGGTGCCCCTCGATCACGGGAGCGGCAGTGGGCCTCACATCACGGTGTTCGCCCGTGAAATTGCCGCCCCCGACGGCGTCGATCGGCCCTTCCTGGTCTATCTGCAGGGCGGCCCAGGGCATGAGGCGTTCCGTCCCACCCGCCACCCGTGGAGCCCGGGCTGGCTGGAGCGGGCCTTGCAGGACTATCGGGTCCTCATGCTCGATCAGCGCGGCACCGGACGGTCGACGCCCGTGGGCGACCTGGCGGGGCTGACCCCCTCAGAACAGGTCGAGTATCTGATTCATTTTCGGGCTGACTCGATCGTGGCTGACGCGGAAATGTTGCGCCAGGCCCTGGGAGTGGACCGATGGAGCGTCCTGGGGCAGTCCTTTGGCGGGTTCTGTACGTTGGCGTATCTCTCGCAAGCGCCTGGGGGCCTTCGGGAAGCCCTCTTCACCGGTGGGCTGCCTCCGGTCGGACGGCCGGTCGATGACGTGTACCGGGCCACCTACGAGCGCATGATCGAGCGCAACCGTAGGTACTACGAGACGTTTCCCAGGGACCGGGATCGAGTGCTGGCGCTCCATGCCCTGCTGGAGAGCCGCGACGTGCGGCTTCCCGGAGGTGACCGGCTGACCGGTCGGAGGCTGCGCCAGCTGGGAGCCATGTTGGGCATGAGCGATGGGGCCGAGCGTCTCCACTATCTCCTGGAGTTGCCGCCTGAGTCGCCCGCGTTCCTTCGAGATGTGGAGGCGGAGCTGGGATTCTCGCGCAACCCCCTCTACGCCATCATCCATGAGGCCTGCTACGCGGATGGGGTAGCCACCCGGTGGTCGGGGGAGCGGGTCCAACCTGAGCTCTTCCGGGAGCGGGCCGAGCTCTTCACCGGCGAGCATGTCTTTCCCTGGATGTTCGACGAGTACCGGGCCCTGGTGCCGATGAAGGAAGCGGCGGACACCCTGGCGGACCATCCCTGGCCGAGGCTCTATGACGAGGAGGTGCTGGCCGCCAACGAGGTGCCGGCCGCAGCTGCGATCTTTGCCGATGACGCCTACGTGGAGCGGCGGTTTTCCGAGGAGACGGCGAGTCTGGTGCGGGGCCTGCGACCCTGGGTTACCAACGAATACCAGCACAACGCGCTGCGGGTGGACGGCAACCGTGTCCTGGACCGGCTGATCAGGATGGCTCGCCGGCTCGAGTGATCGGGATGACGGCGGTCCTCGGCAGCCGCGCCGCTGTGAGGGCGCGAGCCTTGCCCAGGACGCGGCCGGCATCCGGACGCGCAGGAAGATCTCGAGACCATCACCGGTCGACCCTATAGCAGGCGCTCGCGCTCTCCTAACCCACGCCCGGAAGCTCATCGACCCTTGCCTGTCTTGGGTCGCCTGAATCTAATCCGTATTCGGGTATGAGCCGGACCAACCTGGTACCCGCGCCGGTCGAGGCCACGGCGATCCGCCCCCTGGGGAAGAGGTCGACGACGGCCCCGTGGGGGCCATCGTGAGAGGGGAGTGGAGACGAAGGTGGAAGGGGGGCCGAGTCGGCCAACAGTGCGAGGAGCGGAAGGGAGTCCGCTTTGTCCGGCGGGCGCCGGCCCCTTCCTTGGCCTGCTAGACTCCGGGCCATGACCGGGACTGAAGCGGGTCTGACCCAACGGCTGGCGGTCGACTACTGCCGTTGCCAGACGATGCTCTGTAGAGGCTGACCTCCGACCTCACGGTAGCGTCCCCGTCTCCCGGTCCGCGATGGCCTTAGTGCAGCCACTGCGACCCTGTCAGTTCTTTCGGAGGAACCAGCCATATCTGTCACCGACCAACTGCTGGACAACAACACCATTTATGCCCGCTCTTTCGATAAGGGCGACCTGCCCAGTCCCCCTCGCCTGAAGGTCGCCGTGGTCGCCTGCATGGACGCCCGGCTCGATGTCAACAAGATTCTCGGTCTGGAAGAGGGAGACGCCCACGTGATCCGCAACGCAGGGGGCGTGGTGACCGACGACGCCATCCGCTCGCTGGTGATTTCCCAACGGCTCTTGGGGACCGAGGAGATAATTCTGCTGCACCACACCGGTTGCGGGATGCTCACCTTCCGGGACGAGGAGTTGAAGCGTCAGATCGAGGAGGAGACCGGTATCCGTCCCGCCTTCTCGATGGAGGCCTTCCCGGACCTGGCGGACGATGTCAGGCAGTCACTCAGGCGGATCGCCCAGAGCCCATTCATTCCGAAGCAATCCAGCGTCAGGGGCTTTGTCTACGACGTGAAGACCGGCCAGATCGAGGAGATCGCGTCAGCGGGGGCGTCCCCAACGCCCCGTGGTACAAGGGAGGCAATATGAAATTTGACAGCATTCTAGGCAGCATCGGCGGTACCCCGGAGATCCGGCTCAACCGCCTCTTCGACCCCCGGATCGAGGTCTGGTTCAAGCAGGAGCGGGTCAATCCAGGGGGCAGCATCAAGGACCGCATCGGGCTGGCCATGATCGAGGACGCCGAGCGGCGCGGGATCCTCGGGCCGGAGTCCACCATCGTGGAGCCCACCTCAGGTAACACCGGGGTCGGGCTGGCCCTGGCGGCGGCGGTGAAGGGGTACCGGATCATCCTGGTTATGCCGGAGTCCTTCTCGATCGAGCGGCGCAAGCTCATGGCCGGTTACGGAGCCCAGATCGAGCTCACCCCCCGCGAACTCGGGATGAAGGGTGCCATCGCCAGGGCCGAGGAGATCGTGGCTGCCACGGCGGGCGCCTGGATGCCGATGCAGTTCAACAACCCCGCCAACGTGGAGGTCCATAGAAGGACCACCGCCGAGGAGATCCTGGCCGACTTCCCCGATGGCCTCGACTACCTGGTGACCGGAGTCGGAACCGGAGGCCACATCACCGGCTGCGCCGAGGTCCTCAAGCCCCGGTGGCCGGGACTCAAGGTCTATGCGGTGGAGCCGACACTCTCCCCGGTCCTGTCCGGCGGGACCCACGCGGCTCATCCAATTCAGGGGATCGGGGCAGGCTTCATCCCGGGAGTCATGCGCACGGAGCTGCTGGATGGAATCATTCAGGTGGCGGCCGAGGATGCCTTCACCTACGCCAAGCGATCGGCGCGTGAGGAGGGGATCCTGGTCGGGGTCTCCTCGGGGGCGTCGCTGGCGGCGGTCGCTTCCCTGGTGCCGGAGATGGCCGACGGGGCTCGGGTGCTGACGTTCGCGTACGACAGTGGCGAGCGCTACCTCTCCGTGGATGCCCTGTTTGGATGATGGAGAAGGGCGGCTCCTCCTTCGGAGTGCCACCCCAATGAGTTGCCTTGGGGCGTCGAGGTGACTTGAGGTGGTGCGCCAGAGGATGCTCCGTCGACCACCATGGCCCGGTGGCGTGAGCCGGTGGTTACCCGCATTCAGGTGGCCGGCCGGCTGCGGTACTCTGCCCTCGCCTTGGCGCCCATCCCCAGGCGGCAGGGCCCTCCGGCATGCCCCGGAGCCCCAGGGCATCATTCCCACCGCCACGGTGGCGGCCGAAACCGAGAGCTGATGGTAAATATGGGGGCGCCGAGCCGCAGGAGGCACCATGCCAGAACGGGAGCTTGAACTGGACCCAGAGCACCTTGCTCTGGTCGTCATCGACCTTCAGAAGGGGATCGTGGGAATGCCAGGGGCCCCCTACGACACGGCCTCAGTGGTCGCCAGGGCGGCAGCGCTAGCCACCGCTTGCCGTGCCAGAGGAGCCTTGGTGGTTCTGGTCCACGTGGGTCCATCTGCCGACGGCCGCGACGCCCTGCATCCCGTAGTCGACCAACCGGCGCCGTGGCCGAGCCCGCCTCCGGGGTGGGATGAGATCGTGCAGGAGCTGGGCCCCAGAGATGGCGACCACGTCGTGCGCAAGCGGCAGTGGGGCGCGTTCTACGGCACCGACCTCGATCTGCAACTCAGGCGCCGGGGAATCGGAACCCTCATCCTCTGCGGCATCTCGACCAACTTTGGGGTCGAGAGCACGGCCCGCGACGCCTTTGAGCGCGGGTACCAGCAGGTCTTCGTCGAGGACGCCTGTTCGGCGCGAGCGGCCGACGACCATGCCTTTGTCTTCCGGACGATCTTCCCTCGGATCGGGCGCGTTCGCCAGACGGAGGAGGTACTGCAAGCCCTGGCCGGACCGACCGCCGGCTGAGGGCTCTGGGCATAGCTGGCGGCAGATCGCGTATTGCACGGAGCGGTTCACGAATCCCATC
>DATKSV010000100.1:0-4616 GCA_035531535.1 Candidatus Nanopelagicaceae bacterium | reverse complement strand
AACGTCCGGCAATTCCCGGGTCAGGCGGCGATTTGGCCCGCGTCGGTTCTATGATCTCGCCTGGAGCTCAGGACATCACAAAAAATCCCCGGATCGTCTCACTGCTGGTCTTGGCCATAGCTTTGATCGCCGGTGCCTGGCCGGCGGCGGCGTTTGCGGCCACCGACCCCGGACTGGCCACCGCCGGCAACTTCGCGGTCCTGGCCGGAACCACGGTGACCAATACTGGCCCGACCTGGATCACCGGCCAAGTCGGCGTCGCCCCCGGCAGTGCTGTGACCGGGTTCCCGCCAGGGACATCAGGCGCTCAACACAAGGGCGACTCTGTGGCCACCACCGCCCAGACCGACCTGACCGCCGCTTATATCGATGCAGCGGCACAACCGTGCCCGGCCACGAACAACCTCTCTGGCGTCAACCTGGGCGGGCATACCCTTGTCCCGGGCGTTTATTGTCAGACCACCGCGCCGACCCTGACCGGTACGCTCACCCTCAACGGCTCGGGCGTTTACATATTCCAGATCGGCAGCACGCTGGTCACCGCACCCAATGCAAGCATCGTCTTGATTGGCGCTCAGCCCTGCCAGGTCTTCTGGCAGGTGAGTAGCTCGGCAACGATTGCCACCTCGACTACGTTTGTGGGAACCATCATGGCCCTGACCTCCATCGCCATGCAAACGGGAGCCTCGCTCAGCGGCCGAGCCCTGGCACGCAACGCGGCGGTCACGCTCGACACCAACCGCATCATCCAGCCCACCGGATGCGGCTATGGCGCTCCAGCCCCGGTGTCAAGCCCGACCCCCACGCCCACGATCACGCCGTCGCCCACGTCCACTTCAACGCCGGCGATTGGACTGCCGAATACGGGTGGACCGCCGCAGCAGCCCGGATTCCCCTGGTGGCTGCTGGCAATCGCGGGGACCATCGCCGCCCTGATAGTTGGCCTGAGGACCCGAACCCACCACCGCGACCGGTAGCCGTCGCGGTCGTCAGCGCCCTCCGCCGCATCGCCTTCGGAGCGCTCCCGCTTGAGTTGGCTCTGGTCGGCGGGAGCGTCGCTTCCCTCCCGCCTCGGGCTCGGACTTCGGCGGCGGTTGGGGCACCGACCGTCGGCGCGTTGACTCCCCGCGATCTTCGAGCTGGGCCAAGGCAGCCCACCGCTGTCCCGCTGCCGCCACCTGTGCGCCTACTGATCCCATCCCTCAACATCGACGCGAAAGTCGAAACGCTGGGCGTGAACCGCTCAGGGGCCATGGAAACCCCTCACAACATCTGGGACGGGGGCTGGGACCGGCTCACCCTTGGTGTTCTCCCTTTTGGCCACTCTCACCATGGGTGCCGATGTGATCGTGGTTCTTGGCGATGGCACCCGCATCCAGTTCAGCGTCGGCGCCAAGGGTAGCTGGCTGGCGAGCGCCCACCCCAGCGGTCTCTTCAGCGGCGATGGTCCGCCTCGCCTCTCGCTGATCACCTGCACGGGAGGCTACGATCGGAGCAGTCAAACGTACGCTGAGCGGCTGATCGTCGAAGCCGGTTATGTCGGGCTCGCCTGAGCCTCAATCCACCGACGGGCAATGGCCGCCGGGCCGGGGAATGACGAGAGGCCCCCAAGGGGTGTCGTGTGGCTGGGCTGAAGGGCTGAATCGGTGGGGTCGGGGGGTATGGGAGGGGCAAGGGCGCAGTTTCGAGCCCAGATAGGTGATTCGAGTGGCGGTCAGGCCAGGTGCGGGGCTGTTCGAGGGCGCGGTGAGATGGAGATTGGGCGCTCGCCCCAGCGACGTCGACGAGGTTAGCCGGTGTTCAGGTGACGGCCGGCAGCGAGATTGCCCGGGAGCCGGGCCAGGGCAGCTTGGAACTGCTGTTCCCAGGGCCAGTTGACGAGCAGGTGGAGTCGGAGGCGGCGGCCAGAGCTGGCCAATCGGCCGGGAACGCAGAGGAATCGCTGGCCCAGGGTCTTGACGCAAAGGGCCATCCAACCGGCCAGAGGGGGGAGCCAGCGGCAGAGGTTGTAGGCGATGATGTTGAGGGCCAGCCAGGCGGCGTTGCCACCGAACTTGCCGCTGGGCAGGTGGTTGAGGGCGACCCCGTACTTGAGCTCTTTAATGGCGTCCTCGACCACCGCGTGCTGGCGGTGGTCGGCCTCCAACTCCAGCCTGTCGCCCTCGCAGTCGGTGAGCAAGGCGAGGTGGAGATGGGTGCCGGGCAGGACCATCTGGCCGCCCTGGATCATCTCCACCCGGCGCACGATCATCCGGTAGGTCTTCTTCTTGCCGAAGGGGGCGTAGGGGATCTCGGCCACCGAGGCCGCTCCCTCCTTCCAGTACGGGATCGGCTGCCAGTCGGACTCGGGGATGGACGCGATGAGATCGTGGTGGCTCGTCTGGAGCCTCATCGAGATCGAGAAACGGGCTCCGTGCGCGGCGCACGCGTCCACCACCTTCTCGGCGTAGAAGCCTGAATCCGTCCGGACCACGATCTGCCCCAGCCCGCATACCCCGCCTGCCCGCTCCAGCCGGGCCAGAGCCTGACGCGCGAAGCTGCCAGCCCCTCGCCCGGCGTTGGCCTTGCCCTCTCGCAGTCGCCAGTGGAGCACCTCCCCGCTCTCCGCCAGCACCGCCAGCAGCGGGTGGTAGCCCCGCTTCCCCTTCTTGTAGGTGAAGTCCTTGGCCCCCTGCTTTTGGAGCCCGTAGGTCTCGATCACGGTCGAGTCCAGATCCAGCTTGACCTCTGTCTCCTTCGGCCCCGCTCCCACATCCCAGGCCCTCTGCACCAGATCCTCTGCGACCGCGTCCAACTGCCGGGCGTGGCCGGCGGTGAACACGCGCAGGAAGCTTCCCGTGGTTGAGGCCGCCGCTGGCGCAAACCCCAATACCGATGCCCCCCCGCCCGCCTTCAACGCCTTGACGTCGGGGATGTACTCGCCTCCAGCCAGCACCGCCGCGATCACCGTCATCGCCTTGATCTGGGGATTCGCCTCCGCGCTGTTCTTGATCTGCCCCAGCCGGACGTGTTCCCGAAGCAGAGTCCCCAGCCCCAGGTGTTGGGCCAGGGTGAAGGGCAGCGCCAGCCCGGCGTTGGCCACCAGGCCCTTGGCGTCGAAGCTAATGTCGCAGTTCCGAGACTCTGTCGTGGTAACAGTTCAGTGAATTTGTCATGGGGTGGTGACCGAGGGTCGCCGCCAAGGATGGTTAGCAGGCGGCCGATAGGGTCCTGAGGTGTTGGCCGGCGGCTGAGGCTTGGGGTTGGAGATCACGGGCACTGGGGTCAGCTCGCCGGCATGGGAGTGCGCGGCCGCGCGGTAGATGGTCTTGGGGTCGGCCAGGACTTTCTTGGCCAGACAGAACCCTCCGGAGTAGACGCAGAGGGTGCCGTCGAAGCGCTCGTGGACCTCAACCCGGGCGTGGGCCTGGCTCTGGCGGTCGCGGGTGCGCGGGATGTCGATGACGTGCGAGCCGAAGCGAACGGTGTTGTCATTGGCGACCACGCGGCGGTATTTGAAACAGAAGAACTCCTCGAGGCGACTGCTCTTGGGCCAGGGCAACCAGGCTGGAGCGGGGTCTTGGGGAGCGACCATGAATCGTCGATTGTGACGGGCCAGGCAGCGTTGGAGGACCTGGTTGGCGTCGTTGCTGGTGCAGGCATGGGCCAGTCGCAACTCGCTGACCAATCGGTCTTGGAAGGTGCCCCAGAGGCGCTCGATCCGGCCTTTGGCCTGGGGTGAGCGCGCGAGTATGAGGTTGACGCCGAGTTCGTCCAGGAGGCGGCCGAACTGGGTTGGCTGGCGACGGCCTGCGAGCTCTTCTTCAAGAGTGAGGTGGGCATTCTTGGTCACCACGAAGATGGAATGACGGTCGGCGTAGAGGGCGAGCGGAATGCCACGGCGGCGGACGACCTCGCGCATGACTTCGAAGTAGCCCTGAGCGTCCTCTTGCTCTCGAAAACGGGCCCAAAGCACCTCGCTGGTGGCGTCGTCGATGGCTCCGACCAAGCTCAGCCATGGTCCGCGTCCCTCCAGCCAGTCGTGGCGGCTGGTGTCGACCTGGAGCAGCATCCCCGCCTGGGGGTAGCGGTCGCGCCGCCGCCGGTGACGAGGCGCTCGGCGCTGGCGGGGCGCGGGGATGCCGGCCGCGGCCAGGATGCGATGGACGCTGGGTCTGGAGACGATGAGCTCGTGCTCCTCGGTCAGCATCTCGGTCAGATGTTGCCGGTTGAACCCGACGTAGGTCGTGGTGGCGAGCTCCACCACCCTGCGCATCAGCTCAGGGTCGAGGGCATGGGCCGGCTTGCGGCCACGGTTGCCGTGGGACAGCGCGGCGGCTCCCAGTTCGGCATATGCCGCCTTCATCCGCTGCAGCTGCCGCACGGAGATCTCAAGCAGCCGGGCCGCCTCAGCGTTGACCAGCGCTCCCGACGCCAGATGGTTGAGGACGACAAGGCGGCGCTGCTCAGACGTGGTCAACGTGATCCGGCCTCCATTCATGGGGTGACGGAATCACAGAACTGTTAGGGGGTGACGTTTTCTCAGAACACCGACACTTGGCGTCGAAGCTGATGTTGAGACGGTCCAGCGTGTGAGACGATTGCCCTGAAAAGTGTCCTCCTGCTGAGGGGCTGTT
>DATKSV010000099.1:0-66932 GCA_035531535.1 Candidatus Nanopelagicaceae bacterium | reverse complement strand
ACCTGGGACCAGCGCTTTGCGGAGCGGCCCTGGATCAGCCACCCCGACCCTCTGCTGACCGCGCTGGCGGAGCGGCTGCCGCCGGGGCTTGCCCTCGACCTCGGCTGCGGGCCCGGGCGCAACGCCATCTGGTTGGCGCAGCGGGGATGGCGGGTGACTGGTATCGACAGTTCGCAAGTCGGCCTGGGCCAGGCGCGGGATCGCGCCGCCGCCGCCGGTGTCACCCTGGAGCTCGTCCTCGCCGATCTCCACCAGTACCCGGTGCCAGACGCGGCTTTCGACCTCATCGTGGTCGCCAATCTGCATCCCGGACCCGGAGGTCTCACCGACATCCTCCAGAGGGCCACGGACGGCCTGGTCCCCGGGGGACGCCTGTTCGTGGTCGGCCACCACCTCGACAACTTAGGCCTGGACGGCCCGGGCGACCCTGCATTCCTTTACACGGTGGCTGGGATGGCGGCTGAACTCCCCGAAGGCCTTGCCGTCGACCGCTTGGAGCGGGTCGAGCGGGACCCTGGCCACCGGTCTGGCGCCCCGGACGCAGCGGTGTTGCTCTGGGGCCACCGGCCAGCAGCCGGCGAACTGGCATCGGCCGCCCCACCGAGGCCGCGCGATGAGCCCTGAAATCCGCCGGGGTCGAAGGGGCTGTCCCCGCGGCGACGGGAGCCACCAGCCCGCCTATATCCGGGCCTTAATCGCTGGGGCCCATGATCAACCCATGACTCCTCGCCACCCCAGCCATGACACCTCTGATCCCAACTCGGCTCGCCCCAGCCGCGGGGCACGGCGGTGGCAGGGCCGGAGGGGCCGCCTGGCGGTGGCGGCCATGCTGGCTCTGGCGATCGCGGCTGGCAGCGAGTGGGCCATCGCCAAGCCCAGCACTCAGCCAACGGCCGTCAGCTCCGAATACACCAACCTGGCGACCGAGGCGGTGGGCGGCACCTGGTCCTGGCCCACGGGCGAGACGACCTCTGACCCGTTGGCACTGAGGGAGAGCGCCTACACGTTGGAGCTGGTTCGAACCACCGGGATGCTCACCGTCCAGGCCCCGACCGGCACGTTCTCCTTCCCGCTGACGGCGCTGGTGGGACGGGCGACGCTGCCCCAGGGCACCTACTTCGTCGCCACCACTGACGGGTCGGAACTGAGCCTGTACGCATTCGACCGCCAGGGCCTGCTGCTGGAGAAGGCGCGCCTGCTGGCTCATCCCGACTTCTTCACGATCGACTTCAGCGCGCGGCTGGGCAGCGACCCGTTCGCGGGGGCTACCTTCTTCAGCAATGGCCCGGTGGGGCTGCCGCAGACATTCCTCCACAACGCTTTCAGCCCAGACCCCGTGAGCGCCTCGCTGTCGCCCACGCCGACCACGTTCCTGGGAGTTCACGCCCCACTTCCGACCGCACCCTTCGCTCCGCCCCCGTTCGACCTCCAATTTCGCACCGGCAGCGGGTGGGCCGGCTTCGGGCTGGTCCAGGTGCCCAATGCCACCGCGCTCGCCCTGACCGACCGCGGCGCCGTCAGCGTGAACTACCCCCTGAGCCTGCTGGCCCAGATCAAGGACCAGGGAGCTGGCGGCCGGGTGTCGCCTCCAGCCGGGGTGCCAGGCCAGCCTGGAAATGGCACGTGGTTGGGATTCCCCGCCTTTGTGGTCACCGTGGCCGACACCACCTCGCAGGGGCTGGCGGCATATCACGACGCTCTCGCCCACCTGGGCGAGGCGCCAGTGGCGGCGCCACCGGGGCGGCGGCCTGCCTGGTGGTCCCAGCCGATGGTGGACACCTGGGGACAGCAGCTGGTCACAAGGGCGAGCCGAGACTCGCCCAAGTTCACCGCGGCGTGGGTGCGCAGCTTCGTCGCCAGCTGGCGGCAGCAGTTCGGCATCGACCATTTCACCCTCGTGATCGACGCCCAATGGCAGGCCAAGCTGGGACACACCACCCCCAGCTCCAGGTTCGGCGGGGTGGCCGGGATGCGGTTGCTGATCCAAGAGCTCCACGCCCAAGGGGTGAAGGTGATGCTCTGGTGGCCGCTCTGGAAGAACCAGACTGTGCCCGGCCGGCACGTTCCGGTCGATCCCACAGCGCCCGGGTTCCAGGCCCAAATCTCCCGCCAGATGACCGAGCTGCTGGGCACCGGCCCCAGGGACCTGGGGGCCGACGGGCTCAAACTCGACTGGGGATTCCTGGTGCCCCCTCCCAGCCAGGAGCACCTGTCCCGACCTCAGCTGGGGATCGGAGCGGCCCTGCTGTTGCGCTACATGACCGACCTCTCACGGGCCGCCTGGAAGGCGAACCCGGGGGCCGTGGTCGACGGCAGCGCGGTGGCGCCCCAGTTCGGGGGTACCGAGGACACCCTGCGCCTCTACGACGCCCATAGCGCCTCCACCTGGAGCTACCGCGCCGCCATCGTCAGCGCGGTGGACCCGCTCAGCCAGATCGATGGCGATGGCTGGGCGCTCACCGGCCCGCAGGCGGTCGCCCACATCGTTGAGAGCGTGGTTTTCGGGGTTCCCGCGATCTACTACTCAACCGAGTGGTCTGGCGGCCAGCCCATTCCCCGCCGCCTGGCCAGGGCGCTCGGCGCCCTGCTGGCGATCGGACAGGAGCGCGGCCAGGGGCAGGCGGCCTGGCTCCCGACAGGTGGCTGGACCTACCAAGTGGGCAGACAGGTCACCGCCCGAACCCTGGCCAACGCTCAGGGGCTGGTGATCTACCACTACGACCGCGGTCGCTGCCGCAGCGCCACCGTGATCAGCGCGGTGAGCACCCAGGTGAGTGTGCCCAACTGCGCCGGGCTGGCTCTGAGGTCAATTGTGGAGGCCTCAACCAGGGTTTCCCGGCTGGATCGTGACCGAGCCAGCACCAGCTTCGCCGTCGCCGCCGGCGTCCGCTACCAGCTGACCTTCAGCGCCACCCAGCGTCACCGTAGGATCACCGTGGTGAAGGACGCTGTTCCGAGCAGCCCCTCAGCCGAGCCGACGTACCGAGCGGGACGCCAGCAGCTCGCGCCCCCGGTCCAACCGCAGCCGACCGCCTGACGGTTCCAGCAGCGGCCCGACCGCCGGTTGCCGTTGGCCGACAGAGCCCCAGCTCAGGCACCGCAGCCCATCACGCCTGCGCCCCAGCCGCCCCGTCGAAGCACCGCTCGGCTCCAGGGCCGGGATCCGCGACCAGATGGGACGATCCGGCTCCTGGACGGCATCAGCTCCAGGACAGAGCTCGCCGCCGCGACCAGTACTGAGACGCGGGCTCCCGGACCCCATCCAGCCCATCCAGATCCGCTTGGGAAAGGCCGATCGTCGCCGCCGCGGCGTTGCCCTCCACCTGGCCCACCGTGACAGCCCCGGAGAGCACCACGTCCGCCCACGGCTGGGCCAAAACCGAAGCCAGGCAGAGCGCATCGGCCCCGACTCCCCGGTCCCGCGCCAGCTCGCGCAGGCCCGCCAGGCCGGGGGCATCCGAAGCCAGAAGCCGGCCGTTGGCCAGCGCCTCCTTGACCAGAACCCCCCAACCGGCAGCGTGGGCGCGCCCCAAGGCGGCCCCCGCCGAAGGCTCGAGCAGATTCCAGGTCGCCTGCACGGTTGAGAAGGGGTTGACGCCATCCACACTGACCGCCAGCGCCGTGTCGATCACCTCTGCCTGGCTGGGCCCGCTGACAGTAAGCCCGATCGCGATGCCATCGGACCTCATCCGCACCAGCTCGGCCAGGACTTCGGAATTCTCCAGCACCCCGCTCTCGACTGTCGCCGAGTGCACCTGGTAGAGCTGGAGGTGGTGTCCCAGCAGATCCCGGCTCTCCTGGTACTGGCGCTGCAGAGTGGCCAGGGAATGATCCTTCAGCTCATGGACGGGCGCGTCCATACGCCACTCCCCGACATACGTGTAACCCCATTTCGAGCCACACACGACCGGCTCCGGCAGCGGCTCCCGGAGCCGCAGCCAGGAGGCCAAGAAGTCCTCGGCCAGGCCGTAAGATCTGGCCACGTCGAAGTAGCGCACACCGAGCTGGTAGGCGCGGTCCAGCAGTTGGTGGGCTCGCTGGCGCAGCGCCTCTGGGCCGCGCTCCGAGGGCAGGTCTCCCTCCCGGCCGAGGTTGATATAGGCGGGCCGGCCGATGGCCGCCAGGCCAAGCCCGAGCGGGGTGACCGACAGGCCGGTTCGACCCAGGGAAAGCCTCTGCATGGACAAGCCCGAGTTTAGATCGTTACGGGCGGGGCCACTCCCGACACGCTCGGCGGCGGTCGGCAGAGCTGAGCGGAGAGCGCCGCTGTCACAATTGTCAAGTGAGTTCCAATCTCGCCGACAGCACCACCGTCTTGGTCGTCTTCGGGGCGTCCGGCGACCTCGCCCGCCGCAAGGTGCTGCCAGCCCTCCAGACGGCCAGCGAACGCGGCGAGGTGCGGGAGCAGGTTCGGGTGGTGGGGGTTGGGCGCTCGGCCTGGGACACCGCCACCTTCCAGGCCGAGCTGGCGGCTGATCCCAAGACGGCCAGGCTCGCGGCGGACTCGGAGTGGGTGCGCCTGGATTACTCCGACCCCGCCGCCTACAACCAGCTGGCCACCTGCCAGGCCACAGCCAGCCAGGTCGTCTACTACCTGGCCACGCCGCCCACCGTGTTCCTTCCAATCCTGGCGGGGTTGGCGGCGGCCCACCTCAACCAGCGGGGAGACCCCAGCCGGCGGGTGGTGGTGGAGAAGCCGTTCGGCCACGATCTGGACAGTTCCAGGGAGCTCAACCGGCAGCTGCAGGAGGCTTTCAGCGAGGAGCAGATCTACCGGATCGACCACTATCTGGCCAAAGATACGGTCCAGAACGTGCTCGCCTTCCGCTTCAGCAATGCCATCTTCGAAGCCAGTTGGAACCGCAACCTGATCCAGAGCGTACAGATCACGGCCGCTGAGGAGGAGGGGATCGGAACCAGGGCGGGATACTACGATCAGGCGGGGGCGGTGCGGGACATGGTCCAGAACCATGTCCTCCAGCTGCTGGCCCTGGTGGCTATGGAGCCACCCACCACCTTCGACGCCAATGACATTCGCAAGGCCAAGCTGGAGCTGCTGCGGGCCGTGCAACCGCTCGACCCGCAGACCTCGGTGCGCGGTCAGTACCAGGGCTACCTCAAGGAGGGGGGCGTGGCCCCCGGATCCCGGCGCGAGACCTACGCCGCCGCCATGCTGAGCGTGGAGAACTGGCGCTGGGACGGAGTTCCGTTCTTCATACGTACGGGCAAGGCCCTGCGCCGGCGCAGCACCCAGGTGGTCATCCGGTTTCGAGACTCACCTTCCCTGCGGCTCGAGGGCCTCCGCCAACGGCCGATTCCCACCCAGCTCCAGATTCGAATCCAGCCCCACGAGGGCATCACCCTGCGGATCGGCGCCAAGCGGCCCGGCACTCGCTTCGAGATGGTGCCGGCAGGAATGGACCTGGAGTACGGCCGGCTCTCTCAATCCGAGCTTCCCGACGCCTACGAGCACGTGCTCTCCGAGGTCCTGGCCGGAGTGCATACCGTGTTCCCCAGTGGCGCCGAGATAGACCGCTCGTGGGAGATAGTCGGAGGGCTGATCGAGGCCTGGGAGGCCGACGGCCACCCTGAGGTCTACCCGCAACACTCCTGGGGCCCTGAGAGCGCGGAGGACATGGTGGAGAGGCTGGGCCGGGCGCGCTGGATCAACCCCGGTGACGACCTCCACCTACCCGGCCGCTTTTAGGGTCCGCCCGGCCTAATTTACGGGAGGCACCCCGGGCTCTCCGGCGACCACGTCATGGACCCGGAACGGCAGCTCACGGGGGGGCGAGATCCCGAGCCGAGCGACCACGCGATACTCGCCGGCTGCTGGGAAGACGATGTTGAAGGAGAGCGCCAGGACCGTCCGTTGGGCCTGGCCCTGAGGCAGACCTGGGGGGCGGGCCTGATTCAGCATCGTCTGCATCCCCGCCACCTGGTGGCCCTGCTGGTCCTCGATACCCACGCTCAGCTGCTGGGGCACCTGGGGCGCCGCAGCCGGGATCACGACCGTCACCGCCACGCCGAGGTGGCTGACAACCGGGGGCCCTGGTTGGGGCGCCTGGGGCCGCCAGTGATCGGTCCAGCCCCCTCCGGACACGTAGAGAAGGCCGTTTACCGCCTCCACGTGATTGGCCAGGATCAGGTTCTCGATTTCCGGGGATTCCACGTCGCCACTAGTTTGGCAGACGCAGCCAGCCGGCGCAGGGGCAGCGCCCACCACGGGAGAGGTGGCGCCGTCAGGACCAGGCGCAACATCTCCCTACCGGCTCAGGACGGGGCTGGACGGAGGGCTGGACGTTCGTTAAGTTCGTCCCGACTTCCGCGGGGGCGGAGATTGCAGACAGAAGGGCGGGGTCCCCCGGGCCGCGTGATTTAGTCAGGCCGAACTCGCGGTAGTCAAAATTTGCGACTGGGCCCAAGTCCAGTCGAACTCGCCCGCCTTCCCAAACGTCCGGCCAGAGCGTGGCGGTCACCTCCGGCCGGGGCCTGGTCCGACGCGGTCGCCATCGGATCAAAAGCTCGCCGGATATCCAGATGGGGACCGGACCGGCTCTAAACCATGCGCTCCACCACCATGGCAATCCCCTGCCCCACCCCGATGCACATGGTCGCCAAACCGAACTGGACCTCCCGGCGACGCATCTCGTGGACCAGACTGACCAGGATCCGGCTGCCGGAGCACCCCACCGGGTGGCCCAGGGCGATCGCGCCGCCGTTGACGTTGAGCCGGTGGTCGTCGGGATCCATTCCCCACTCCCGCAGCACGGCCAGAGACTGGGCCGCGAAAGCCTCGTTGAGCTCGATGAGGCCGATGTCGGACAGGGCAAGCCCGGCCCGCTCCAGCGCCTTGCTGGTGGCCGGGACCGGGCCGATTCCCATGATCCTCGGAGGGACGCCGGCGACGGCCACGCTCCGGATCCGCGCCAGCTGCCGGAGCTGGTGCTCTCCTGCAAATTCCTGCGATGCCAGCAGGAGCGCCGCCGCCCCGTCATTGAGCGGGCTGGAGTTGCCGGCCGTGACCGACCCGCCGGCGGCGAAAACCGGCTTGAGCTGCCCCAGGCGCTCCAGCGACGTGTCGCCGCGAGGACCCTCGTCCCTCTCGACCAGCGCGCCAGCGGTGGCGACCGGGACCAGCTCGTCGGCAAACCGGCCAGCGTCTTGGGCGGCCACCGCCTTGCGATGGCTGGCGAGCGCGAAGAGGTCCTGGTCGCTCCTGGCGATCCTGTACTGCTGAGCCAGGTTCTCGGCGGTCTGACCCATGGAGTCGGTACCGTACATGGCCTCCATCTGGGGATTGACATAGCGCCAGCCCAGAGCGGTGTCGTACATGACCCGCTCGCCCCGGGGATGCGGCCGGTCCGGCTTGGGCACCGACCACGGAGCTCGGCTCATCGACTCGACGCCTCCGCCGATGAAGAGGCTGCCGTCCCCGGCGCGGATGGCCCGAGCGGCATCAGCGACCGCCTCTAGACCACTACCGCAGAGGCGATTGACAGTGCAACCTCCCACCTCCAAGGGAAGCCCGGCCAGCAGAACCGCCATCCGGGCCACGTTGCGGTTGTCCTCGCCCGCCTGATTGGTGCAGCCCAGATAGACGTCCTCAAGGTCGGCAGCCTCGACCGGGTTGCGCGCGATCAACTGACGAAGAACCAGGGCGGCCAGGTCGTCGGGGCGGACCGACGCCAGCCCGCCCCCGAAGCGTCCCACCGGACTGCGCACCCCGTCCACGATCACAACTTCCGTCAAGACTCGATCCTCCGCCATCGGTTGCCGCCCATCCCATCCATTGTCGAGGCAGTACCGCTCCTCGGGCGGGGCCGCGCCGGCTCGCCATCGATTGGGCCCTTGTGACGGACCTGGCCCCCCATCGGATGGCCCCTGCTGGACCTTGGCAACCGGCTCCACCACAACGCCGGCTTCCCCATGCTGTTCGTTCTTCTGGCGCTGGCCCTGCGACGAGCACCTCCGGTTGGCCCACGGTCGCCATTAGGCACGATCAGGCGAATGCCAGAAGCTGCCCACCATGACGGTCGGCACGCAGGTGCGGGCGGGGCGCAGCGCCCAAGCGTCCCGGCGGTGACCTTGCGAGCCGCATCGAGGCACCCGAACAACTCTCCGTGATGCGAGCCGGGTCTCCCTAGGTCCGCCGTCTCTGGTCAGACGGCCGATCCGATTCCCCCGCCAGTGCCGTCGCTAGGGTACGGGGATCGCCGCAACGTCGTTGACGCCCGTGATCGCGAAGGTTTGAATAGGCGCCTGGTCGTAGGTCAGGAGGGCACCCGATTGGTCCGCGATGCAGGCGGACACATGGGGGTACACCGCTCCCGGGGCGGCGGCGGCGAAATGCCAGAGATGACCGGCTATGCCCGCCTGGCTGCACGCCCCGGCCCGGACCAACTTGGCCCCGGTGACGTGGGTCAGGGCGGCAAAGCCCGCAGCGTAGCTCGGGTAGGGCGATTGGGCGTAGGGCTGGGCGCTGCCGCTCCTCTGCCACGTGTACGTCACCGCCGTACCGGTGACGTCGGGGACGTCAAGGTACGTGAAGCCGCTCACATTGACGCTGAGCGGGGTGGGCTTGCCCTCGAAGACCTCCCAATCGCTGGGCGAGTAAACCCGGTAGGTCTGGATGAACTGGCCGTTGTCCGTCGTCGTCGCGCTGTAGTTGGTAAGCACCCCCAGCTTGGCAAGATCCAGGCCATCGCGCGCCCCGGCGGCGGCATTGCTGGTCGCGGGCCTGGAGGGGGAGGCAGATCCTCCCGGCGGGCTGGTGGCGCTCGGGGTGGAGCCGCAAGCGGCCAGCATCAAGGACGAGGTCGCCAGCGCGATCCAGACCGTCCAACGGGCGAGTTTGCAATGTCTACTTGAAGTTTCTGGCACCACTTCATGCTAATGGGGGAATCCTGGATCGTGCCTGCTTTCGGCCCCGGGGACTCCGCCAGGTCCCTCGGCGGACTGCCGGACCTGGCCGCTGCCGGCGATCATGAGCCCAGGGCCCGCGCCAGGCCCCCGGATGGGCGCAGGGCACAGCCACCTTCACAACTCTACCCTGTCCCCACTATGCGATCGTCCCCCTGGGGAAGCAGGTGATGGCGTCAGGCGTCGGCCGAGTGCTCAGGATCGGAGTGATCGCTGCGGCAATCCTGGTGACGGGGGCCTTCCCACGTCCGGCTTCTGGCGCGATCAGCGGGACCCTGTCGGGCTTCGAGAGCGCCTACCCGGCTGCGGTGCCGTGCCCGCTCTCGGGAAATGGCCAGCTTGGCTGCCAGGTGGCCACTTTCGTCGGCTATTTCAACACCCGCCACCGGGGTGATTCCGGCTTCTGGGCGGCCCGGGTGGTTCACCCCGGCCTGCCCACCACAAAGGGGCGGTACGCCTACATCGACAGCGGCAGCTTCACTCTCCGTACCGGCTCCGGTAGGCGCATCACCGGATACTTCCGTGCCACTGCCTCAGGCTTGGAGGACCTAGGCCAGAGGTTGGGCGCCATCTGCACCCAGACCTTTGCGGTCACCGACCGGCTCTACATCTCGGGGGCGGCGAATTCATCCCCGATAGGCACCTTCCGGGCGCGGCTCACCCACTACGGCCCTCGATCGTCGGGCGCCGGGTGCCGGGTCCTCTGGGCGACCGTGTCCGGCCGGATGACCATCTCCATACCCGGATAGACCGTCCGATTGTGGCCGACCTGGAGCCAGCTTTGACAGTGGGGAGCCGGACCGAGCGGGGGCCCACGTTGGCGCCCCTGGGAGCTCCGCGCGGGCGCAGTCCCGCGCGCTCAAACTTCGGCGGCGCCTCCCAGCGCCACCGCGGTCCGCACAGCCCCCAACCTCCTTCCTGGCCCAGAATCAGACGCCTGTGAACTCTCAAGCCCTGCCCGCCGCCAAGCCGCCTTCGCGCTCCCGAGGCGGCCGCGTGCTCTGGTCTGCGGTCGCGGCCTTCACGGCCATCACTCTGCCCACATTCATGGTGGGAACCTTGGCGGTCCAGATGCGCGCCGAGCTGCGCTTCACCCCCACCCAACTGGGACTGGTGGTGGGCGCGTCCTATGCCGCCAGCACCCTTTTCGCCATACCCTCAGGAAATCTCGCCGAGCAATTCAGCGGGGTCCGGATGCTGCGCTACTCGGCCATCGCCGGCGCGGTCGCCATGGGCCTGATCGCGACTGTGGTGGAGTCCTGGCCCGAGCTGGCAGGCGCCCTTTTCCTCGCCGGGGCCGCCGGCGCATCTGGTCAGACCGCATCGAACCTGGTGCTGGCGCGCCGGATCGACCCTGCCCATCAGGGCGTGGCCTTCGGGATCAAGCAATCGGCCGTGCCTCTGGCCTTCCTCCTGGGTGGGCTGGCGGTGCCCGCCGTCGCCCTCACAGTCGGCTGGCGCTGGGCGTTTGCCGGCGCTGCGGTGGTGGCGTTGGCGGCCGCGATGTGGGTGCCTCGACCCAGGATCTCGATCGGGGCCCAGCGGGCGGCGCCTCGAGCCCGGCACGAGCCGACCGGGCCCCTGATCGCGCTGGCCATCGGATTCGGCCTGACCTTGACCGCCTGCTCCTCGCTGGGCGCCTTCCTGGTCCTGGCCGCAGTCTCGACTGGGCTCAGCAGCGTGGGGGCGGGCTTGGTGGCGGTTCTGGTCAGCGTCTGCGGCATCGCGGTCAGAGTGGGGGTCGGCCTGCTGGCTGATCGCCGTGGCGGCCGCCACCTGCTCCTCGTGGTGCGCATGATCACAGTTGGAGCCCTCGGCTTCGGCGCTCTGGCCGTGGGCTCCTGGCTGCGCCTGCCGGGGCTGTTCATCCTGGGCGCCGCGGTCGCCTTCGGGATCGGCTGGGGCTGGAACGGACTTTTCAACTTCGCCGTCGTCCAGAGCCACCCCCACCATCCCGCCCGGGCCACCGGGATCACCCAGACCGGGGGTCGGCTGGGTAGTGTGCTCGGCCCCTTGGTGTTCGGAGTGATGGTCGAGCACGTGGGCTATACGGGAGCCTGGGGGCTGGCGGCGGGGGAGGCGGCGCTGGGCGCGACGACCCTGCTGCTGGGCCGCCGGATGCTCCGGGAGAGGATCAGGCGGGAGGCGAGCGCACCCGGCCCAGGCTGAGCCTGTGCGTCGCCAAAGGGAGAGCGCGGCATCGTCTGGTCCGCGAAGTCAGCGGCGACGGCCCCCCTGCAGGTGCGACCAGGCATGGCCCCTGGCTGACGGTAGGCCGCTGCCAGCGGGGCCGACTGCTAATGCCGAGCCGGCCGCCACTGCGGTGGCCCGGATCCGGCGCAGCAGCCGGTAGGCACGGCGGCCGTCGCTGCCCGGCAGCAGCAGGTTGGTCCCCATCTCTACCACCATCACCAGCAGCAGCTTCCATGCCTGGGGGGGGAAGAGCCAGGCCGCGCTGGCCCAGACCAAGCCCTCCATGAGGGGGCCGACCAGCCAGATACTGACCAGCTGGCGGGGAGTGGCGCCTTCGGTGCTGAACCGCCAGCCGAGGCCGGGGAAGTGGAACGAGGGGCGGGGGTGAAGGCCAGCCAGTCGCAGCAACAAGTAGTGAGAGCCCTCGTGCACAATCAGGGCAATCCCCAAAGCCACCCAGATGACAACCACTCGCAGTGCCCCCGCGGCTAGCAGCGTCCGAAGCATCCCGTCCCAGCTCTTCTGCAGCCTAACGAGAGTGCAGCATCGGCGCTCGATTCAAACTCCCAGGGCACTCAGCAGCCGCGGGCGGTCGTGGCGTGGGGTGCGGGCGCGCCGACACTGAGGGCTCGGCGCGCCCGCACCTTGGCTTATGGCTTGCTGGAGTGCCCGGACGGAAGTCCCTGCGGCCGGCCGCTGGGGTGCGGAGCCGTCGCCTCGGCGGGAAGGGATGCGGGCTTGCCGCTGGCGTGCCCAGCCTTCTGCGACCCCGGCGAGGTCGGCCTGCCGATGCCCGTGCCGCCGGCGGAGGCGGCTTGGGAGTGCTTGGCACGCTCCGTGGCGCCGTGGGTCTTGGCGAACGCGCTCACGCACTGGCCCACGTTCCGGTCTCCCGAAGGGAGCGAGGTCTTGCACTCCTTTAGCGTATTGACCACGTCTTGGCCCCAGGTCACCGGATTGGCCGTCCTGGTCGCTATGGTGGCAGCGGTCCCACCCCCCAGGACCAGACCGGCGGTGGCCAGCCCGATTGCGGCTTTGGTGGACAGAGCGGCGACGAATTGGGGCAAGAACGACATGTGGGCTCCTCCTGCGAGGGAAGCGGCGTGGTATCGCGACCCGTGCGACAGCGGGGTGGGAGCATGATGCTCGGCGGCGTTCTGCCTGAGTTCCTGCTCCAGCATCCGGTCAAGGTCGAATCCGTTGCTACTTCCCATTGGCTTACTCTGCAGAAGGGACGCCTGCCTCGCCCAAAGTAACCATTACGGTTGGGCTGGGCTGATCCAGCAGGGCGCGCAGCCTGGCCTTGGCCTTGCCCAGGCGGGACGCCACGGTGGCCTCTGGGATGCCCATCGAGATTGCGATTTCGCGATTGCTGTAGCCGTGCAGATGGCGCAGCACGACCACTGCGGCCTGCTTGGGCGGCAACTGCCTGAGCGCCGCCAGCAGCGGCGAGCCCACCTCGGCGGCGGGGTCGGGAGGCGGGTCCGGACGGCCCAGACGGCGGACCAACTCCCCCACCTCGCGCAGCCGCTCGCGGCGGCCGTGGGAGAACGCGACGTTGAGGGCGATCCGATGCACCCAGGCCTCAGCCGGAGCGTCGCGCTTCCAGCCTTTCCAGGCCCGGAAGGCGCGCAGATAGGCCTCCTGGGCGCAGTCCTCGGCCGCCTCCCGGTCTCTGAGAAGGGTGACCAGCGTGGCGTAGATTCGGGGATAACTCGCCTGATATAGGCGATCGAAGTCCGCCTTGGAGCCGGGCCGGTAGGCCTCCTCAGGCATGACCGCCGGTCTCTCTGTTGGCGCTGTCCATGACCGACCCGGCCCCCACCTGGAGCAGAGCCCCACCTGGGCCAAGCCGGCCCAAGCGATCCGCGGCTGGGCGGGGAATGTCCCCACCGCCTAGGCTGTTTCGAAGAAGTCCTGAGTTCACACGCGCCTCCGGTGGCCAATCTGTCTGGCGCCAGTGTGCACCCGGCGGGCTCGTTTGCAGCCATTGGCGCCAGCTCAGGGACACCGCCATCCCGCCCAGCACGGACCCGGAGCAGCGCCTGAAGGTGGGCGCCGAAGACGCGCTCCCGTCCGCGCCCAGATCCGCCGGGGCGCCGGTCCACGCGGCGCCCCGGCTAGTGCCCGGGCTGATTCGGGCAGAGGCGACTAGGCCGCCTGGGAGCGGATGACCGCCAGCAGGTCGGTGGCGTCCAGGATCAGGTGGTCGGTGCCGTCCAGCTTCAGCTCAGTGCCGGAATACTTGGGAAAGAGGACCAGGTCGCCGGGATGTACCTTGATCGTCTCCTCGTCGTCGCCCACCGCCACCACCTCTCCACGTTGCGGCTTCTCCTTGGCGGTGTCGGGGAGCACCAGCCCACTGGCGGTCACGCTCTCCTCCTCCACCAATCGCAATAGCACCCGGCTTCCTAGTGGCTGCACAGCATCGCTCATGAACGTCACTCCTCTTCTGGTTGACAAGTCGCGATTCAGGCAAGGCCCGTGGGGGCGACGCCCACACTTTCAGTAAAGATCTCCACTACCGCCACCGGCACGGACCCGTCTCTCACTCAGTTGATACCGAGCAGGCGGTCGATCGTCTTGCGGTCGAAACCGACCACCGGACGGCCGTCGATCTCGATCACGGGGACCCCCATCTGCCCGGTTCGTCGGACCAGGTCCCTGGCCGCGCTCGCGTCCCGCGACACGTCCACCTCGCGAAAGGGCACCTTCTGCTCCTTCAGGTGGAGTTTGGCCCGCTGGCACCAGGGGCAGGTGGGGGTGGTGAAGACCAGCACCTTGTGGGGCTTGGTCGCCGCCAGATTGGGCGTCGATGGCATGGCGTATCTCCTCTTGGTCGTCGGGGTGGTGAGGCGGTCTGGGGGGTCGCTCCGGCTGGGCGGGGTGGCTAAACCTCCCCGCCCAGGCGCCAGCCGGTTCCGAGGCGGCTGACGACGATCGCGTTGACGATGTCGCAAGCCTGGGTGATCCGCGGCTCGCTGAGCCGGTAATGCATGGTTGTGCCGGCCCGCCTGACCTCGACCAGGCCAGCGTGGCGGAGCACGCTCAGGTGCTGGCTGGCATTGGCCAGGCTGATCTGCAACTGCGCCGCCAGCCCGGTGACGGACTGCTCCCCCTGACGCAGGGCATCAAGGATCATCAGCCGCTTGGGGTCCGTCAGCACCTTGCACAGCTCCGCATGGAGACGATAGGCCGCCAGCCGGTCGCTGCCGGAGAGAACCTGAGCCACCCTGGTCGGAGCCACCCTCAACTCAGTCACAATCGGAGGTTACCAGAAGTCCTCTACTTACGCAAGTATGCAAGCTAGCAGTCGTCGAACCGGCGCCTCGGCCCCCGTCCGCGGGCGGTCACAGCGCCGGCAACTGGCGCCAGATGCCCGGCCGGAAAGGTGCTCGCTGCAACGTGCCTGAGCGGCGGCGCGGGCCACTGAGGGCGTTCCAGATCGAAACGGATGCAAGGCCCGTAGGGGCTCCGTCTGTGCGAAGGTTGCAGGGTGATCTTGCTGCGGATCCTGGGCCTGCTGGCGGGTCTGGTGCTCACCCTTGGAACCTTGGGCAGCGTGGTGCAGACCGTCATCGTGCCGCGCCCCACCTCGTCGCGCCTCTCCAATCTGATCGCCAGCCTGGTCTTGGGGATGATCTCCACGCTTGCCCGGACCAGGGCAGACTACCTGCGCCGTGATGCCATCCTGGCCCAGGGCGCGCCGCTCTTCTTGGTGGTCCGTCTGGTGGTGTGGATAGGTTTGCTGGTGCTGGGATTCACCCTGCTTTTCTGGGGCTCGTCTGTAGGCGACCTCGCCGCCTGTCTGCGCCTCAGCGCATCCTCCATCCTTCCTCTCGGGTTGACCCATGCCACCTCCGGGCTGGCGACCGCCATCGCCTTCTTGGAGTCGGCCGCCGGAGTGATCGTGGTGGCCCTGCAGATCGCCTACCTTCCCAGCCTATACAGCTCCTTCAACCGCCGCGAGACCCTGGTCACGATGCTCAACAGCAGCAGCGGGTCACCCCCATGGGGCCCGGAGATCCTGGCCCGCCACGCGCTCATCGACAACCAGGACCACCTCACCGACCTCTATCACGACTGGGAGCAGTGGGCCGCCGACATCGCCGAGAGCCACACCAGCTACGCCACCCTGCTCTACTTTCGCTCGCCTGAACCGCGCACCTCATGGGTCCTGGCCCTGCTCGCCTGCATGGATGCCGCCTCGATGCAACTGGCTCTGAACCCGCTCACCGCTCCCGCCTCCGCCCGCCCCTTCCTGCGGATGGGCATTGTCTGCCTGCGCTCCATCGCCGACGTGACCAACATCCCCTTCCCCTCCGATCCCATGCCAGACGATCCCATAGAGATCACGGCCGAGGAGTTCCAGGAGGCAGTGGAAAGGGTCCTGGCGGTGGGTTGGGAGCCAGAGCGCAGTGGCGAGGACGCCTGGCCCCACTTCCGCGGATGGCGGGTCAACTACGAGAGCACGGCCTACCGGCTGGCCAGCCTGATCGACGCGCCACCGGGTCCCTGGTCGGGCACCCGTCGCGGCCAGCTGGAGTCGTCGATGATCCCGCTGCGCCCACCCCACCGGGCGCCGGCGCGGGAGCGGGACCAGCTGCTCAAGGTGACCAGGAAGCGCCAGGCCTACAGAAGGGCTGGAGGAGTCGCGGCGCTGCCTCAGATGGAGCCAAGTCGACCGCCATCGAACCAAGCGCCGGGCCCGGCCCCGCCGGCGGGCTCAAAGGGCCCGGTCTGACAACCTGGGCCACCCCCACCGAAAGCAAGACTGCCCCGACCACGCAACCGCCCAGATTGCTCGCTCCCGGCGCCAGCGAGGACGGCCCCACGTAACCGGGTGACTCGGCGGCGAGGAGATGCCGGGCGAATGGGGAACTATGCGACCCGGTATGTCCCAGCTAGTTTCGACTCCAGACCGGCCATGGGGCCCGAGAGCGCAGGGCGTGGGTCTTTCTCGCAGTGGCCGGAACCGAGAGTCCCGCGAGCTTGCCAGCCCGATCAGGACCGCCACCCGGGCAAAGGCGGCAGCGCGACCTGAGGTCGCCGCCAACGAAGGGCCATCGCCGGTTGCCATGGAGAGAGCCACCAGTCCGGTCCGGGGCCACTGCCAATGGCATCCACGGTCAACGGCAGCAGCGATCCTGCGGGCCTTGTTCACCAGCCCTGGGTTGAGACGGCGTCGCCGCGGCAATCTTCCGATCCAGCGGCGGTATGGGGAGTCTCGCCAGCCGTGGCTTGGTTGGGACGGATGCGGAGTTGCCAACGATATATCGTTGTGCTACTCTAGTCACACGCGATATATCGCTACACAGGAGATCAGCGTATGAGGAGCGGGTTCAGGTTTGAGCAAGGTCGATCTGACAGGGGGGGCGCGCCCAATTGGGAGGGCGGCAGGCGCCGCTGGCAACTAGGCCCCTTTGCCGAGGGCGACATTCGGCACGCCATGCGGGGCGGTTGGAGCGGCCGCGGGCGCGGCTTCGGCGGCGGCAGAGTCCCCAGAGGCAACGTGCGCGCGGCGATTCTACTTTTGCTATCCGAGCAGCCCCTAAATGGCTACCAGATCATGGAGGAGATCGCGCAGCGGAGCAAGGGAGTCTGGCGACCAAGTCCGGGTTCGGTTTACCCGGCCCTGCAACTGCTGGAGGACGAGGGATTGGTGCGGACCGAGGAGAGTGACGGGCAGCGTCTGCTGACCCTCACCGACACGGGAGTTGCCTACACCAGCGAGCACCGAGAGGAGTTGGGTTCGCCATGGGACAAAGTCTCGGGCGCCGTTGGTGACGATGTCCATGAACTCTTCGCGCTGATGCGCCAGACGGCCGGCGCCCTGGTCCAGGTGGTCCACGCCGGCGACCCGGCTCAGGTGGCGAGGGCCGCCCAGCTGGTGCGCGAGACCAAGCGCGGGCTCTACCGGATCCTGGCCGAAGACGAGACGACCGACGCCGACAACCCGGGGCGGTGACCGCCCCAGCCGTCTTAGCAAAGCAGCTCTCCCGCTCGCTCGGAGCCATCCGAGCCCTGGTGGATGTCAGCTTCGACGTTCCAGCCGGTGGCGGGCGCGCGCTCCGGGGCCGCAATGGAGCCGGCAAGGCCACGGCCGTCCGCATCCTCACCACCCTGCTCCGGGCTGACGGCGGCAGCGCCATGGCGCGAAGGTTTCGACGTCTCCACCCAGGCAGACCAGGTCCGGACCAGGATTGGCGTGACCGGCCAGAGCGCAACCATAGATGAGCTGCTCACTGGGTCCGAGAGCCTCGAGACCATCGGGCGCTTCTGCCACCTGGGGTCAAGCGCCGTGCGCCGGCGTGCGGACGAGCGGCTCCGGCAGTTCGATCTCCGCAACGCCAGCACCCGGTTGG
The DNA here is from genome assembly GCA_035531535.1 of Candidatus Nanopelagicaceae bacterium. Lineage (GTDB taxonomy): Bacteria > Chloroflexota > Dormibacteria > Aeolococcales > Bog-877 > AG-12. The sequence goes on along the minus strand of DATKSV010000099.1, from coordinate 49,452 downwards.
TGAAGCGATAGTCCGGCGGGATGAGGCGGCGCCTCGACCTCGCGGCCAGCTTGATCGGGGAGCCCAAGGTGCTGTTCCTGGACGAGCCCACCACGGGATTGGACCCCGTCCAGCCGCGGCGAGATGCGAGCCTAAATCCGGGGTTACTGGCAGGCTCGGCGCAGGCGGCGGATGTGACCACCCGATCGTCACCCCCGTCGGGCCCGCCCTCGTGATCATCCTCATCGTCGTTCCGATATGCGTGCGCCTATACAGCCGCAGCACCCGCTGAAGGGGAAGCACTGGCCACGCCCCCGGAACCTCACTCCCGAAGGCCCTGACGGGGCGGATGTGGGTACGGCTCGGCAGCAGATCCTGGCGGCCGCTGCGAACTCCAGATGCGGCGCGGCTAGGCGGTCGCGGCGAGCGTCCGCCACCAGAACTCAGGCGCACCCGGCCAAGCTCGCCCCCAGATCCGCCCAGTTGTCGAGGCAGCTGGTGCCAGCAATGGCATCGAGAGCCCCCGACAGGTGTTGGCACGACGGCCCAGCGAGCAAGCTGGTTGTGGTTTGCGGCGCAGCCGCTCCACAGCCGCGCCCGGGCCGCGGTGAGCCGACCTCAGCGACCCGCCTCGCGCGCCCGCATCGCCGCCAGCGTGCCGCCCAGGCTGGCGAGCACGATCGCCACCAATATCCAGAGGCCGCTCCAGTACAGCGGGATGTGAGTGGCTCGCCGTCGAGGTGGAAGAGCGAGATGTTGAGGGTCGAGTCGGGCCACTTGAGCAGGGGCGCCAGGAGGGGAAAGTAGAAGGAGACCACCGCGATGGCAGCAAGCAAAGGCACCGTGACTAAGGGGACTCGGGTGATCACCAGGGCCGCCAGGGCGCCCCAGGTGACGGCCAGCAGCACCAGCAGACCCCTCGCGATCAGGAGCCGACCACCGCCGAGATGGACACCCTGGCTGGGGCGCGACGGCCGCCATCACCAAGGTGGCGATTGCCGGCAGACCGGGCCACGTCCCGAAAGTTCGCTTTGGAGCGGGAGACCTGGTTCGAACCGGCGACCTTCTGCTTGGGAAGCAGACGCTCTCCTCGCGAGGCCAGAATCGCTCGGCTGCGATGTCAACAACAGCGACTTAGATCGAAGGGCCCCTATCCAAGAGCAGTTGCCTACATGGGCCATAAACGAGCAAGGCTTCTGCCGGGGTAGATGACCCACGGCCAATCTTCACTCGATGGTCCGGGGCGGAGGGAACTGGCCGGCGATCGCACACGAGGTGGATCACGCACCGTCTCCGAGCAGCGCCAGGAAGGCGGCCGGGGAGTGGATCGGCAAGGTCTGGTCGAGCCCGAGAAGATGGCGGTCGCCCGAAACAAGGACGGCGCGGGCCGCCACCGCCAGGGCGATGAGGTAGTCGTCACCCGGGTCAGGCGACCGAACCAACGGCGGCTCGGTGGGGTCATCGACCACCCGCGCTTGGCGCTCAACCAAGCTGACCGACGCTGTTGCATCGCTGGCGGGAATGCGGCGACGGATCTTGGGGTAGGCAAGAGCTCGCTCCAGCTCGGCCAGGAGAAGAGGAGAGGCAACCAGGTCATAGGCACCGTCCAACCCGGCCCGCAAGACCTTCGCCGGCGACCCGTCCGGTGCCAGCAGGGCCGAGCTGATGACGTTGGGGTCGAGGACCGCCCGCAAAGCTCAGCGCTTGGCGCGCCGAGTTTGGTGTTGTGCCTCGACGGCGAGTTCCATCGCCTCGCCCTCCTGGAGGCTGTTGGCGGCCCACAGCCGGTCGAGGAGGTCCAGGCCCAGGTCGCGCCGGATGGCCGCCTCGATCACCGCGCTGTCGCCCTGTCCGGTGCGGGCCGCGCGCACCCTCACCGCACGCAGAACGTCCTCGTCGATGGTGAGAGTGGTGCGGGTTTTAGTCATCTTGGCATCTTAGCATCGTTGTGCGCGGAGGCCCTGCACCATCCCGACATGGCCGGCAGGCGTCTCTGGTGCCGTTGCCGTCTGGCTGAGATCGCTAGGTGCCCCGCTTTGCCGTTTCGCCTATCTGGTACATTGTCAGTATGAAAACGGTATCTGTGAGCGAGTCGGGGCGGCTGACCCTGCCGGTCGAAGTGCGCCGCCGCCTTGGCCTTGAGGGCGAGACCGAAGTTGAGGTCGAAGTGGATGGTGAGGCGATCATCCTGCGCCCAGCGATCGTGCTACGCCGCGAGGATGCCTGGGCATACACCCCAGAGCACCGTGCGCTGCTCTCCCGAGCTCACGCAGACTCCAGGGAGGGACGGGTCCACCAGTTGACCGAGGCCGAGCTGCAGACCCTGGGCTCTTGACCCGGTGGCGGACAGTTATCGCTCCCTCGACTTCACGGCGACCTTCTTGGAGCCCTTCGCCGCCAGAGACTTTACGGCCACCGACCGAGCCGCCCTCCTGAAGGCTCTTCGCTTGCTTGACGAGAACGAGCGCCATCCATCCCTGCGCATCCACAAACTGACTGGCGACCGAGACGGGTCATGGTCGGCTTCTGCCACCGGGTCTCTTCGCCTCAGTTTCGAGCGGTTGGAGGCAGGACGTAAGCGGATGCTGACTGTGTCGAAGCACTACGACCGGTGATCTGGATGGGCGAGACCGCAAGCGAGCGCATAGAGGCGAACGGAGCGCTGCGGCTCGACTCGCGGACCGGTATGCTCTCGTGCCGCCACGATGTATAGGTGTGGCATTGGCCACCCATACGGCATGCCGGTGCCGGCGCCAGACGCAAGGAATCTACTTCCGGGCTTCAGACAACAACAACGAGGGGCGCACGGGCCACCAGGTGAACACGCTGACCGTCCACGTGAATGTCGAACGGAACCACCGCCTCATCGGAGTCGGCGGCCCCCCGGCAGTGGAAGCGGTCGAAGTCTTCGATGACTGGCGACCAGCCCTGGAGGTCGCAGTAAAGGTCACGACGGGAGATTCCGAAGACCGGCTCATCGCGCATCACGTTGGCGTCCAGCCACTGGGATATCTCGGCCACCGCCTGGTCCGCTCCTCTGGAGTGCAGATAGGCGGAGTGAGCCTGGATGAATACCGGCGGGAAAGGAGGGGCGGCCCCGATCACCACCTCTATGTTGGGGGAGCTGGCCCAGAACGGATAGCTTCGCCAGCAGTGGGGCCGCAGGGCTACCGAGAGGGACTGCTCCGCCCAGGTGACCACCTGAAGCTCGTTGGTACGCTGAGACTCCTGCTTGAGCGCCTCTAGGAAGGCCAACAGCCCGTCCTGAAGCTCCCCCGGGACGGAGCAGTGGAGCGTATCCACCCCAGCGCTCAGAATCCTGAGCGCTCTCATCACGATGGATCCGAGAGCTCGTCTGAAGTCGGGCACGTACTTTGCCACCACTGTGATACAGGGCCAGTGGTGGGTGAGACTCTCCCGGAACCCCACCTGGCCAGCAGCAGCTCCCGGCTCTCATCGATCGAGCAGCCGACCGCCTGGAACTCCTCCACGGTCTCAAGGGCGAAGACTGACCGGCCCGGGTGCGGCGGTAGCAGCGAGGCCCTGTCGCAGTCGAGCAGGATGAAGCTGCTCACGGCGGCTCTGACCCGGAAGGCGACCGTGCCGCCGAGGTTGGCCTTCAGCTGCCCCGGCACCGCCTCGGCATCCGGTCTCTGGGTGCAGCAGACGAGGTGGATGTCCACCGATCTCCCGAGCCTGGCGATCTCACGGAGCCGCCCTGTGGCCGCCTGTTGGGCGGCACGGGCGGCCCGGTCGTCGCCAAGGTCGCGGACCGTCAGTTCGGCCACCTCGTCCATCGCCGCCAAGTTCCCAGACCAGCTGGCGATGGCAGCTGAGTTCCCGCCCTACACAGAGCGCCGACCTTCCCATTGCCCGTGTCTCCGCCTAGTCCAATCAGGCCCCGGGATGTCGGCCAGAGGGCGAGTGGCAGCGCTGTCGTCCATCCCCGGCCAGGTCCTCTATATCGCCGACCGTCGCGTTCCTCTGCGCCGCCCACCGCCTGAGACCTCGGGTCGCTAGAGTGGTAAGCACATGGAAAGCAGCTGCGATTGGGAGGATTGAAGGTGTTCCGGCTGCAAGCTCCGACGCGCTACCGCCTCACGCGCGCCCCGTTGGCGCAAGCGCTCGTTCAGGTCCGTTTCCCACTCATCGCCCGGATCCAGTCAGCGGAAGGCATCGCTCCGATCCAGGAGCGGCTTCGGGATCGCTATCCCTACATGGCCCAGCGCCAAGAGGTCGCCCTGCAAATCACGCCGGGACCGACAGGACCGACGCCGGGGGTGGTCGGCGGACTGGCCTGGGAGCTGACCGATGACGGTGGACGGATGGCGGTGATCAGCACCGGAAGCGCCACCCTGACCGTCGGCTCAGCTTACGAGGGCGTCGACGACTTCGCCGAGCGCCTTGAGCAGATCCTCTCGGTGCTTGGCGAGGAGGCAGGCGTCCCCCGATGCGATCGTCTCGGCGTTCGATATCTGTCGGTGGCCGAGACCCCGCCCGGCGGGGAGACAAGCTGGCGGGAGTGGTTCCGCCCCGAGCTGACTGGCTGGGTAGCCAGCAACTTGCTTGATGACCAGACTGTCCCTGAGGTCGCCTTGAGCCAGATCCAACTTCGAGCTGCTGCGGAAGGGCCGTTCTCCGGTCTTACCCCCGACATCCGCTGTGCGGTTCAGCACGGGCTTGTACCGGGCGGATCCGGGATCCCCGGCATCCCTCCGATAACGACGACCGCCGCGAGCTACATCCTTGGCCTCGACCTCTCAGTCGAGGCGCCTCAGGCCTTCGACGCTGGTGCCCTGCGCCGGCAATTTGAGGCCCTCCACCGCGAGATCGACGCGTTCTTCCGTTGGTCGCTCACTCCCCAAGGTGAAGATCACTTCGGCTTCGAGGAAGTCTCGTGACGGTCATGAACCCAGCGACCGCGCCCGGCTCGCTGGACATTGCCGAGCCTTGGGGGACGACTCTAGTCGATGAGTGGAACCTCACTCGGGGAGAGAAGCTGTCGTCCCCCTTGCGCGATCTCACAGCACTCTGGCACGTCCCCGCAAGCGAGCCGTCCAGAGTGCCACGGACTCAAGAGCAGCTTCGTCAGGTCAAGGAGTGGACAGGCTGGTCGTCACGAACGCTCGCCCAGGCGATTGGCACCAGCCATCCGACCGTGGATGCGATCCTTCGGGGGCGCTCACAGCTCGTTCGCGTACCTGGCCTTGTCCACCGCATCATGGTTCTCCACATGTTGGTGAGCCGTTTATGGACTGTCGTCGGCGGGGACCGCATCGAGCTGACGCGCGTGCTGAGCGAGCCCCCAGTTGGCAACCGACCATCGGCGCTTGAGATGCTGGAGGCAGATGATGTGCCAGGCAGCTACCTCGCGGCGCTCGATGTGCTCGCGCCGCCCCGGACGGGCGGGATGATGCGGGGGCGCTTCCCACGCCGCGCAGGCGAAGCGTGGGTGCCACTCCACGAAGAGTGACGTGGCCAGTCTCTACGCACACGGCTGGCGCCAGGGGAGTCTCGTTTATGCCGAGCTGCCGGTCGGCGGCCTCGCTACGGGCGAAGATGGCCAGCTCACGCCCCGGGTTGGGTCGCACCCGGCTTGGGTCTTGGTGACTCAGGATTGCGATCTCGCCTTTTGGGAAACCACTCTCACCGAACCGCTGGTCGAACTGAGGGCAAGGCATCCCGTCCCCGATCCGTCCGCCGAATGGGGTATCCGGTCCCGAATCCTCCGGCTGAATGAGACCGAGTGCGTCTTGGGTGATGAGCCACCGATCCACCTACCCCCTGCCGCCCTGGTCACCCTCACCGACGGGATGCTTCAGCCTGGCGTTCTCAGCAGTGACCGCACCTTCGCACTGAAGACCTGGCTCGGCTATCGCTATGACCGGCCAGCCGTGCCGGTCCATCTGGTCGATCTTGCGAGGGATATTGCCAAGCGGGCCCAACGGCCCTCGCAGCGCCATCTCACCGCCGAACTGCACGACGTCCTCATGCAGTTTGACGACCAGTCGGCGCCGCCACAGTTTGTCCTCTTCGCTGTGGTCAGAGACGGAGCGGACAAGGACGGCGCTCGGAGGTGGCTCGCTGAAGTCGGGGCGGCTGTCCCCCGACACCTCGGAGTGCTGGCTGGCCTGGACGCCGGCTACCGCTCGGAGACCTCACTGGAGTTGTTGGAGACTTCCTATGCGGCGGACCTGACGCGCCTGTCCTGGCCCGGGCCGAAACCCACTGGGGCTCTCTGATCTGACCCACCGTTTCGCCTGGCTCCGAGGTGCGTTCGCCGGCCAGTGCCGACCCGATTAGCCCAGCCCCAAAGCCGACGATCGGCCACCGGCTGCCGTCAATGCAACCACCAACCAGTATCCCGCAGCCAGCCGACGTGGGTGGCCGCGCTGGGTTTGTTGCCTCGAGCCGAGGATCCTCAAGAAGGGCTGCGGCGCCGCCGCGTAAACCAACGGATAGTTACCAGCGTCATATGAACATGGACGAGTCGCTGCCAGCGGTCCCGGGCTTGGAGGCGGACCGGAACACCTCGTTTGAGGGCTTGGCCTCGACCAGCTGGTCGAAGTTGGTCGCCACGGCCGCCGTCATCTTGGACGATCACGCGGCCGCCGAGGATGTGGCCCAAGAGAGTCTCGAGATGGCCTGGCGGAAGTGGAGCTCATGTCGCGACCCGGCCAAACGAGAGCAGTGGTTGCTCCAGATCTGTGTGCGCAGAGCCCTCAGTTGGAGACGAACCCGCCTCCGCCGGACTGACCTCTGGCACCGCTTGGTCGAGGCCGACCCGGTTGCCCTGGCCGACCTGCCCGGAGATGCGGACATAGGTGTCGGCTTCGGGCGTTGCACGCCTCGGCAGAGAGCGGTCTTGGTATTGCACTTCTTCCACGGATACACCCTCGACGAATGTGCCGGGTTGCTGGGATGCCGACCCGGCACCGCTCGGAGCCATCTGGCACGCGCACTGACCACGATCAGGAGGAGTCTGTCGTCATGAGTACCGACCCCGAGTTTGAGAGACGACTGCGGTCGTTCCTCGACCAGCGTATGGAGAGTTCCGCGCGCCGAACCACTACCAGTTGGAGTCTGGGCGACAGACGTGTGGGCAACCGCGCCAGATTCGGCTTGGTTCCCACGGGACTGACTGCCGCTGTGGTCGTAGTCGCGTTGGGACTCGCGGTCTGGCTGCAGCCTGCCCAGCTGACCTACAGTTCAGTCGTCGCGCCCGGGCTGGGGCGGATCCAGGTTGCGTCCGCGACCCAGGGCCGACTCGCGAGCCAATTCGTGCCGGGGTGGGTCACCAGGGCCGCACTCGCCGCGCCTTGGACGGGTGGGGTGAACGGGACAAAGTCCACCCGGAGAGTGCGTATCGAGCACTTGAGGATCACGGGCGGGTTCTATGTGGCGGGAGCCAAGTCGGTACGCATCGACACCCAGTCCTCCTACTCCTCAACTAGTCCACAGAACCTGTGGATCGTGACGCTGGCCGCCCCGCCCCAGGCAGGCTGGAATTCGGTGGTCGCATCGGCCATCATCAACGCCAACACGCGTCGAGTAATGAGCACCAGCGCCTTGGAGTCGGTGGCGCCAACTCCGAGCACCTGACGGAGCCGGCGCGCCGAGAGGTTGGGTCGAGACCCGATCATTCGCCTCTGCGTACTTGGAAGTGGGGTGAACCTGAAGGTCCCGTCCCCGCCACAGGCCCGGTGAGTTAACGGGGGCGCATCTCCAGCGCCTTGGCCATGGCGTCGTAGGCATCGTCCTGGCTGAGATGCGCGTAGTGATCAGCGATCACCTTCTCCGAAGCGCCAGCTATCGCCGCCAGCTGAATCGGGTTCATTCCCCGCCGCAGCATCTCCGTGATCCACGAGTGCCGGAGCAGGTGCGGGTGGACCGGCTTGCCCAGTTGCGCCTGTTTGCCCAGCAATCCCACCATCTGGGCCACCCCGGACTCCGTCAGGGGCTCGTAGGTGTCGCCGTGCAGCCGCCGGCTCGAGTAGAAGATTCGACCTCCGGCGGCGTCGGCCGGCCGGTTTCGGCTCAGGCGCTCCACCCGCCGCGCCAGATCGGGAAGCATCGGCACCAGCCGCTCGCGGTCGCCCTTGCCCCGAACCCGCAGGTAGGTCCGGTTGCCGCCTCGCCTGATGTCCTCCACGCTAAGCCCAGCCAGCTCCGCCAGATGCAGGCCGCGGTCGGCGAAGAGCCGGACGATGACCTTGTCCCGTTCGGTCCGAGCGCTGTCCTCGAGGTGGTTGATCTCAGCCCAGCTGAGCACCTCCCTCTCTCGTCTCGGCTGCTTTCGCAGCTGTGGCCGGCCCCCGACAGCCTCCCCGCGAGCCTCTCCCCAGGCCAGCAGCTGCCACGCCGGGCGAGCGTAACTGTGGACTCTCGCCTTGGAGAGGGGCTGCCTCGCTCGCTCGGGCGTCTCAGGAGGTCAGTGGTGAATCGATCCAGTGTGGACTGAGAGAGGTCGTCGGTGGTGGCGACTCCCTCCCTGCGGCACCAGGGAAGAAAATCCTGTTGAGAGCGAACCCACTGGCATTCTCCATGGTTCGCAGCGAGAGTCCTCGGGCCGGGCAGGAGCTCAGGTAGTCGTTGACCAGATCTGGTACCGAGCTGGCCCCTGGGATAGCCGTCTTGAGTGTGGCTGGCATCGCGTCCCGACTCCCGGGTGGCTTCTGCTCCCTGAATTGGGGGATGGTGGCGATTTTGACAAAACACCCGTTTACCAGCGTCCGCGCGTGTTAGGTTTTGGATCTATTTCAGGCGGCTTTATGCTGCCCTAACCGCACCCGCAGATGCTGTTACTGAACTCGAAAGTTCGCTTTGGAGCGGGAGACCGGGTTCGAACCGGCGACCTTCTGCTTGGGAAGCAGACGCTCTGCCAACTGAGCTACTCCCGCCTGGGGCGGAGTATATCGCGACCGTGTGGTAGCGTCGGCCCCCAGCATCGGACCTCCAAGGAGACACTTTCATGATCACCGCGTTCCTGCTCATCAACGCCGAGAGGGAGAGCCTCGGCACCCTCGGACCCCAGCTGGCGGCCTGCCCTGGAGTGACCGAGGTCTACACCACAACCGGAGAGGTGGACTTCATCGCAAAGGTGGCGGTCACCGACCTGGAGGGGCTGGCGGACCTGGTCCAGGACCATCTCGCACTGCTCGACGGCATCATCGCCACCAGCACCCACCTGGCGATGCGCCGCTACAACAAAGAGGAGATCTCGGCGGCCTACGATCTCGGCGTCGACTGAGCGCAGCGCCTAGGACGCGGCGGGTCCGACACTCCCCTGGACGGTGGCCTGTAGCTCCGCGGCGAAGTCCTCCAGGGATCGCTGGGCTAGGGCCGAGTCGGCCCCGGAGGAGATCACCTTGTAGCACGGGGCGTCGGCATCGGGCAGGACCAGCGTGAAGCCGTCCTCACGCCTCACCTTCAGCCCGTCGGTGAGGTCCACCCTGTCCTGACGGTGAGCCTCCACCATTAGTCGCATCACCTCGCCCTTGACCTCCCAGGGACAGGCGACATCGCGTTGCAGATGAAAGCCGACGGGCAGCTGGCGGCGCAGCTGAGAGAGCCCTTCGCCAAGCTCCACCATGAGCTGGATGGCGGCCAGAAGCGTGAACATGGCGTCGTAGGCTGCCAGGTGGGCGGGCCACACGAAGCCCCCGGTGCCGTCGGCTCCCAGGGTGGCCCCGCTACGAGCCGCCAGCCGGATCACGGAGGCGATGTCTGCCTTGGCCGGCAGCAGGCGGCCCTCCATCTCGGCGACCACCCGCTCCAGCATCCAGGGGGCGGAGACCGGTGCCACCACGGGGCTGCCCGGATGGGCGCGCAGGGACATCATGGCCAGCAGGCAGATGGCGTCCCGGTGGTCGAAGACCTGGCCCTCATCGTCGATCAGGTAGAGGCGCTGGCCGGCCGGGTCGATGCGGGCCCCGACTGCGGCCGAGACAGTCTTGGTGATGCTGGCCGCCTGCTGCAACTCCTCGTCCGGGTCGCGCGGCACCGGAGACTCAAAGGCCTCCTCTTCGAAACCGGAGCGCAGCGAAATGGTCTGGATCTGGGCCTCGTGGAGCAGTTGGGGCAGCACCATCGAGGTGCTCCCGAAGCCGAAGTCGATCAGGACCCGCGGGTGAGCGGCCCTGACCCGATCCAGATCCAGCCTCGCCAAAACCGCGCGCACGTAGGAGGTCTGGACCCCTTCGGGGTAGGCGATGGCGCTGATCTCGCGCGGCACCACCCGCCGGAAGTCCTCCCGGAAGAAGGTGTTCTCCAGCTTGCGCTCCTGCCGGCGGTCCAGGGCCATACCCTGCTCGTCGAGGACCTCGATGTCGGCCGAGCGAGGGTCGAGCGGGGAGGCCACGATGTGGACCGAGCCCACGGCTGCCGAGTCCCGGGTGTAGTGGCAGGTCACCGGCACCGGCAGCTCGCTGAGGTCCACCACCGCCGCCCCCGCCGAGAGCATGCCTGAGATCATCGCCCGCTTGATCATCCGGGATCCCGGGCTGCGGTCACGGCAGATGGCCAGCTCGGCGCCTCGGGGATGGGTGGCGGCCCAGGCGGCTCCCAACCGAGCGCACCACTCCGGAGTCAGCTGCACGTTGATCAGCCCGGTCAGCCCAGCCGAGCCGAACAGCGCCGACCGCCAGGTCCCTGCCCAGATCACCGACTCATGCACCATCGAGCCCGGCTCGATGTCCTTGCCGGGCCAGATCCGAACCCCCTGCGCGACGACCGAGCCGGCCCCGATGATGCAGTCGTCACCGATCACGCTGCCGTCGTCCAACAGCACATCCGGCTTGATGGTGGCGGCGCTGCACACCACCGCCTGGCGCAGCCGGGACCGCTCGCCGAGGTAGGCCTGTGGCCAGATGACGCTGCTGCTGATCTTGGACCCGCCGCTGACCACGGCGAAGCGGTCGAGCACCACCGGCCCGTTCAGGAACGCCTCCGCTCCCACCACCGCGTCGCGGCCGATGAACACGGGGCCCTCGATATGGGCCGACTCGGCCACCTCGGCGCCCTCGCTGATCCACTGGGAGTCGCCCACCCGACGGCCCGCGATCTCGCACTGGACCCGGCCCTCCAGGGCGTCCCAGTTGGCCTGCAGGTAGCTCTGGATGCTGCCTATGTCGCACCAGTAGCCCCGCCCCACGACCGCCCACAGTGAGTCCTGGCGCCGCAGCATCTCCGGGAAGACGTCCTGGGACCAGTCGCACGACTGGTCGGCGGGAATGTAGTCCAGCACCTCCGGCTCGATCACGTAGATGCCGGTGTTCACCTGGTCGCTGAAGACCTCCCCCCAACTGGGCTTCTCCAAGAAGCGCTCGATGCGCCCATCGGCCCCAGTCACCACCACCCCGTACTCGAGCGGGTTGCCCACCTTGGAGAGCACGATGGTGGCCTGAGAGCTCCGCTCCCGGTGGAAGGCCAGGGCCTGGCTGAGGTCGATGTCGGTGAGTGAGTCGCCGCTGATCACCAGGAAGGTGCCGTCCAGAAGTGGACCGGCGTTCTTGACGCTGCCGGCCGTGCCCAGGGGGCGGTCCTCGACCGCGTACTCCAGATGCATTCCCAGCTCGGCGCCGTCGCCGAAGTAGTTGCGGATGCTGGCCCCGAGATACTGCAGGGTGATCACAACCTCAGTGATGCCGTGGCGGCGCAGCAGCCGGAGAACGTGCTCCAGGCAGGGACGCCCAACCACCGGCACCAGCGGCTTGGGTCGTCGGCTGGTGAGCGGGCGCAGTCGACTGCCCTCGCCTCCGGCCATCACCACCGCCTTCACGCCCACCCTCCTGGCATCACCGGCTGCAAGAAGGCGCCGCCGCCGATCTTGCCGGTCCGATCATACGAACAGTCGGCGCCGCTCGCGGCGCCGCGGCCACCACATCAGCAGGATTGCCAGCGCCGCGGTCACCACCGTGACCCCGGCGGTGCCCAGGATCTGTCCCTCCAGGCTGGCGCCGCGGTAGCTTGGCGGCCCCGGCAGCGCCTGGAGCCGGTGCAGGAAGAGCCCGCCCGGAGTCGCTGCCACGACCACCCCGCGGGGGCGGGCGGCGAACACCGGGCCAAGCGTGGCCAGGCCGACCACATCCGCGACCGGAGGGGCCGCCCGGTACCAGGTGTAACCGCCGTCGGGGGTGAGCATGGTCCCGAATCCATAAGTGCCCAGGTAGGCGGCGGTCGGCCCGTCCGAGATCATCGCGGTCAGAGCCGGCACGCCTCCGATGCCCCCGTACGGCAAGAGTTGCAACACCGGCTGCCAGCCGCTCCGAAAAAGGCCCCAAACCAGACCGCTGCGGCCTCCGGCCAGGAGCACCCCGTCGCCCAGCTCCACCACCACCGGGTGGGTCCCCAGCCGCGGCGCGCCGACGCTCGGATGGAGGCGTCCATTGGTGCCGAGAAACAGCAGCTCGCCGTTCGACGCCACCACCACAAAGGGCTCGCCGGCGCTCACCGGGGAGGTCAGATGGATCGGAGTTGCGCTCTCTCGGAGCGGTACCCGGTGCGGAAGAAGCGAGCCGAGCGGGCCCCAGAAAAGGCCCGAGGATGTCGCCGCCACCACCCTGGGGCGGCGGCCAGGGCCGATCCCAACGCCCCTGGGTTGCCCGGGCAGGAGCCGCAGCACGTGGGTGGTACCGCCGGCTTGGGTAGCCAGCAGACGCCCATCGCGCAGGAGGACCAGGCCAGAGGGGCCCTGCGCTGCCACGTAGGCCGCCCCGGCGCCCCCCGCAACTGGCTGAAATGAGCCGGTCAGGGGATCCAGCCAGCCGGCGACCCCCCCCGAGATGGCCAGAGTTGTACTGCCAGAGTCAGAGGCGATCTGGGACCAGGAGCGGGCCGGTCCGGGCGCCGCCGACCACCACAGCGAGGCCGCGTTGACCGGCGCTGTCGCCAGCGCCGCCAGAGCCAGCCCCAGGCCGGCTGAGAGCAGCGCGGCGAGCCATCGGCGGCGCCTGGGATCAGCCACCGTAGAGTCCGCTCACCACCACCGCCACGATGAAGAAGTCGGCCACGACATGGACCAGCATCGCCGGCAACAGGCTACGGCTGCGAACGCTCATCCAACCCCAAAGCCAGCCCAGCAGGATCACGATCGGGATGAAGGTCGCGGCTGGTCCCTCGTACTGGATGGCGATGTGGGCGACTCCGAAGATGACTCCCTGGGTGAGCATGGCGACCAGGCGGCTCTGCTGACGCTCCAGGGCCGACATCAGCACACCTCGGAACTGAATCTCCTGGGCGATCGCGCTGGTGGCGTTGGCGATTCCGAGCGCCAGGGCGGCCGAGCCGTTGAGAGCCAGCAGCGGGACCCCCTCCCGGCCCAGCAGGGGCGCGGGCAGCGCGAACCCGATGGCCAGGAACAACAGAGAGCCGCCCACCCCCATTCCCAGCATGAGCAAGGTCGGGCGCACCCAGAGCCGGAGGTTGGGCCGGGGAGCCGGGGTGAAGTAGTGAAAGCAGGCCGCCATGGCCAAGGCCAGAACCATCTCCGCGATCCCGGCGAAGGCGTTGCGAGCCAGGCTGTCCGGCCCGCCGATCAACCCCGGCGCCGGGCCCGCGTAGCCCAGCAGCCAGAGCCAGGTGGAGAAGGGGAGCCCAAGGGTGAGGAAGGCGAACGAGAGGGGGGCCGCGGCGCGCAGCGGGCGCACCAGCAGGCTGGCCGCGGTCAGGGCGGCGAAGTATCCAGTCAGCCGCCAGGCGTCGGGGTCGACCCCCTGAGGATCGCCGAATACCCGGGGCAGGAGGAGCACGATCGCGGCGCCGCCCAGAATCAGGGTGAACTCCCGCCATCCGACCCCCCGGCCGGCGGGTCTCGCCAGCCAGGGCACCGCGACCGGACTCATCAATCAGCCGCGAGCGCTCAGGACGGAGGAGAAGTCTCGCTCTCCTGAGCGACCGGCTGAGCGCCGTTGGCCGCGGCCGGTGCCACGGGCGGATAGCCTCCGAGCGGGGTGTCCAAGTCCTCGCCGCGCAGGCGGTCGACCAGGTCGTAGACCTTGTCCTGGACGGTGCCGGAGAAGAGGAAGGCCACTCCGGCGGTGGCGAAAAGCCCGGCTGCCATCCACTTTTTCGAGATCCCGTGGCGCTTCTGAGCGGGGGGCTTGATTCCGGTCTTGGCCAGGGAGCTGAGCACCCGCTTGCGGGTGTCCGGGGGCAGCGACTTGGTCGCCTCATAGGCCGCCTGCACCACCTTCTCAGCCAGGTCGGAGGAACGCTCTCGAGCCATCTCAACTGCCTCCACGGCATGTCGCTGAGCGCTGTCCGCCATCGGGTGGATCTGCTCGGCGAGCCTGCCAGCGAACTCGGGAACCTGGTGAGTGGCGGCGGCCAGAGCGGGCCCCATCGACTCCCCTGCGGACCGGACCCCCGTGCCTATGACCTCGGCCACCGCGCCGGCGGCGTCGGCGGCGGAGGCCCCCAACCTATCGATCGGCCGCTGCTTGCGGCGTAACAACCCCATGGCGGATCCTCCAGATCTGACGCTCTAAGGGCAGTCTACCCGGGATTTTCCCGAATGCTCAATTCGAGCGTGCCCTTGGGGGAGCGGACCCGCCTGCTCGGGGGCTGGGGGCGGGCTGGCGCCCCCTCCACTGGGGCGGGAAGTGTTCCAAGGGACCGTGCCCGGACCCCAGTCCGGGAGCGTGGCGGATGGCGGCTGTGACGTACTGCTTGGCCCTGGCGATAGCCATATCGGTGTTGCAGCCCCGGGCCAGCTGCGCCGTGATCGCGGCCGAGAAGGTGCAGCCGGTGCCGTGGGTGTGACGGCTGGCGATGCGGGTCCCCGGCAGCCGCTCCACCCCGCCCCGGTGGACCACCAGATCGACCGGGTCTCCGGGCGCGTGGCCCCCCTTGACCACCACGAAGTCCGGCCCCAGGTCCAGGATGGCCCGACCGGCGGCGATCGCGGCTGCCTCGGAGTCGATCGCCAGTCCGGCGAGAGCCTCGGCCTCGGGCCAGTTGGGGGTCACCACATGGGCCAGCGGCAGGAGCAGCCGGCGCATGGTGGCCACCGCCGCCTCCTCCAGCAGCCGGTCGCCACTCTTGGCCACCATCACCGGGTCCACCACCAGCGGGCCCCAGGAGAGCTCCCCCAGGCGCTCGGCGACCAGCTCGATGTGGGCGGCCGTCAACAGCATCCCGGTCTTGACCGCCTGGGGCCTCAGATCCGAGTCCAGAGCCGCGAACTCCGCCCTCACAAAGTCCAGCGGCAGGCCTTCGACAGCGGTCACTCCGAGCGTGTTCTGAGCGGTCAGAGCCACCACCACGCTGACCCCGTAAACGCCGGCGGCGGCGAAGCTCTTGAGGTCAGCCTGGATCCCGGCGCCGCCCCCGCTGTCGGTGGTGGCCACGGTGCAGGCGATGGCGGTGCCGGTCGCCATCAGAGCGCCCCGGCGACGGCCAGGCCCGCGTCCGAAGTTTCGAGGCGCCGCTCCCGGCGACGGAACAGGAGGTAAGCGACGGTGGTGACCGCCACCCCGACGAAAGAGCTGATGTCGGCGGGCTGGCCCTGGAAGAGGTGCTGGGCCAGTGGCGAAACGAAGCCCCACTCACCGGGTGGAGGAGGCTCGTTGAAAAAGAGGAGGGTGGCCAACGTGCCCAGCAGGAAGGGCCACATCGCGGTCCAGCGAATGCCTCCCCGGAACCAGTACCCGCGCCGGGAGACCAGCTGCCGGGGATCCACCCGCCTAGCCCCCAGCCACCCGTCCAGGATCACCACCATCGCCCAGGCGGGGAACCAAACGTAGGTGATGGTGAGGAAGTTGACGTAGTTGCCCTGAAACCCGCTGCCCGCGAAGAGCACCAGGGCGGCGATCAGGCCGCCCAGGACCCCAACCAAGGTGGCTGCCAGCCAGCGCCGGACCCGAATCCCTATCGCCAGAGCACAAAGGGCGGCCGAGTAGACGTTCAGATAGTTGGAGCTGAGCTCGGCCAGAATGATGAAGGCGGCGAAGCAGTAGGCGAAGGCGACCGGCACCGAGGCCACGATCAGGTTCGGCAGCAGGCGGCCGGGGTCGGCGGTCTGGATGGCGGCGCCCAGGAGCCCGCAGCCGACCAGGCTGGCGACGCTGCCGCCTCCGCTGGCGAGAGCGACCCGACCGCGGCCAGAGTCCAGCGGCAGATAGCGGGAGTAGTCCGCGGAGTAGGTGACCCAGGACACCACCAGAGCGAAGGTGAGGGTGAATCCCAGCACCATCGCCGCCAAGTGGGGGCCCAGGGCGAGATGAGTTTGCAGGAGCAGGTCCCACTTGGGAAAGGTGAAGAGAGCCAACGCGCCGCAGACGATCAGGAACGCCGGCACCTGGATGTGTTGAAACACTGAGATCGTGCGATGCCCGTAGACCGCCACCAGGAAGGAGACTCCGGTGATGGCCACCAGGAGCGCCCCGGCCACCCACAGCGGGGTGCCGTTGAAGACCGGCAGAGCCCTGGTGGTGGTGACCGCGATGGCGCAGTCGTAGGCGAACCAGCCGATGGCGATGGTCATGGTCAGGAAGCCGCCCACGAAGGCGCCGCGGCGCCCGAACACCATTCGAGACTGGACGATCTGGGGCGCGCCGCTGCGGACCCCGGTCACCGACAGCAGCCCCAACAGCGCCCCACCGGCAGCGGCGCCCGCCAGCAGCACCAGCGCCGCGTCCCAAAAGCCCAGTCCGGCGGCGGAGATCAGGAGCGCCCCGGCGAAGAGGGAGAAGAAGTCCGACAGGGCGCCTGCCCAGATGAAGAAGAGCTCCCTCGGCCGACCGTGGCGCGACGCCGCCGGCACTGGCTCCAGGCCCCTCAGCTCGATCCGCAAAAACTCGTCGTCGTCAGTCGGAATCGGCGCCGAGTCGGCCTCGACCTCAGCCACCGCCAATTCAGAGTCCCTCGTCCCGGCCATCTCAGCCTCCCTGCACCACGCGCTGATGGGGCCGACAGGAGGAGGCTTCCCGACGCTGGTACTAGCCAGATCCGGTGTTCAGGGTTGGCTTCCTGCCTCTCAGCGCCCTGTCGGCGCACCCCTAGCTGGGAGCAGTGCTCCCGAGTCCAAGTATAGTCGGGAGAGCGGAGGTGGGGAGCCCGGAATGGGCCGATGAACTCGTTTTGATCGCACCTTCGGACGATTAACTATCGTGACTCCGCATGTTCAACCAAGTGAACGACATGGCGCCGGAACAAGACCCAGCTCCGGCCGGCAGGGAAGACCTGGTCAAGCGATTCATCAGCTTGCAGTGGCGGCTGGGTCACGCGATCCGGACCACCTTGACCGCCTCCCTGGGCGCCAGCGGCGAGGCCGTCTCCGCTGCCGTCAAGGCGGCCACCCCGAACCAGCGGGCGGTCCTCATGGCGCTTAACCAGGAGGGAGCCCTGGCGATGGGCGAGCTGGCCCGGCACCTCGGGGTGAGCGCCAGCAGCGCCACCGAGCTGGTGGACCGCCTGGTCGAGCACGGCTGGGTCGAGCGCCTGCCCACCTCCAATGATCGCCGGGCCGTGGTGGTTCAGCTCACCGGACCAGCCCGGGAGATGGCCGAGCAGGCCCGAAGTCTGCTCCTGGCGGGCACCAAGACTCTTGTTGGGCAGCTCAACGATCGCGAGCTGGCAACCCTGGTCGGGCTCTTGGAGAGGGTCACAGAGACCGGTCCGGACCCGAAGGCCAGCGCCCTCGCTGCCGCGGCTTGCCGGCCCCTCACGGAGCGAGCCGAGTCGTGAACCGCTTCTTCGCCGGCCTGGGCCGGTTCGTGGTGCGATTCCGGGGCCCAGTGGTGGTCGCTTGGGTGGTGGTGGCGGTAGTCTGCATCCACCTGTTGCCCACCCTGGCATCGGTCAGCAAGGACACCAACTCCGCCTTCCTGCCCAGCACCGCTCCCAGCATGCGAGCGGCCCAGCTGGCCAGTCCGTTCCAGAACTCGACTCTGGCAGCATCCACCCTGGTCGCGGCCAGCAGCTCCGGGCCCCTCTCGGGCGCCGAGCAGGCGGCCATCACCCAATTCGAGGCCAAGATCAGCCAGCTACCCAAGGTCAAGCTGGTGCGGGACCTGGGCACCTCGCCCAACGGGCAGGCCCGCCAAGCCCTGATCGAGGCGGCGGTGCCCGCCTTCGGAGGTGGTGGCGGGCCAGCTCTGGTGGCGGCCATCAGGGCTGACTTCCAGGCCGCGAGTGTGCCCGGCCTCACCTACCACCTGACCGGCGACCTGCCCACCGTTATCGACAGTCAGCAGTCCTCCAAGCAGTCTCAGAACCTGACCCAGCTCTTCTCGCTGATCTTCATCATCGGGCTGCTGCTGCTGGCTTTCCGGGCCGTCCTGGCCCCGTTCATAACCCTGTTGCCGGCGGCTCTGGTGCTGGCCCTCTCCGGCCCGGTGGTGGCGGAGGCGACCCACCTCGGAGTCCAGGTTTCGGTGATCACCCAGGTGATCCTGATCGTGCTGGTGCTGGGCGCCGGGACCGACTACGGCCTCTTCCTGGTCTTCCGCGTCCGGGAGGAGCTGCGTCGTGGCCTCGATCCCCAGCAGGCGGTGGTGACCGCGGTCAGCACGGTCGGCGAGTCGATCACCTTCTCGGCCCTCACCGTGATCGCCGCCCTGCTCAGCCTGATCCTGGCCCAGTTCGGCATCTACCAGAGCCTGGGGCCGGCGCTGGCCATCGGCATCGGGCTGATGCTGCTGGCCGGGCTCACCCTTTTGCCCGCCCTGCTGGCCATCTTCGGGCGGGCTGTCTTCTGGCCCACCAGCACGGCCAGGGAGGAGGTTCCCCGGACCGGGATCTACGGGAGCATGGCGGGCGCAGTGGTGCGGCACCCGCTCTGGATCGTGCTGACCGGGGTGATGGTCTTCGGCGGCCTCGCGATCGGCTCACTGACCAGCACCACCGCCGGCTTCGCCAACACCAGCGCTCCCAGCGGGACCGACTCGGCGGCGGGAGCGGCGGTGCTGGCCAAGGACTTCCCCGCCTCCAACGTGCAGGCCTCAGCGGTGCTCTTCAAACTGCCCAGCTCCGCCTGGAGTGACCCCGCAGTGCTCGCCGCCGCCCAGCAGGACCTGGAGCGGACCCACCAGTTCCGCAGCGTCATCGGCCCGGTGGGAGCTTCCGGCCTCACCGCCAGCCAGATCACCTCTCTCCATGCCCAGCTGGGCGCCCCCGGGCTGCTGCCCCCGACCGAGCCAGCTGAGCTCACGGTCAGCCCCGCCCTCTACAACTCCTACCGAGCCCTGGCCCAGTTCATCAGCCAGGACGGCCACACCATCCAGTTCTCCGCCCTGCTGCTCAACAACAGTGACAGCTCGCCCCAGGCGATCGCGGCCGTCCCGGCGGTGCGCACGGCGGTCGCCCAGGTGGCCGGCCGGATCGGCGCCAAGGACAACGGCCTGTTCGGGGTGCTGCCCTTCGCCTACGACGTGCAGAGCCTCTCCACCAGCGACCTGATCCACATCATCCCCCTGGTCGCGGTCCTGATCGCCCTGCTGCTGGCGATGGTGATGCGCAGCCTGGTGGCTCCCCTCTACCTGGTGGTGAGCGTGGTGCTCTCCTACCTGGCGGCGCTGGGCCTGGTGGCGGTCATCTTCGTGCACCTGCTGGGGCAGAACGGGATCAACTTCATCCTGCCCTTCCTGATGTTCGTCTTCCTGATGGCGCTGGGCTCCGACTACAACATCCTGATGATGACCCGAATCCGCGAGGAGGTCCAACAGATGCCCCTGCGCCAGGCGGTGCGCCGCGCGGTGGGCATGACCGGGACCACGGTCAGCACCGCCGGGCTGGTCCTGGGGGGCACCTTCGCGGTGCTGGCGATCGCGGGCGGCGGTTCCGGTGGCTCCCAGATCCAGCAGATCGGCTTCGGCATCGCGGCCGGGGTGTTCATGGACACCTTCATCATCCGGACCCTGGTGGTGCCGTCCTTCGTGGTCCTGCTCGGACGCTGGAACTGGTGGCCATCGCGGCTGTCCCATCCGCCCCCCGTGCCTGCCCGGGAGGAGGGCGACGCCGCGTGATGGGACCAGCCTGTCGGCAGCAGCCGCCGACCACGACTCCCACCGCCTGGGCGGCGCGCCCCTCAGCTTGGGAGCCGGGCGGCGGTGGGCTGCGCTGCGACACCCGACGGCGCTGGCCGGCCCTGCCTTCCCCTCAGCAGGACGATCACCGCGGCCAGGGCCAGCAGCGGGATCTGGGCCAGGTACTCGTCTAGGCTCCGCCAGCTGATCCAGAAGGCCGCCAGGACCAGGATCGCAGCCGCGATTCTCCAGGCAGGGTAGCGCGCTCCCCAGAGCCAGATGAGCGCGATCGCGAGCCCGGCGGCGACCAGGGCGAGCAGCCTCGGGGGAGGCGCCACCAAGCCGCCCAAGACCAGCTCGATGGGTCCGGAGCCGAGGGGGAAGGTGCTGGCCCGCAGGCTGCCATAGATGCGGGTCAGAGAGTCCGGGTAGATCAGCAGCCACGGCACGACCGCCACCAACAGGGTCAACCCCAGGCCTGCCACGCGCTTCGCCGGGCCGCCCAGCTCGGCCGCCACCAAGACGTATCCGGGCAGGAAGAACCAGGCCAGCTGGTTGCCCCCGATCGCCAGCCCCAGGCAGGCCGCCGACAGCCAGGGCCGGCGTATCCAGACCACCGAGAGGGCCATCAGGCTGTAGGCGAAGGCCTCGCCGTTGCCGTTGGCGGCGAAGTTGATCGCGGATCCGTTCAGGTAGAGGGTGAGCAGCACCATAGCGGTCACCGCTGGCCAGAGGGGACCGGCCGCGACCGCCAGCGCCAGCAGCAACACCAGGATCGGAAGCAGAGCCCAGGCCGCCCGCTGCCAGGCGGGAGCATGCGCCACCGGGACCATGAACAGGGCCGCCAGAGGAGGCTTGCCCAGGGGCGAGAACAGGTTGGTGCCGCCGTGCCCGGGGCTGTCGGCGACGGCCAGGATCTGAGCCGGCGTGGGGTAGACCTTGACCTTGGCGAAGGGGCCCTCGCGGAAGGGGGTGGCCAGGGTGGCGGGCAGGTTGAAGCTGGCCAGGCAGGGGATCTCCGCCACCTGGTAGGGATCGTGGCCGGCCAGAATGGCCCGAGCCCCGCAGACAGCCATGACGTTGGCGTCATCGAGCAGAAGGCGGTTCTGGGCGATCGGGCGGGCGATCACGATCCCGATCACCACCAGCACCACGGCCGCCACCGCGGGGCTGAACCAGAGCACCCGGTGCAAGCGCAGCCGGCTGATGGCCCGCGGCAGCGGACGGCGGAGGGCCAGCGCCACCAGGATGCAGAAGACGGTGAAGGCGAGGTACTGGATGATCAGGTTGGCCAGCAGCGCCGGCTTGCCGGGCACCCGCGCCGACAGCCAGAGCCAGTTGGAGAACTTGAAGGCGACCATGGCCGCCAGCAGCAGCGCCAGCCGATCGCCCAACTCCCCCGATGGCCGCCACTGGGGCCGCATCCGGGCCAGTGCTGCTCTCCAGCTGCTCAATGGGCGCGCTCTCCTGGTGGCGGTGGGGCCGCAGTTCGACAATCAAACACCGGAGCGCTGGGAGTTACCTGAAAGAGGGCTGGGAGTGTCGGTGCCAACGGGTCGCCCTGAGATCCTTGCGGGACCCCGCTTCGATAATGGGTTGGTGAGTTCGGACCCGCTCGTCTACAGCGACCACTGGCGGGTGCGCCAGTATGAGATCGACGCTTTCGGCCACGTCAACAACGCGGTCTATCTGAACTGGGCTGAGGAGATGGCCTCGCGCCACGCCGAGGCGAGCGGCATCGGCGCCGAGTGGGCCGCGAGGCACCAGGGCGGATGGGTGATCCGCCACAGCGAGATCACCTACCATGCTCCCGCCCGCTTCGGAGACGAGCTGGAGCTCAGGGTGCAGGTGGAACTAATCAAAGGCACCCGAGCCCACCGACGCACCACCATCAAGCGGCGGTCAGAGGGACTCCTCCTGGCTGAGGTCTTCACCGAGTGGGTTTGGGTGAGGCTCAGTGATGGTCGGCCAGCGCCTGTGCCCAAGGAGCTGGTGGCGATCGCGGCGGAGACGACGGCGGCGACCATCGCTCGCCTTCGAGTCCGCCCCCGGGACAGGGACTGACGCCGCCAGCCAGGCCGCCGGAGACTGGGGCTCCTAAATCCCCGCAGTCTCCGCTCCGCGGTGCCGGAGATCGCCCGGACGCCGGCCCGCCCCAGCAGCGACGACCTGAGCGAGCCGGCCACCCACCCGGGCATCGTCGCGGGGTCGGCTGGGTTGCCCTCATGCCCAATCCGCCATGGGCAAGAGATCCGGCGGACTGCCAACCTGGCCTCACCCGCCCCGGCCTGTAACGAACGGCCGCAGGATCGTAACGGAGGCGCGGTCGGAGCCAGGATGCTCCCGGGGGATAGTCGGCAGCATGCATGAGCTGACCCAAGCCCGGCCGATGAGGTCTCTCTTCCGGGAGGGCTAGCCACTTGGCGGCTTTGACCATGGCCCCTCGCGGTTGACAAGGCAAGGACGCCCAGCCTCTGCTGGTGTTGGTTGGACGCGGCATCCTGAGCTCTGGGTGGCGGGTGTGCTGGGCCTGCTGGCGTTGGCCCTGATCCCGATCGCCTCCCGGACCACGGTGGTGGCGCCGGGCTTGGTGCCGATAGCCGCGGCCCTGATCCTGGTCGCCGACGGCGTGGGGGCCGCGGTGCTGCTCAGATCCGACGGTGGGCGCAACCCGCGGCGGCCCTGGCTGGCGGCCTGTTTCGCCTTCTCCGGCCTGATGGCGCTGGTCTTCCTGGGCACCTACCCCCGCCTGATGGCACTCCATGGAGTGCTCGGCGGGCCTCCCGAGGCCTTCGCCTGGACGCGCCTCGCCTGGCAAGGGGGGCCCCTGCTCTGCTTGGTGGTGGTGCTCGGCCTGCCCGACCGGTTCCTTCCGGCCCGAAGGAGGACGCTGCCCGGCCGCGATGGTTCAAGCGGCGACGCCTTTCCATGGGTGCTGATGACCTCGACCGGGCTCGCCCTCGTGTCCCTGCTGGGGGCCGAACTGGCGGCGGCGTCCGGCCCGCCCCCTCTCCGCGGCACCAGCTACGCGGGCCTCTGGCAGGTGGTGGCCGGTCTCCTGCTGGGATTGATCCTGGTGCTGGCCGTGCCCGCGCTCCGGCGCCTGGGGCAGGCCCCGCAGCTGGAGCGGTCGCTGACCGCCATCGCCCTGGTCGGGTCCGCCAGCATGCTCTTGACCATCGTGGCAGCGCGCCGCTATTCCCTGGGCTGGGACGCCGCCTGGGTGTTGTGGGCGGCCACGGCCGGTCTGATGGCGCTGGTGTGCGTCGGCGAGGCCATCTCCCGGAACCGCGTCGACCCCACCGACCGGCTGCGCCCCTCGATCACCGACGCCCTCAGCCGGCTGGACCCGACCAGTTCAGTGGAGAGCCTGGCGACAGCGCTTTGCACTGAGCTCAAGCACCGAGCCGGGCTCGACTACGCCGCGTTGATCCGGTCCGGCCGCTCTGGGCTGGGCGTCGTGGTGGGCGCTTGCCCCGAGCCGGAACCTCACGAGTTGGGATTCCGCGACTCCATGGCCCCGCAGACCTGGCAACGGCTGATGGGGCGGTGCGCCCGGGACGGCGGCTTCGTGGAGGTGCTGCCCAGCGCCAGAGCCAGCTCCCCCGGTCCGGGCGGCTACCCAGCCCAGCTGCGGCCTGCGGGGCTCCGCGCCATGGCGCACGCCCCGGTGGTGATGGGCGGCCGGGTCGAGTGGGTGCTCACGGCCGGCCGCGGAGCCGCCAGCGACGGCGCCGCCGT
The DNA here is from genome assembly GCA_035531535.1 of Candidatus Nanopelagicaceae bacterium. Classification (GTDB taxonomy): domain Bacteria; phylum Chloroflexota; class Dormibacteria; order Aeolococcales; family Bog-877; genus AG-12. The sequence continues at coordinate 25,768 of DATKSV010000099.1, read as the reverse complement.
CGCTGATCTGACCCAGATGCTGCCCACCCTGGCTGACGTCGCCGCGATGGCGTCCGTGCTGCTCGCCACCGGCACCCGCACTCTCCGCACCAGCGAGCGGGTGTGCGATCAGGTTCAGGGGATCCTGCGCGAGGGCAGCTTCCACCCCGTGTTCCAACCGATCGTGGCCGTGGACAGCGGCCTGGTGATCGGCCACGAGGCCCTCACCCGCTTCGAGAATGGGGTGCCTCCGGACCAGATCTTCACCAGCGCGGCCAGCGCTGGCATGGGCACCCAACTCGAGCTCGCCTGTCTGGCGGCCTCCATCGGCGAGGCGCGCCAGCTGCCGGGAAGCACCGGCTGGCTGAGCCTGAACGTTTCGCCCGCCCTGCTGCTGACGGAGGGGGACGCGCTGAACGCGCTGCTGGCGACGGCCGACCGGGCCGTCGTGCTGGAGGTCACCGAGCATGAGTTGATCGACAATTACAGCCGCCTGCGGGAAGCCCTGGCTGAGCTCACAACCGATCTGAAGGTCGCCGTGGATGACGCTGGGGCCGGTTTCGCCAGCCTGCGCCATGTGGTCGAACTCCGGCCGGCCTACGTCAAGCTGGACATCTCCTTGGTCCGCGACCTCGACCAGGACCCCATGCGGCAGGCTATGGTCACGGGCCTGGTCGCATTCGCCCGGCACTCCGGCTGTGCCCTCATCGCCGAGGGGGTGGAGACCGTCTCGGAGCTGGCTACCCTGCGCGCCCTGGGGGTCGGCTACGTTCAAGGCTTCCTGCTGGGCCGCCCGGTCCGGGCCGGACTGGCGGTCACCAGTGGCGCTGCGCGGCCAAGCATCGTCCCCGCGGCCACAGTCCCGAGCAGCCTCCAGGGCCCACGCTGATGGCAGCTGAGCCGGCAGTCGACCCCGGCCGTGCGCGGTTCCTCGTCCGTCACCTTTGCTCCTCGCTGGCAGCTGGATCCTGGCGGAACCCCTACTTCTGGACGACCCAGGCTATGGTGCTGGGGGTCCTCGGGATCCATTTCGTCGACGCCACTCTGTATCGCGAGGGAGTGCTCCCGATTCCCCCATTCGTGACCGTCGTCCTGGCGCTGGTCCCGGTGGGCTACGCGGCGATGCGCTTCGGTCTGCGGGGGTCCCTCCCCACCGCCTTGTGGGTTGGGCTGCTCCTGGTCCCCAACGTGATCCTCGTCGATGTCGGAGTGCTGCGCTGGGCCGAGGCCACCATGCTGCTGCTGTTGGTCGCGATCGCGGCGGCGGCGGGCAGGCTAGTTGACCTGGAGCGGGCCTCCACCCGCCGGCAGGTGGAGGCCGCCCGGCTGCGCGGGGTCACCCGGGTTGCCGACCAGCTCATGGACGGGGTGTGCGTTACCGACCGGGCCGGGACCATCGCCTACGCCAACCGGGCCTGGGCCCAGCTCCAAGGGCTGGCATCGGCCGAGGACGCGGTGGGGCGGAGCCTGGAGGCCTTCCACGATCCAGGCGGCGTCGGCCGCGAGCAGATGCCCTTCGAGCGCTCCTCCAACCCGGACGAGCCGCAGCGATCCGTGGTCGCCCACCACCTGCCCAATGGCCGCATGTACTGGGCCGACGTGTCCAGCACTCCCCTGCTCGATGACCACGACCAGGTCATCGGCAGGCTCAGCACGGTGCGCGACGTGACCCGGGACCGGGAGACCACGGCCGCCCTCAAGGAGGCCGAGGAGCGATCCCGCCTCATCTTCGAGCGGGCCCCGCTGGGAATGGCCACCGTCAGCCTGGATGGACGGTACCTCCAGGTCAACGCCGCCCTGGGCCGGATGGTGGGGCTGAGTGCCGCCCAGATGGTGGGGACGGAAGTCGTGGATCTCACCGTTGCGGATGACCGTGGAAAGACCCGGGAGGTGCTCGAGCAGCGCGCCCCAGAGCAGCAGTTCGTCAAGCGCTACATCCACCGGGAGGGCCATCTGGTCTGGGTCCAGGTCACTGCCAGTCTGATGCGTCACCCTGACGGGGAGCCCTGGTACTTCATCTCCCAGTACCAGGACGTCACCGAGGAGCAGCTTCGCCGCCAGCAGCTGGTGCGCCAGGCCTTTCACGACCCCCTCACCGGCCTGCCCAACCGGCTGCTGCTGGAAGACCGCCTCGAGCGGGCCCTGACCAGGACCAGGCGCCAACGCCACCGGGTGGCGGTCCTCTTCTGCGACCTGGATGGCCTTAAGGCCATCAACGACCGCCTGGGCCACCAGGCCGGCGATCTGGTGCTCTGCGCGGTGGCCGACCGCCTGCGGGGCTCGATCCGGGAGGTCGACACGGCGGCGCGCCTGGGTGGCGACGAGTTCGTGGTCCTGCTGGACGGTCTGACCGGCTCAGAGCAGGCTACCGCCACCGCGGCCAGGATCCTCGATGCGATCCGGCGGCCATTCCGCCTGGGGGAGGAGCTGGTGCCGATCCGGATCAGCGTCGGCGTGGCAATCAGCTCCGGCGCCAACAACACCGCCGAGGGGCTGCTGCGAGGGGCGGACACGACCATGTACCTGGCCAAGCTCGCCGGCGGGGATGGTTTCCAGGTGGCCGACCCGGGGACGCCGGCATCGACCCGGGGCAGCGCGAATGCCCGGCCGGCTGCCGGCGGGAGGCACCCACTGGGCACTCCCCCTAAATCAGGGGCGGAGGTGGATTGACCACAATATGACCCCACCCTCCGGGCCGGCTCGGCTGGGAGCTGGCTGGCCCGAGTGACGCTGCCCCGCAGTCCGGAGCTACCCGCCCGCGCTCATGCCCGCGATCGGAACCGGACCGAGGCCCGGCCGAGCGACGCGGGCGACGTTGGGATGGAGAGGGCCGAGGGCCCCACGAAGACCGGCTGGGACACGAACGGGACTGGAGCGACCCCGCTTCAGCTCTCCAGGGCCTGCTGGACCCGCAGGCCCGGAAAGCGGGCGAAGCCAGCATCGACGGTCACCCAGGTGGCGCCCTGCTCAAGGGCAAGGGCTGCCAGATAGGCGTCTGGGACAGAGTTGCCTCTCGCCCGCACCCGGCGGCACAGACTGACAAATATCGACCAGTGCAGCGGGCCCGGACGGATGGGGACCGCCGCGGGAGCCGCCAGCACGAGCTCGCAGAACTCGATGGCCGCCTCTGGTGGCGTGGGATCCCGGTACACCCGGTGGTTGGTCACGATCCGGGCGAATGAGCTCAGCACCAGCTCGCTGACTCCAAACGGCTCGTCGCCGCTGAGACGATCCTCCAGCCAGACTTTGTACTCCGCATGGCGCTCGCTCTCGCGCCGACGAGCATAGACAAAGATGTTGACGTCAGCCAGCAGCATGCCGCAACCCGTTGTCACCGAGGAGTTCCGCGAGCGCATCCCTGTCCTCGAGGTCCACTCCCGGCTGCAGCCCTGAGCCGCCATCGGTGGGCAGCACAACCCTTGGCCGAACGGCAGCCAGCTCCGCCCGCTCGACCAAGAGCACCCTGAGCGCGTCGTCGACCACCTCGCCGAGGGTCCGATTCCGGGCTACGGCCCTGGCCTTCGCCTCCGCCAAGAGCCGATCGTCGATGTTGACCGTGGTTCTCACTGGGCGCATCATAGCATCACCAAAGCGCATCTAGGTGCGCCGTCACTTTGGAGGGCGCCCGAGCCGCAGCCGAGCAGATCCCGAGCGACCGTCCGAGCCGCCGGCATCGATCCGCCAGATTCAGGACCGGGGGGAAGCCACGGCCAAAGGGCTGCAGACACGCTGCCCTCCCGAATGCCCGCCCTGCCCCGCCCGGGAGACATCTACCAGGCGTAGGCCTCAGGCGCGGCCCCGCCCGGTCCGGGGAAGATCTTGTCCAGCCGGTCCAGCTCCTCGGGGCTCAGCTTGACCTCGATGGACCGGAGAGCGCCATCCAACTGGTCCTGGGTGCGGGGCCCGATGATGGGGGCGGTCACGCCCTCCTGGTGCAGGAGCCAGGCCAGCGCCACATCGGCCGGTTGCTCGCCCTTGGCCCGGCAGAACTCCTCGTACGCCTCCAGTTGAGCGCGGTGCTGGGCTATCCGCTCCTGGTTGTGCTGGTCGGAGCGCCGGCCCTCCTGCGCCTTCTGGAGGGCGCCCCCAAGGATTCCCGAGGCCAGTGGGCTCCAGGGGATCAGGCCCAAGCCGTACTCGCGGCAGGCGGGCAGCACCTCCAACTCCACCTGTCTGGCCATCAGGTTGTAGAGGGACTGCTCGCTGACCAGGCCCATGAAGTGGCGGGCCCGCGCCTGTTCCTGGGCCCTGGCGATGTGCCAGCCCGCGAAGTTGGAGGAGCCGGCATAAATGATCTTGCCCTGCTGCCGGAGCACCTCGAAGGCCTCCCAGATCTCCTCGAAGGGGGTCTCGCGGTCGATGTGGTGCATCTGGTACAGGTCGATGTGGTCGGTCTGCAGCCGGCGCAATGAGGCCTCACAGGCGTGCCGGATATTGCGAGCTGACAGGAAGGTGTCGTTGGGCCATTCGGTGGTGGATCCGTAGAGCTTGGTGGCGATCACCACCTTCTCCCGGCGACCCCCACCCTGGGCGAACCACCGCCCCACTATCTCCTCGGTCAGCCCCAACTTCACCGAGCGCCCGTAGACGTTGGCGGTGTCGAAGAAGTTGATCCCCAGCTCCAGGGCGCGGTCCATGATCCGGAAGGAGTCCGCCTCAGCGGTGAGCGGTCCGAAGTTCATGGTGCCCAGACACAGCGGGCTGACCCGCAGGCCGGAGCGGCCGAGATGCACGTAGTCCATGGGCAAGGTCGCCTCCAATTTGAATCCTTGGGTTAGTCGCCAGATCGGGCGCGCCGGCGCACCGCAGGTGACCCAACCATTATCTGCCTTCGTGGACCGGGCCCTTCTGCCTGGGGCGGGGACCGCCGCCGGATGAGGATCGGCCCCGATTGCGGAGCCGGGGCAGCGTCGGGCGGGCTTGAGGCGAGCCGGACCAGCCCGCCGGGTCACCGCCGCGCTGGTGGTCGCGCCGCGCCCGGCGGCCCTCCCAGGCGCTGCTCCGGGAATACCCGGCGCAGCCCGGGGATGCCAGTGAGTAGGTCGGCCGGGTCCGAGCGACGGCCACCGAGAGCACCCGGCGGAGGTTGGCCCAAGGCGGCGGGCCATAATCAAAGCCATGCGATATCTGGAACTCGACGGCCGAAAGCTGTCTCGGATCGGGCTGGGCTGCTGGCAGTTCGGCGAGCCGGGCTGGGGCTACGGGGACGGGTACGGCCCCCAGGACTCGATCGACATCATCCGGCGCGCCCTGGAGCTCGGGATCACGGTCCTCGACACCGCCGAGCTGTACGGTGCCGGGACCAGCGAGTCACTGGTGGGCACCGCCCTTCGAGAGTGGTCGGGGGAGGTGTTCCTGGCCAGCAAGTTCCTCCCCATCATGCCTGTGCCCAAGGTCATGGTCAGCCACTGCAAGCGGAGCCTGGAACGGCTGCAGCGGCCGCTGGTGGACCTCTACCAGATCCACCTTCCCAACCCGGTGATCCCTCTCAGGGTGCAGATGGAAGGCATGCGTCAGATCCTGGCCGATGGGCTCAGCCGCTATGCCGGGGTGAGCAACTTCACCCTCTCGCGCTGGCGGCGAGCGGAACGCCTGCTGGGCGCTCCGATCATCTCCAACCAGGTCCGCTACAACCTGCTCCAGCGCAGGCCGGAGCGGGAGCTGCTGGGCTGGGCCCAGCGCCAACACCGGATCGTGATCGCCTACAGCCCCCTGGCCCAGGGGGCATTGAGCGGCAGGTACAGCCGTGACAACCTGCCCTCCGGGGTGCGCCGGATCAACCATCTTTTCGCCCCCGCCGCACTGGAGGCCGCAGCGCCGCTGGTATCCCTGCTGCGGGAGATCGGCGAGCGCAGAGGCGCCACCGCGGCTCAGGTCGCCCTCGCCTATCTCATCGCCCAGCCCCAGGTGATCGCCATCCCAGGCGCCAACTCGATCGCCCAGCTGGAGGCCAACGTGGCCGCGGCCGACATCGAGCTGAGCGTGGACGAGCTGCTGGCGATTCGCCGGGCGGCTGACCTGGTGCAGTACTCGAGAGCAACGGCCGTTGGCCAGGTGCTGGGTCGGATGGCTCACCGGAGTGGACTCGGAGCCCAGGCGCCCGGCTGAACGCCCGGCCGGAACTGGGCCCCCGGGCCCCTCAATCCGCTCAGGTTGCGGTCAGGTGTCTTCGGGGAGTCCCGATCCCAGCAGCCGTCGCAGCGGTCGGGTGAGCTTCCAGCTGCGGGAGGAGAGCAGGCGACGGTTGAGGTTCTTGGTAGCGGCCAGCTCTGCCCTTAGCGCGTCCAGCTCGGCGCGGGTGCGCTCGGCCAGAGCGCGCGCACGCTCCGCCAGGGTCGCCAGCTCCTCGCCGCGGAGTCGGACCGGCTGGGCCTGGTAACGCTGGCGGACCTGGGCCGCGGTCCGCTCCCAGCGCTCCTCGGAGCCCTCCGGCACGGCGTTCGACCCGTCCGTCCTCAGGCGATACTCGGAGACCACCGCGTCGACAAACCGAAACTCAAACCGGGCCGCCAGCTCCCGCAGGAAAGCCCAGTCCTCATAGATCGGCAGGGTCTCGTCAAACCGAATCCCGGCCGCTTTGACGGCGGCGCGGCGCACCACCAGGGTGTTGATCGGGATGTAGTTCTCCAGGAAGAGACGGGCCCGATCGAACGGCTCGTCGTACTGCTTCAGATGTGACAGCGCGCGAAAGCCGGTCTCGGTGGCCTCGCCCCGCACCACCTGGCCGATTCCGTAGGCGACCGTCACCTCGGGATGGTCTTGGAGGCAGCCAATCAGGCGATCTCCGAAGCTCGGGTAGTAGACGTCATCGTCGTCAAGGAACGAGATGTACTCGCCGCTGGCTAGGTCCAGCCCCCAATTGAGGGGCCGCCCCCGCTGCGCCTGGTGCTCGGGCACCACGCTCACCACCACCTCGAGCAGGCCCTCCAGGTGGCCCACCAGCTCGCGCACCGAGTCCGCGTAGGCCGGAGAGGAGCTGTCGACAAGGACGATCGCCCGCAGCGAGGGATAGGTCACCCCGACCAGGGAATAGAGGGCGTCCTTGAGGTACCCCAAGCGGCCCTCCACAGTGCGCACCAACACCTCCAGACGGCCCAACTCCAGAGCGGGCAGTGCGGGGAGTCCGGGCGTTGGCTCGAGCCTGGGCGGCGCCGCGAGCCCTACGCGCTCGGGTGCCCGCCGCAGCTCGAAGACGTACTGGTAGACGTCCCAGTTGGGATTGGACCGCTGGGAGACCGCAGCCAGGGCGGCTAGATCCGGGGCGCGCAAGCCGAGCCGTCGGCCGTAGTCGAGAACCTCGGTCCCCAGCAAGGGCAGGGTGACCCGCTCCACGGCGGCGACATCGTAGCCGCAGCGAAAGGCGAGCTCGGAGAAGCTGGCCTCGGTGAAGAAGCGAAGATGGGTCTCGTCCAGGATCCCCGTTGGCTGCGTGCGCCACTCGTCCTGGGCCAGCATCGTCTGGACGTCCACATGGGTGATGTTGGGGAACGAGCAGAGCACTTTGCCCCCGGGCTTGAGCAGGGCCCCCACCGGGGCCAGGATGCTGGCCGGGTTGACCAGATGCTCCAGGACATCGGCCAGGATGACAACGTCGAATCGGCGCTCCCCGACCACGACCGCCGCCGGCTGCTGGGTGAGGTCGGCCACCATCGCCTCGATCCCCTTGCCGCGCGCGATCGCGACCGCATCCCGGTCGATGTCGATCCCCAGCACACGGCACCGGCGGACCCGCTCCAGGACCAGTCCCAGGTTGCCCGAGGAGCAGCCGATATCGAGCACCGCAGCCCCTTCCGGCACCCGCTCGCAGATCAGGCCATAGGTGCTGTTGCGGTTGCCAGGGTCGACGACGAAGTCGTACTTACCAGCGTCGCTCGGCATAGATCTCCCCGGGGGTCAGCATGATGTGTGGGTCCTGAGCCCGTGTCGGGCCGGTTGGAGGCAGCCTCGAGAAGCGATCCAGGATCTCCCCGACTGCGGACGGGGCGAGGTGCTCGCGCAGGGCACTCTCGTACTCCGCGACCGCCGCCGCGCCGAAGTATTTGCGCCGCAGATAGAGGTGGCCCACGTGGCTGTTGAAGACCTCGGTCGAGCGATCCTTGGCAAGGTCCTGAGCCTCGGTCACGTGCAGGCAGCGGGCGCCCGGCACATACAGGCAGTGCCAGCCTGCCAGCCACGCTCGCCAGCTGAGGTCCACATCCTCACAGTAGAGGAACAGCTCTTCGGCGAATCCGCCCAGATCGAGAAACGCCTGCTTGCGCACCAGAAGGCAGGCGGCCGCGCTCCAATTGGTCTGCAGGGTCGCGGGATCGTAGGCCTTGGGATGCTCGATGGGAAACTGCGCCGCTTCGATCAGGGCGGCCTGGCGGTCACTCTCCGCAGCTCGCACCAGCTGTTGGAGGCAGTCAAACTGGGGCACCGCGTCAGGGTTCAGCAGGAGCAGGTACTCGGTCTTCGCCCCCGCCCGCTGGGCCAGCGCATTGTGGGCCGCCCCGAATCCGATGTTGCCGACCGGGGAGGCGAGGTAGCTCGAGCCCAGCCCTGCCGCCGTGACCGAGGCCTGGCCGGCGGCCCCGGGCGCGTTGTCCCACAGCGCAATCGTGAAGCCCCCAGGGGGAGGCAGTAACTGGCGCAGGCCCGCGCCAAGGTGCCGGAGCCAGCGCTCGGAGTGGTGTAGGACAACCTGGACCTGAACTCGCGCCCCGACCGAGCCCTCCCCGCTCACAACGGTCACGGCCGACATGTTAGGCCGAGACCGGCAAGGGACACCGACCAGCCGCACCCGCTGAAGGTGGAGTCGGGACTGGCCCAACCAGCCACGGGCTTGGGTAGTACGCCGGCGGCGCCCAGGCAACTCTTTAGAGAGCCCGGCCCGAGGCAACCAGACGGGGCTCTCCCCCAAGCGGCGGAATCAGGCTGGAACAGTCGGAGGGAAGGGGATCCACCGCCAGCCCGAGGGCCGGCTGGCGCGGGCGGGCCTGGTCGCTCCGAGCCCGTCCCCAAATAACCTGGTCCTACAACCGGGCTGATGAGGCCATACGCGGGCGGATCAGGGCCGCAGCGGCAGCCGTCCAGCCCGCCCGGTCGGGGTCGTAGGCACCTCGACGACCGCTGGGCGCGGATGCGGTAGGCCGGGGCCCGCTGCGGGCCTCCTGATCCGGGGCGGGGGCGCGTCGCAACCTCCACCTTCCAAGGTGGCGAGCCACTCGTAACTACCCGCCTCATGGGCAGTTCCGCATCTGGGTCCCCCCATCCCGGTCTTGGTGGTCGCTCGGGCTTACGCTCTACGCGTCAATGTCCAGCCCCATCGCCGAGGCGCTCGCCGGACTGCTTCTCGTCGCGACACTGGCCGGCGCCATCCTTCGGCCCAAGGGGTTGCCCGAGGCGGTGGTCGCGGTCCCGGCTGCGGGCGTTCTGTTGCTCCTGGGGGTCCTGCCGCTGAGCCAGGCCGGCGCCGAGGCCAGAGTCCTCGGACCGACCATCGGCTTCCTCGCCGCCGTCCTGGTTCTGGCGAGCCTTTGCGATCACTACGGCCTCTTCGAGGCCGCCGGGGCCTGGATGGCGACCGGTTCCCGGGGCCGGCCGGTCACTCTCCTCGCCCTCGTGTTCGCGGTCGCCAGCACCATCACCGCCGTGCTCAGTCTCGACGCCACCGTGGTGCTGTTGACCCCCGTGGTGTTCGCCACGGTGGCCCGGCTCCGGATTCGGGCCAAGCCGCACGTCTACGCCTGCACCCACCTGGCCAACTCCGCGTCCTTGCTCCTGCCCGTGTCGAACCTGACCAACCTCTTGGCCTTCAGCGCCAGCGGGTTGTCGTTCGCCCGCTTCGGGGCGACGATGACGCTCCCCTGGCTGGCGGCGATTGGGGTGGAGTGGTTGGTGCTGCGAAGATTCTTCGCCACCGACCTCGTGGGCCGCGGTGAGACCACCGCGGCGACTCCTCAGCCATTTCCGGTCTTCGCCGGCGCGGTCTTGACGCTCACGCTCGTCGGCTTCTTCGTGACCTCCGTTTTCCACATCGCTCCGGCATTCGCGGCCGTCGGCGGAGCCGTCGTCCTGGCGGTACCCGGGCTGGTCAGCCGGCGGGTGGCGATCCGCGATGTCGGCCTGGCGCTGGAGGTGCCGTTCCTGGCGTTCGTGCTGGCCCTGGGGCTGATCGTGAAGGCAGTCTCGCTCCACGGGCTGGGCGCGCTCGTGGCCCACCTCATCCCCGGGGGGACGGCGCTGGGCTCGCTCCTCCTCATCGCGGTGGTCGCGGCGGTCCTCGCCAACCTGATCAACAACCTCCCAGCGGTCCTGATCCTGCTCCCGGCGGCGTCCGCCGCCGGGGTGGGTCCGGTGCTCGCCGTTCTGATCGGGGTCAACACCGGCCCCAACCTCACCTACGTCGGCTCGCTCGCCACCCTGCTCTGGCGGCGGGTCCTCCGCCAGCGCGGGGAGGAACTCCCCATGTTGGAGTTCACGCGTCTGGGCGCCATCAGCGTGCCCGCCGTGCTGGTCGCGGCGACGCTAGCGCTGTGGGTCTCCTTGCGGTTGGTGGGATGATGCCTGCCGTGCGGACCGTCATCTGGGTGGTCGAGGGAACCTGGCAGGGATGCGTTGACGTGGCCGCCCAGCACCTTCCCCCCGGCAACCCCGTCGCCCTCCTGCACGTGACGCCCTCCGACGTCGGTGACGTCGCCGAGGCGGCGGGGGTCGGCCTCTTGGGGAGGGCCTGGGGCGGGGGCAAACCCACCGCCCAGTTTCAGGAGATTGCGGCTGAGGCGGGAGCGCAGCTGCTCGCCACCGCCGCCGCTCGGCTCGGCCGCGAGGACGTGGAGTTGATCCAGCGTCAGGGACGGGTCGAGCGCGAAGTCGTCCGAGCTGTCGCCGAGGACGTCGACCTGCTGGTCGTAGCGCGCGACGGTGACCACTCGCGGCTGGGGCCCAAGAGCCTGGGACCTGCCACCCGGTTCGTGGTTGATCACGCGCCCTGTGCGGTGCTGCTGGTATGGCCTGACGGGCCGCCGGGGATCGAGTCGCTGCCGCCGCCACCCCACTGATCTCGTCCGCCCCCAAGGCGGGCTCGGCCCGGTGCAGGTTGGTGTGTACGGGCCCCTCCGCCCTGCGGGTCAGGGGGAGAGCGAGGGACCACCCCGGTGGCCGGCCCGGTCCGCCACGGCCAGGCGGCGCCGCCGGACGGGTCGGCTGCGAGCGTTCGGCGGGACCTCGGGGGCCCGGCCGGAAGCGGCCGAGAGCCGCGAATGCGGGCCCTTGCCGAGACAGGGATGGCCCCCATTCGCGCCTGTGGACCTGATACGGGTAGATCACCTTGTTGCCGCCGGGGCTCAGCGGAGTCAGCTGATCCCGCCACCTTTGGACTTCCCCACAGCCTTCTCTGGGGCCCCGGCATCCTGTCCGTCGCGGTCGGCCGGCTCGGGACGGGGACGGTGGTGCCCAGATCGGGTCCGTTGCTCAAATTGGCACTGTCGGGTACCCTGTAGAAGCTCCGGAGCTACTACGCGCGCTCTCCACGATGATCGACCTCATTCAAACCCCGGGGCGCTCACTCCTTCAAGGTGGTGTCGATGAACACCAGACTGCTGGCCGCGACCGCGTTGCTGACGGTGCTCGCCGGGGGCCTGATCTGGCTGACCTCGGCCCCGCAGCCGACAACACATTCCCGCCCCGGGGCCGATCTGGTTCACCATTCTCCAAGCGCCCAGGAACTGGCCGCACCACGGTCCACCACTCGACGGATCAGCTGCCTCGACCTTCCCATCAGCAGCGCCCTCATCCAGCCCGGCAGTTGCTGGGAGACCGGGCCCACCTCGCTGCTGGTTGCGGGGAGCCAGCCGTCCCAGCCCGCTCGCGGAGTGGTCGCGGTGATCCAGGGCCAGACGCAGCGGGTGGCGACCCTGAACGACTCGGGCAGCCTGCGGGTGGTTGAGGTCGGGTCGGGGTCCGCCTGCGTCGAGGACGCCCACGGCCGCTACCACGCCCTCGATCTTAGCCTGGGCGCGATCTCCAATCTGGCCACCGCCGCCTGTCCCCGGCAGTCGGGTCCGGCCGGCGGCACCTCCGCTCAGCTGCTCTCAAACTCGACGCCGCTCACTTCCAATCAGGGCAGCGTCCCGCCGACCACCCCTTCCTACTACGAGTACTACCCCTACGTCGGGCAGTGCGCGACCGGATCGGGCAGCGGCTGCCCCCTCTACCAGCAGGGGCAGGCCACCAGCGCCGCAGCCGGGTTGGTGGTGCTCGACTTCGGGGCCCCGTGCTCCACTTTGACCAGCCCGGCCCAGTACGGGACCCAACTCTTCGAGGGCACGGTATGCACCCCCGACAGCAGCCTCCAGCCGCTGATTCAGGCGTGGATCGACGGCTACGAGTCAGACCACGGCTCCGGCACCCCCGCTATGACGCTGGGGATCGGCACCAGCAACAGCGAGAACGCCATCGACCCCAACTACCCCTACGAGCCGGCCAGCCTGCAGCTGTCGGCTCAGGGTTGGTACCAGCTGGTCACCGCCCCCTACAGCATCCCGGGGAGCGCCCCGATCGTGCGCTGGGGAGCCAGTGACATCGAGCAGGCGAGCTCGGGGTGGTGGGACGGCGCCGACTCCACCTCCTGGGTCCAGTACTACTCCCAGGCGGCCGGGTTCACCACCGCCCAGCTCTGCTCGCTGAGCACACCCACGTTCCTTGGCGACTACGGAGACGACATCCTGGGAGGCTCCGGCTCCGGGGACGGCTGGACCGCGGCTCAGGTCTACGCGGTGGCCCAGGGCACCCCGGGGACCTGTGCCGTGCCCGAGATTTACTACACGTCCATGGCCACGGAGTGGAGCGCTTTGAGCACCGCCTTCCAGACCAGCCCGAGCGTGCCCGGCATCACCTTCACCGGGGTGATGGTGGAGGCGGTCTCGGGGACGCTGACGGCGAGCGAGGCCTGGACCGCCCTGGCGTCGCAGACCGGGCAGGCGATTCCGGCGGTGACGGAGATAGCCTCCTACGGGGTGTTCTCCCCACCACCTCAGGTGACCGCGGTGGCGCCCTACTTCGGAGCCACCACCGGCGGGACGACTGTGACGATCACCGGCAACAACTTCTCCACCGGGGCCACCGTCGCCTTCGGGGCGAATCCGGCCAGCAATGTCACCGTGGTCTCCCCGACCTCGATCACCGCCACCAGCCCGGCCGGAGCCGCCGGGAGGGTGGACGTGACCGTGAGCACCTCGGGGGGTACCAGTGGGACGTCAGCCGGCGACCTCTTCATCTACACCGTGGGCGGAGTAGACCCGACCGGGTACACGCCGGTAGCTCCAGTCAGGGTCTGCGACACGAGATCGGGCAACCCCTCCGGCCTGTCGGGCGCCGCCGCCCAGTGCGACGGCAAGACCCTGGGCGCGGGAACCACTCTGGACGTGAACGTGACCGGCCTGCCGGGGGTCCCCGCGAGCGGGGTCGCCGCCGTGATGCTCAACGTCACCGCCACCAACCCCACCAGCAGTGGCTATCTGACCGTTTACCCGGCCGGGCAGACCGCCCCCCTCGCCTCCAACCTCAACTTCACCAGCGGCGAGACGGTGGCCAACTCCGTTGAGGTGGGGCTGAGCGCCGGAGGGCAGGTCGCCGTGGTCAGCAACGCCCTCCATGTGGATGTGATCGTCGACGTGGAGGGATACGTTACGGCGGCGTCGGCGGCCGGGCTCGGCCTCTACCAGGGCCTCAGCCCCGGCCGGATCTGCGACACCAGGGCTGGGAGCGGGACCCAATGCACCGGGCACACCATGGCCGGGAACAGCACCATGACCGTGCAGGTGTCGGGGCTGGCAGGGGTGCCCGCTGGCGCCGTCGCGGCGGTCCTGAATGTCACTGCGACCAACACCACCCAGGCCGGCTACCTCACCGTGTTCCCGAGCGGGTCGCCGCCGACCGCCTCCAACCTCAACTGGGCGGCCGGGTCGACAGTGGCCAACCTGGTGACGTCGAAGCTGAATTCGAGTGGGGCGATCACCCTCTACAACCACTCTGGATCCACCGATGTGGTGATCGACGTCATGGGCTATTACACCCCGGCCGGGGGTGTCGGCGGCGAGTTCAGCGCGCTGCCGACTCCGACCCGGATCTGCGACACCAGGGCTGGGAGCGGGACCCAGTGCACCGGCCACCCCATGGCCGCCAGCAGCACCATGACCGTGCAGGTGACGGGCTTGGCCGGAGTGCCGGCGGGTGCCACCGCGGTGGTGATCAACGTCACCGCCACCAACACCACCGCCGCCGGCTACCTCACCGTCTTCCCATCGGGGACCGCGCCGCTCGCCTCCAATCTCAATTGGGGAGCCGGCATGACCGTGCCCAACCTGGTCGTCGCCACCCTCAATCCCAGCGGGGGCATAAGCGTCTACAACTATGCCGGCTCAACCGACGTGGTCATCGACGTGCTCGGCTACTACAGCTGAACGGCGGCTTGCGCCAAGGGGGCAGAGTCCGGCGCGCTGTAGCCCGGGGAATACTCCGCCGCTTTGGGGTCCAGATGCACCGGCGGAGCGCAACCTGCAGCGCTCTGGTGGTGGTGGTGGCTGGTCCGGCGAAGCAGCTGTCCGGGTGCGGCAGGGGCCGTGTCGTGGTGGCGCGGTAGCCAGCTCCGACTCCTCGACCAAATAGGACTGGGACTGAACCGGGGCCAGCACCGGCGCTGATCGAGACCCATCCCCGGGCCGCAGCCGAGGGGACTTCAGTCGTGCCTGAGCCCGTGGCTCGGAAGGCCCCCCGCACGCGAGGCCGGCCTGCAGGGGAGGGGCGGTGCGCCTGACATGGGGAGAGGAATTGGACACTCGCTTATCCGGGCCAACCGACACCTCCGAGAGTCCCCCGGCACAGCCGCGCACGCCCCGCTACGCCAATGGTCTGCCAGTTCGCCGTCTGGGTGGACGTCGCTCGTCCGATGACTCCTTTGAGACGCTTCTCGACGCCTTCACCCGGCACCTGACCGAGGTCGAGTACCGCTCCGGGGCAACCGGCCACACCTACGCCAAATGGGTTCGAAATTTCCACCAGTGGCTGCAGATGGCCCATCCCGGCCTCGGGCTGGAGGCGGCGACCGCGGAGGTGCTCCAGGAGTTCCTCGCCTGCAAGCGCGGACAGCGGGTTAAAGGGAGCACCCTGGCGACGATCCTGCACTCCCTGCGCAGCTTCTACTCGTTCACCCTCGCCGGCGATCCCACCCGTTCCAACCCGACTCTGGGGCTCAGGCCACCGAGCGCAGTCCCCCCTCCGATCGACGCCTACAGCGAACCAGAAGTCCGCCACCTCCTCGCGCTGGCGCAGAAATATGAGCACTCCCGTGACCGACGCCGCTGGGTGGGTTACGTCGCGCTCACCATCCTGGCCGGAACTGGCATCCGCAACGGGGAACTCCTAACCCTGCGAACCACCGACGTCGACCTCACTCATCATCAATTGACGGTGGTCGGCAAGGGCTCGAAGACCCGCACTGTCCCCTTCGGTCCAGCCACGGCCGAGGTGCTTGCCACCTACCTGGACGACCTCCGCCCTCACCTGCCCCAGTCCTCCTACTTCATCGCCAATCCTCGTTCCCTGCGCCACGGGCCCTACTGGGGCAGGATGGAGTCCAATACTCTGGTCAGCCTGGTGCGCGATTTGATGGGAGAGACGGCCATTGCTGGGCGCCACTTCCCCCATCGTTTCCGCCACTCCTTTGCCACCAACGCCCTCCGCCAAGTGCGCAACATCGAGGTCGTGCGAGAGCTCCTGGGCCACACCGACATCAAGACCACCGGCCGCTACCTGCATGCCACCATGGCGGACAAGCGCGCAGCCGCCGACAGCATCGACTTCGCGGCTATCGCCGCCCCCAGGGAGGGTCCCGCTTACGCCACGCCACGCAACTGTTTGACGAACCGGGCGGAGCCCGCCCCAGGTCCCGGGGCACCGGGGCCACCCCAAGGACAACCGGGCTCGGGGCCACTTTCTGAGCTGGTCGACCAAGCCGAAGCGGCAATTGCACGAGCCCTTCGAGCCACCCAGCTGCTTCCAGCCGAAACCGTCTCTGGGCTGACCTCGCTCCGACTCGCGGAGGCGGCCATTGGAACGCTGAGCGCCGTCCCCTTGAACAGCGACCTGATCACGGCGGCGTCAGCCCTGGTTCTCTCCCGCGCCAACCACCTACCGGTTCCTGTCCGCCCTCTGCTTTATGCTCGCGGGACTGCCGCACGGAGTGCCCTCGAGCGGGTTGCCGACACCCTGGAACTCCTGGCTACGATGGGCCCTCCGAGTCCCAACTGACGGGCTACGCTCCCGACGAGATTGCCCACGTGGTTTCCCATCGTTCCGGCACCGTGCGGTGCCGGCTTGGCAGCGTCTCTGCAACTCTAAGCGACTCTGAACGGGGCGTATCCGAGCGCCTTGGGACCGAAGTGCTGGAGCGCGTGAGCTGGGTGCCCGAAGAGAATGCCTCCAATCGCTGTCGGGGAGGTGGAGACGCCACTGAGCATCTTCCCCGCCCGCCGCTCAGCGACCCTCTGAGGGCATGACCAGATCCACACCCACCGCGAGAGCAGCCCGGCGCAGGGCTGCATCGCCGGTAGCCAGCGGCACTCCGGAGGCCGCCGCGAGGGCGAGGTATGGAGCGTTGTACGCAGTCAGCTCGCTTGACCTCGCCAGGTCCAGAACGGTGGTGAGGATGGCGTCGCGCCCGATCTCCTCGACCGTGATGGGAAGTTGCCTGAGCAGCTCCAGGAAGCGCGCTGTCTGAGCTGGGTTGAGCCGGCCACGCCGCTCCGCCAAGACGAGCACGTTGGCGACCTCAAGAGCCCAAAGACCAGGCACCAGCGCGTCATCGTGACCCAGCCGATCCAGGGCGGACTCGGAGATCGCAGTCGTCTGATCTGCGAAGCACCACGCCAGCGCAATCGAGGCGTCGACGACGAACGTCACCGGCGTCCCTCCTCGATCAGCGTGCTCAGCTCGAGCTGTCCCCGGGTCAGACCTCGCCGGAACTCTCTCAGAGCAGCCAGGGTTGCCTGTCGGGATTCCGGGGGATGGCCAGGGCCCGGCGGAGCGATCACGGCAACCGGTACCCCGTGCTTGGTTATGGTGAAGCGCCGGCCAGCCGCCACCTCATCCAGGAGGTGCGCGAGGTGAGTCCGGGCCTCGTACGCTCCTATGTTCATTACGACTAGTCTGACACTGGTCGTAGCACGGCTACCGTGCTAGCGCTTCAGCCGCCTGCTGGCGGGGGGAAGGTTCCCACTGCACAATCGGGCGGATTTGGACCGGACTGCGGAGTTAGCGCACAACGGCCAGGGCGAGATCGTTGACCCTGGCCCAGCCGCCACCGAGGATTGGCTTCCTAGTCCTACTGGTGGTAGGATTGCAACATGGCTAGCGAATACGCCAAGGTGTCAGTGAGCCTGCCCGCCGGGCTCGTCGAGCGGATCAGGGACAGGGTTGGGGCCAGGGGACTCTCTCGCTACGTGGCGAAAGCCATAGAGGCCGAGGAACGCAGAGCGGTGCTTCGCGCCTGGCTTACCGGCCAGGAAGCGGAATACGGCCCGATCCCCGCCGAGGTCATCGAGGAGGTGCGGGACCAGTGGCTCAGCGCCGTCGGCGCCTCTCGCTGAGGTCCGGTCCGGTACCGGGTGCAGTGGTCCTCGACGCTACCGCGCTCGGTGCCGGTGCCCAGGGCGACGCACGTGTGCGCGCGGAACTGGCGGTCGCAGAGCAGGTCGGCGCCAGCGTACACCTGAGCGCGGTGACCCTGGCCGAGGTCCTCCGCGGCCACCCTCGCGACGCTCGGATTCATGGCCTGCTGGCCGGACTGGAACAGGAGCCGGTGACATCGCAGATTGGCCGCTCCGCCGGGGAGCTACTCGGCCGAACCGGCCGGGACGACACCATCGACGCAATCGTTGCCGTGACCGCGGCTGCGCTCGGCCGCCGGGTACGCCTCCTCACCGGTGATGCGGGTGACCTCCGAGCTCTGACCGCGGACATGGCAGACGTGACGGTGGTGCCGATCTGAGCTCTGCAGCCGGTCAGAGCCGATGTTGCGGGCACCACGACCCAGATGGCCCAGACTCCGCCCCAGCACCACCTTGATGAAAGGTTGACCTAGATCCGTGAGCTGCGGCAACGTGCCATGGGCGCGTCGGCTCCCCCCGCCGTGCTCCGGTCGCGGGTGTCCCAGGAGGCTTGGCCCCACCGACCTGAAGAGTTGCGGCTGGGGATCCCGTCCGCCCTGCTGCCAGGGGCACCGTGGCCATAGCCCGGGGCAAGAGGACCTGCGGCACAGGCCCTAGCTGCTAGCCCAGACCCTCTTCATCAGGATCTGCGCCAGCCTGTCGGAGTCGTGGTGGGTGGTGATCCGAGGGCTGGCCAGGTCGGCCAGGATGTACTTGGGGCGGGCCCCCGGGCCACGATCCGCTTGCGGTCGAAGCCCTCCGTGGAGGTCAATGCGGGCCGCATGGGCCGCGCCCGCCTCGGTGTCATCATCCCCAACACCAGCGCGGACAGCCTCGCGGTCACGGAGCTCAACGGGTCCCTGGCGCTGTCAGGAGCAGTGGCCGTACCTCGTGACTTGGCGAGTGCGCAGGCGCTGCTCGGCGCTGCTCGGCGCTGCTCGGCGCTGCGGCCATGCTGTCTAAGCTCCTGTGGCCGACGCCAGGTGGAGTTGACAGCCACGGCCGACCGCTGTCCCCCGGGGCAGCCGAAGACGGCGCGCAGGCGCGGGGGCGCGGAAGAGAACTCCGACGCGCTCTGGATAATCTCAAGGCACCGTCACCGCTGGAGACGCGGCGGGTGCGAAACGCGTTCGAACACTTTGCCGAGCGCCTCGATAAGTACTTGTATGACAGTCGCGGCGGCCAGCGTTTGGTTGTGGACCGAAACATCGGCCCAGCGAACCAGCCCTTCGCATCTCCGGTCTTGTGGTTCGCACCCGTGTTCCACCCCGACGGCTGAGTGGGTCCATGACCGGGAGGACTTCCCGGGCGGCCGCACCGCGCGCGCCAGTCGGCGGCTTTGGGCGACCAGACGATCGCCTTGGCGATCATGGCCGGCTCAGGGGCCCACCTCACCGAGAGGGGCTCCATCCATCGCCACGCGCGGCGCCGTCAGCTTGGGCACCAGGGCACGCTCCGGTGACTCGAAGGCAGCTGCCATGCGAGCAACCTCCTGAGCGGGCAGGCCCATGCGCGTCGCCTCCTGCCGCCAGGTCGACGTCGCGGCAGCAATGGACGCCACGATGAGCTTTGCTTCCGCCAGCTGAAGCCTAAATTCGGAACTGACTTCGACGCAGAGCTCCAGGCTCGACCGGGTGTCGTCGATCCCGACCGCCGTCGCCTGGTGGCCGGATGCCTCGGGGCTCGGGTTCATGTCATAGGCTGGAGCGAGGGCCCACCCGCGGCCCTGGCGAAGGAAGCCGTGGTTGCGGAGGTGGTCGTCGGTGTTACTCGTCAGCACCGAGAAGACGATGCGCCGGTAGAGCTCCTGCAGGTCTCTGCCGGGGGAGTTCGACTCCTTGGTGAGGACCTCGGCAATCTCTAGATAGCTGCGCGTCTCATGGTCGCTTGCCTCCAGCATCGTGAGCGCACTGGCGAAGCCGATCCGGCGATCGCCTGCGCGGTCGAACCGAGCGAGGACCAGCACGTTGCGTCCGGCGACCTTGATGAGTTCACTCGAAGCTACCGAGATCCCGGCGCGATCGGCCAGATCGGCTTCCAGCTTCTCCCATCCGGCCACGTCCCATTCGTCGCTCCCCTTGCGGGGGAACTTCGCCATGGCGAGCGCGCCGTCGGAGGCGCGCATGGCTGCCTTCGGGCGGGCGCCTCCGAGCGACGAGCCGGCGGCGACGAGATCCTTGATCGCCTGCGCCTCGTCGTCGAGGTCGCCCTCGACGAAGCGGTCCGTGGCGCCTAGAAGCGCCGGGAGGGAAAGGAGGTGTGGGACACCCTCGCCTGATGGCGACCAGTAGTGACCGGACCCGGGGCGTCGGAGGCGGATCGCTCCCTGACGCAGGTCGTCGCGGGTTCCGAGGAGAAAGTCGGCGGTGGTGAGCGACCGCGGGCCGGTGCCAGGCTGCCGGCCGCGCGCCGCTCTCATCATCAGACTCCGCCCCCACCTGTCGGGAGCGCCATCGGAGAAGGCATTGAAGATCTCCTTTCCGGGCGGTGTCTGGTAGCTGGCAAGCCCCAACTGGAGCGCGGGGTCGAGCGGATAGGCGCGCGGATCCCGAAGGTACCCCTCGCTATAGGCGAACGTCGCGCTCTGCCCGCGACGGTCGTGGACTCGAAGCACGCCCGCGACAAGCTCGTCGCCGTCGATCTCGACGGTCACCTCGACCGGCTCGCGCTCGATGGCCATGGCCGATCAGGTCCGCACGCGCTGCGGCAGGCGCTCGTCGGCGCGCAGGCGGCCCACGTCGGTCTCGTACGGGTCAGCCGCGTCGACGACCCTGTCCAGGATCCCGAGAACCCTCATGACCCGGAGCAGGTTCTCCGAGCTCGCCGAGCCGGTGCCATGCTCGATCGAGCGAAGGGTGTCCCTCGAGATCCCGGCACGCTCCGCGACGACTCCGGCCGAGAGCCCGTTGAGCTTCCGCCAGGTCGTCATGTTCTCGCCGAGGCGACGACCGCCTCGCTCGACCGCTGGAGGTGTCTTGTACATCAGGCGTGATCCTAATGAGGACTATAGGCGCCATTATCGCACATAGCAACGACTATATCCGCTGTTAGCTACTTGACCGACACATGACGCCCTCGTGGGACGACGAGCAGGGGGGCGCGTCGACGTGCAGGTGCCCACAGCTTTGGGTGCCGGCGACTCCGTGCGCCCATTCTTGTGCGAGTGACCCGCCGCCGCTGAGGCCCACAACGGTGCCCTGGCGAAGTCCGGCTCACTTCGCGTCCCACCCTGTCGGCGGCCATGAGATTCTGACCGGGGACGGCCGTGAATCTGACGGTGGCGGTCACCGGAATTGACCACACGAGGATGCTCGAGGCGGGGGTGCCACACCTGTCGACATGGCGCCAAAGATGGGCCAACCGGACCACGGACTCGATCGGGTCGACACTATCTGGAGCAGACCGCCGGTCGCCGCACGAACCTTACCTAACCTTCCCCACTGGCGCTTAACTTTTCCCAATCGAGGGCCCGCTCCGAATTCGCGTGTGACGGCGTCACGACCAGAGCGCGCAAAGGGGGACCGCATACACCCGCTCACCAAGTTCGTATAGGCCGGGTCCGCTGTGGACAACAGCGCCAGCGGCGACTCCCGCACCCAGCTGATCTCGCAACCAGAACAGGTGCTTCGCGTCTTTCCTGCCGGCGGCCGACCCCGCCTTGAACTCGAGACCAACCACGCGCGTAGGCCCGACTTCGACGACAAGGTCGACCTCCCGCCGACCCGCCTCGACGCGCAAGTGATGGATCCGGGGGAATGGTTGGGAGATGGCGATCTCCGGCCTCAACTGTCCCATCCCGAAAGCGTCGAAGCAACGGCCCAGGAGGTCACTGTCCGCGAAGATCGCCGCGGAAGTGACTCCGGCCACGGCCGCGGCGAGGCCGGAGTCGACGATGTAGCGCTTTCCCTTGATGCCAACATGCCACGGCCTGCACTACCAACTTTCCGCAGTTCTCTTCGAGGAGTACGGGACCGGTGCTGAGGACCATCCCCGAGGGAGAAGATGATCACACGGTGCTGAAGATTATCTGAAACTCCCTTGACCTGATCACTGACACTCCCCACCTCTGAGCCGGCCCGAGAGCCACCTCAATTCGCCACGTGGGCTCTAGCAGCATGGCCAGGAAGCTCCACTGACGGACCCTGGGGATCTCCAACTCCAGCCGACCCACCCTCATCTCCCAGGTCCTGGCCGGGTCGCCGTTGCGGTAGATCACCCGCTCGTCGGCCAGTGCGCATTCCGGTGCAAGCGACCGGCCCTGATGTCCGCCGCCACCTCGACCTCGATCAGGGCTGGTTGTCCCCTGATTCTGGCTAAAACCTGCCAGTAACCCGGATAGTCGACCACTTGCATTCCGCCTTGCCAGGGCGTTGGCAAGGCGTCCCAGTGATCGGCTGATATCAGATGTGATATCATGTCGGCATGGACTCCGTGACGATGCTTCGGACTACGAGAGAGAGCGCTGGCCTGTCCCAAAGGACGCTGGCTCGGCTGGCGGGTACATCCCAAGCGGCGGTGAGCTGTTATGAGAGAGGTACGGTTTCGCCTTCGGTCAGGACGCTTGCTCGACTGTTGGATGCCTGTCGCGAAGGAACGACCAGGCCAAAGGGCGGCCAAGGGGCAGCCCCCATCCGACCGATGCTTGGCCGCTTCCCGATGACCGAGCGGGAGTGGGGGTGCCGGCCCTATTTCATGTGGTCGTCGGACACCTCCTGGAGGGAAGTGGCGAACGCCTTGCAAAGCCAGAACGTGGCGCGGCGTCGAGCCATGCTCGCCACTGTTCTGGACGAGGCGAAGTGGGAAGACATATGGCGGCTAGTCTCTCCGACTTTGATTGCCAGCGAGCTGGACGCCTTGCCGGTTCGTCGCAAGAGAACATGGAGGTTCTTCCTTGAGCACGCCGCCAGCGCCTCGTAAGCACGGGATCATCACCCCGTTCCAAGAGGAGGCGCTCCAAGCCGTCTTCAGTATCCCCGAGGCGGAGTCGTTCGCCCTCGCGGGTGGCACTGCGCTGTCCGAGTACTACTTGGGTCATCGGCTGAGCGAGGATCTGGACATCTTCTCTTTCGAGGCAGACGCAGTCCCACTGCTCGGTGAGCGCGTGATGAGCGACCTGCCCACCATCCTCCCCGGGGCAACTGTCAGTCGCTCCCGGCGGTACCCGACGTTCCAAGGCTTCCTGGTAACGCGCTCCGATGGCACCCTCAAGGTGGACATCGGGGTGGCCGCCGCTCCGAGGCTCGGGGACCTCGGCCGAATCGAGGGGGTGAACGTTCTGGGCGCCCTCGACCTGTTCGTGGACAAGCTCCATGCCTTCTACAGCCGACGTGCCCCCCGCGACGCCGTGGACGTTTGGGCCATAGTCACGATCCTGAAGCAAGACATCGCCGACCTCGAACCCTTGTTGTTCGCGAAGGACCAGGGGATGCTGGTGGACCGGCTCGGGTGGGTGGATGCGTTCCTGGCTCCGACGCAGACCGAGGAGATAGTCCCACCTGGCCTGCGCAGCATGATGCGGGTTCCACTTGATGACGCTACGCTCCGGAGTTTTCTCTTGCGTGAAGCCGAGAGCGTCACCCGGCGCATCGCCATTCCGAGCCGCCGCGGTTTGGTGTACGACCAACCATAGGGTCCGGAGGGTTGCTGAGGATCATCTAAAACTCCCCAGACCTGATCACTGATCTCGTTCATCGCGTTCGTGACGGCGTCGCCGCGCACGACGTCCCAAGTGGCCTGTCAGGTCGGCGTCTCGATGCGATTGGCCCGCCGCCGGCCGCCAACTGCCTTTGGGTAGCCGCCAATCTCGAGATACTGTGGATTCCGGAGCAAATCGGCCACCCATTCTGGTTGAAACCGGCCACTGCTGAGGGTCATCTGAAACTCCCCAGACCTGATCACTGAAATTCCCCACCTCTGCGCTGGCCCGAGGGCCAGCTCAATTCGCCACCTGGGCTCTAGCAGCATGGCCAGGAAGCTCCACTGACGGACCCTGGAGATCTCCAACTCCAGCCGGCCCCCCCTCGTGTCCCAGGTCCTGGCCGGGTAGCCGTTGCGGTAGATCACCCGCTCGTCGGTCAGTGCGCGTCTCGGTGAAAGCGGCCGGGCCTGACGTCCGCCGCCACCTCGACCTCGATCAGGGCTGGTTGTCCCCGGTTTCTGGCTAAGGCCCTTGCTTTCCCTCCGTCTCCTGATGGTAGTCGGCAGGGGATTGGTGGACCACAGAGCTCCTCCCGACTCTCGCGGGGTAGAACCGGTCCCGTGACTGTGCCGGTGTTGCCGGAGACGAGCGGGGGAAGGTCAGACTCTCCGGCCAGGTGGTCCCCGAGTCTTGCTGGGTGGTGACCCTGGGTATTGGTCTAGGGCCGCTCGCACAGCCCTCGTAAACGTGGCGTAACCACCCGCGAACTCGCGGCGTAAACCTCCTCGCTATGGTGGTATGGCGCCGCCTTCTCCATGACGTCCGGGCTTGGTCGATGGAGGCGATGGCCCAGGGCGAGCGCCAGGTTGGAACCACGCCTCTCCCACCTGGTTGCCCGGCGTGCACTTGAGGTTGCAGCGAGCCGACTGGCAGTAGAGCCCGTCGTGGCCGCTAAGGGTCCGCCCACCGTGGGCCGGTCGACGCTGCTTCAGCAACTGGCTCGCGAGTTGGGCGCCGACATCGTGGACCTCGGCGATCCTGCGCTCCGAGAGATCGCTCCAGCCGACCCGGCGATGCTGGTGGCCGGCCGGACACCGTGTGAGTCGATGAGTATCAGCACGTTCCCGGCATCCCCGACGCCATTACGTCGGAGCTGAATCGCGATCTCGCCCCGGCCGCTTCGTCCTGGCCGGATCGACCCTGTACGGGGCCGTCCCCCGGGCCGAGCAGTCTTTGACCCGCCGCCTTCACCTTCTGCCCATCTGGCCGCCTCCCCAGCCGAACTCGGGGGTGTGCGCGAAAACCTCCTCGAAGCCGCAGTGTCCAGTCCGGAAGCCACTGTCGCACAAGGATCGTCCTCCACGACCCGGCATCACTACCTCCAGCTGGTGACTGGGGCGGCTTGCCACTGGGGCTGGCCCGTTCTGCAGGTGCCGGACGCAACCGGTGGCTCGACGACTACGTCACCTTGGTGCTGGAGCGAGCTGTCCGCAAGCTGGCAAGAATCCGTCTGCGCGAGAAGCTGCCTCCGCTATTGCGCCAGGTCGCCGCTCAGACGGCCCAGGTGCTGAACGTGAATGCGGCAGCGCTCGTCCTGGGCATGGATCGGACTGTGGCCTCCGACTACCTCCGGCTGCTGGAAGCTGGGTTTCTGATCTATAGGCTCCGAGCCTAGCGAGCGGCGTTGCAGCCCCGAGCAGCGGGGTCCCCAAGGTTCACCTCGTCGACTCGGGGCTCGCGGCTGGGTCGCTGCGGTTGAGCACTGAGAGACTGGAGGGGAACGATCCCACTGCTCTGACTGAGTTCGGGCACCGGCTGGAGACGTTCGCAGTTGGCGAACTCGTGAAGCAGGCGAGCTGGCTGGATGAGATCCCGGCTACCCTCGCTGGCGTACCCACGACGGGGCCGTCGTCGCCTTTGAGGGCAAAGCCTCCGCGCTGGTGCCTGGGCGATGGGATGCGGTCGTTGGCCAAGCTATGCGATGCCGTCGGCCCTGCATTCATCGCCGGGCCCGCGTTGTACCCGGTTTATCCTTCGTACACCTTCGCGGAACGGCTGCTGCTTCTTCCGGTCGACCGAATCTGGACGCCCGTCGGATGACTGTGCCATCCGGTGAAGTCGCTGGGTAGCGCGCCACCCGGGGCGCTAGTCCTACTCTTGCCCGCATCTCGTATCAACGCGAACTCCAGCCTGCCGAGGAGGTCGGGCCAGCCTCGGGGCAGGAGCTGCCGAACTGCCGTCGGGGCCGGTATCATCCCCCGCTAGCTGCCCCTGCCGGTGCCATCTGAGGTGACTAGCTTGCCACTCTTGCCATCACGCCCCCTTCTCCTGGCCGCCGGCCTCCTGACCGGTACCCTGCTCCTTCCAGTGGCCACCCTGCCGCTCAGGACGGCCGCAGTGTCCGCCCAGACGACCTGCGACTACTCGGTCTTCCCGTTCCTTGACCTCGCCCAGGAGGTGAGTCCCA
>DATKSV010000098.1:0-34798 GCA_035531535.1 Candidatus Nanopelagicaceae bacterium | reverse complement strand
TCAACTGTGATGGCCAGGGGTTTGAGCTCGCCTGGGAGGGAGGTCTGCGCCGCACGCTGATGGCCTGCGCCGAGGCCTCCTGGCCGGTGCTTCTGCACGCCAGCGAGCCGGTGGGACATGCCTATGGAGGCAAGGGTCTCGCCACCCCGGACCGGCTCTGGCGGCTGCTGGGTCCCCTCCAAGAGGAGGCTGGCCAGTTGCGGCTGTGTCTGGCGCACCTGGGTGGTGGGCTGCCCTTCTACGCCCACATGCCTGAGGTCAGGCGCGTCTGCGCCCAGCTCTGGTTCGACACTTCCGCCCTGCCCTACCTGTATGACGATGCGGTCTTGGCTGAGTTCAGTGCCCTGATCGGGAGCGAGCGGATCTGTTTCGGAAGCGACTTTCCGCTGCTCCGTCCCCGGCGCTATCAGGCGGCCCTGGCCTCGCTCTCCGAGGCCGACAGGCACACCCTGCTGGAGGTGGCCGGGCGCAGCTGGCTGGGCGAGCCCTGACCCGCCCCCCGGCGCCGCGCATGGGGACTGCGGCCGGGCCGAGAATCAGGGGAATGGACAGACTGCCATTGGCGTTTTCCATCGTCGCCATGGAGGGCCCCGATCGCTACAGCCAGGCCGGGGGCCTGGGGGTGCGGGTGGCTCACCTCAGTCGGGCTCTGGCGCATGCTGGGTACCCGACCGATCTCTTCTTTGTGGGTGACCCTGACTTGCCGTCGGCGGAGCTGCTGGAGGGCGTGCAACTGCATCGCCTGGCCCAGGAGATCTCCCGCCAGTTCCCGCGTGGGATCTACCACGGGGAGGAGGTCAAGCGGAGCTTCCTGGAGGCAAACTTCCCAGCCCATCTGGTCAGCGAGTGGGTGGTGCCCACGGTGGAGCGGGGGCTGACTCCGGTCCTGCTGTTCGAGGAGTGGCACACAGCCAGCTGGGTCCGCCGGGTGTCGGACCTGCTTTGGCAGATCGGCATCAGAGATCGGTGCCTGTTGGTGTGGAACGCCAACAACCAGTTTGGTTTCGACGCGATGGACTGGCCAGCGCTCGCCTACACCGCCTCGGTCACCACCATCAGCCGCTACATGAGGGTGCTGGTCCAGGCTCGTGGCATTGACCCCATCATCGTTCCCAATGGGATTCCCAGGGCCATCCTGGAGGGGCCCCGGGCCGGCCAGGGGAGGGCCCTTATGGCAGCGGCGGCGCCGCGATCCACGGTTCTCAAGATCGGACGCTTCCACCCGGACAAGCGTTGGCTCCAGGCAATTCGCGCCATGGCCCTGTTGCGGACCGCCCAGCATCCGGTCCGGATGGTGGCCCGTGGCGGCGGCGAGCGCTATGGCGCCGAGGTGATGGCGGAGGCCAGGAATCTGGGGCTGTCGGTCCAGCGCTGGGACGAACCCATCGCCGAGGTGGCCGACTTGGCCCGGGCGCTGAGGCAGACCGCCGACGTGGACATCCTGGAATTGGGGGCATTCCTGCCTGAGTCGCTGCTCCCAGCCTTGTACAGCTCCTCCCTGGCGGTGCTGGCCAACTCCGGTTTTGAGCCCTTTGGGCTGGTGGGTCTGGAGACGATGGCAGCCCGCGGCGTGGCGGTGGTCGGCGCGACCGGCGAGGACTACGCCCGCCACCTCCACAACTCTCTGGTGGTCCAGACCGACGATCCGGCGGAGCTAGCGTTCGCGATCTCCCAATTGGAGGCTGACCCTCACCTGGTCAGCTCGATCCGGAGAGCGGGCAGGGCCACAGCCGCCACCTACACCTGGGACGAAGTCATCGCCGCCGACCTGATACCCATGTTGCCCATGCTTGCCCGCCGCCAGCTGGCCCGTTGGCCAGGCCCTGAGCTGATCGGTTGAGGGTGCCCCGGGCGGGGGCCGGGCGGGGGGCCGCCACCGGGAGCCTGGTTGGTCATCTACCCCTGCTCCTGATCACCTTCTGGATCGGCTTCAACCTGCGCGCGTCGATCCTCGGGGTGCCTCCCGTGCTCTCGGTGATCCGCTCCGACCTCC
The DNA here is from genome assembly GCA_035531535.1 of Candidatus Nanopelagicaceae bacterium. GTDB lineage: Bacteria > Chloroflexota > Dormibacteria > Aeolococcales > Bog-877 > AG-12. Next base: position 32,805 of record DATKSV010000098.1, on the reverse strand, counting down.
ACCTCACCTACACCGAGGTGGGCCTTCTCAGCGGGCTGCCGATCCTGGCCTTTGCCGCCGCGGCGCTGCCCGCCTCGGCGCTGGTGCGGCGCTGGGGAGGGTACTTGGTGGTGGCGCTGGGGCTGGCCGTAGCTGCCACTGGAGAGCTGCTCAGGGTGGTGCCCGGGGGAGTGCTGCCCCTCTTTCTTGGCACCGCTCTGATGGGGACCGGAATCGCCCTCACTCAGCCCGGGATGCCGGCTCTGTTCCAGCGCTGGTTCCGCGGTCGGGTGCAGACCGCCTCGGTTACGCTCACCCTGGGCATCACCATGGGAGAGCTGGTCGCCGCCAGCGTTTCCAGGCCGGTGCTGTACGCGGGGCTGCACAGCTGGCAGGGCACCATGGTGGTGTGGGGCTTGCTCGGGATCAGCTGCCTTTTGATCTGGCTGCTGGGAGTGCCCCGGCTGCGAGTCGGCCTCTCGGAAGGTAGTGCCTGGGAGCTTGGGAGCCTATTCGGATCCCCCCAGCTGTGGGCGGTCTACATTTGTTTTGGGGGCCAGTCGCTGGTCTTCTTCGCGGCCAACACCTGGATCCCGGGCTCCGTTCAGGGCGGGCCTCACTCGGCTCTCGCCAGCCTCAGCCTGGCGGCCCTCAATGGGGCGATGGTCCCGGTCGATGTCGGCCTCATCCTGCTGCGACGGACCTTCGCCACCAGCCGCTGGTTCTACTTCGTCAGCGGCCTGGTGACGCTGGTTGGGAGCGCCGGCTGGCTCTGGTTCGGGCACCAGGCGCCCTTGCTCTTCGCGGCTCTGATGGGGGCCGGAGTGGCCCTGAACTTCGCTGGCCTGCTGGCGTATCCACCCCTGGTGGCCGGTCCAGGACGGGTGGCTACGATGAGTGCGGTGATGCTTACGATCGGCTACTCCTGCGCCTTCTTCGGCCCTCTGCTGGGCGGGGTGGCGATCGACCTGGGCGGGGGCGACAGCTCGCCCTTCATACCGATCGTGGTCGCCGCGGCGATCATGGTGGTGGCGGCTACCCAGGTTAGACCGCACCTTCCCTCCCGGACGTCTGGACGGGCCCTGGAGGGACAGCTGGTGGATTCAGGCGGTCGGTAGAGGAAGGAGGATCAGATGACATCGATGAGTGGCGAGCCAGAGTGGGACTTCGAAGGGGAGGTCCTGGTCCGGCGGCGCCGGGTGGGCCCGCTCGACAACGCCGCCTACGTGGTCGCCTGCCCCAGGACCGGCGAGGCCGTGCTGATCGATGCGGCCGACGAGGCCGACCGGCTGGTGCAGGCGGTGGGGGATCTCCATCTGGTGGCGATCCTGGAGACCCACGGCCACGCCGACCACTGGCAGGCGCTGGCGCCAGTTCATGACCATTTTCAGCAGGCGTGGGTGGGTGCGCACTCGGATGATCTCGGGATGTTCCCGCCCCCGCCGCCGGGCCACCACCTTACCCACGGAGAGGAGGTCCACTTCGGCGACTGTCGCCTGACCGTTCTCCACACCCCGGGCCACACCCCCGGCAGCGTCTGCTTCCTGGGCCCCGGCATGGTCTTTACCGGGGACACTTTGTTTCCGGGCGGACCAGGAGCCACCAGGCCACCGCTGGGAGACTTCCCCACCATCTTGCGCAGCATTCGCACTCACCTGATGGCCCTCAGTGACGGCACTCTGGTCTATCCCGGGCACGGAGACTCCACCACGATCGGGGAGGAGCGGAGCCGCTTTGGCGACTGGGAAGCGCGCGCCGGCCAAGCCGACTGAAGGTCAGAGCGGAGGCCCTGACTTAACGCGGATGAAGCTGCGTCGGTGGTGGGGGCTCGGGCCGTGCACCAAGATGGCTTGGAGGTGCTGCGAGCTGCCATAGCCCTTGTTGCCCTCCCAGCCGTACTCGGGGTACTCCACGGCCAGGGCGCGCATGAGGCGATCCCGATGTACCTTGGCGACTATAGAAGCGGCCGAGATCGCCGGCACCAGCTGGTCCCCTCTGATCACGGTCAGATAGCGCGCTGGCGAATTGAGCCTGAGGTTTCCGTCGATCAGGCAGAGGGGCGCTGAGACCAGCTCCAGAAGGCGCTCGAAGGCGGTTCGGTTGGCCCAGCCGATACCGTGCTGATCAATCAGATGGGGGCTGACGCTGACGATCTCGAGGGCTTGCGCAGCACCTCGGATCAGCGGTTCTATCCGCTCCCGCTGGGCCTCGCTGAGCCGCTTGCTGTCACGCAGGAGGGGATGCCGAAAGAGCGGGTGTAGGCGGACTGCCGCGGCCACCAGCGGGCCCGCCAGAGCCCCCCGGCCGACCTCATCCATACCACACGCATCGGCGGGGAAACCGGCGCCACGCTCCGGAGGTTCTTGCGGCGACAGCACCAGGTCACTCTAGGCCGGTGGGCCAACCTATCGCGGGCTGAAACGCAGCCAGCTGCTCCCGGCGGGTGCAGGAGAGCCGTGGCGGCCCCAGGCTGGGCACCGATGGCCGCGCTTGGCCAGCCATGCCCGAGGTAACGGGCCGCAGCCACTGCAACTCCAGCCGCAGCCCCGACCGCCGCCGACGTCATGGCCGAGCATCACGTCGTCCAGCCAGTCTGCGCGGACCGGGCGACTCGGGTGGCCAACCTGTGGCCGCGCCCTCAGCTACGTCTGGAGCGGTCACGGGAGTCGCGGCCGTGGGGCCCGCTCGGTTCCCCAGAACCTCGACGCCGCCAGGCTCCGCTCGGCCCGGGCATCGGGATTGTCATCGCGGACCCGCCCCGGGGCGCCGGCGGGAGTGGCACCCACTCGGCTAGGCGCCAGCGGTCCCAGGGGATCGCCTGGAGTCGGTCCCTATACTCGGCCGAAGATGACCGACGGATCCGGACCCGCAGCTAGGAAGGCGTTGCCAAAGGTAGATCGGCGAGGCGAGCTTGTCGCCCGCGAGCAGGTGGCCAAGCTGGGTGGCCCGGAGCGCTACCGCACCCGGCTGGCGACCCAGCGCAAGCTGCCAGTCAGGGAGCGCCTGCGACTGCTCTTCGACCCTGAGACGCCGTTCGTGGAGGACGGCCTGCTGGCCAACACCAACGCTGCCGAGGAGCTCGGGGCGGACGGGGTGGTGACCGGGGTTGGCCTGGTCAACGGGCGTCGGGTCTGCGTGATGGCGAACGACCCCACCGTCAAGGCGGGATCCTGGGGCCCGCGCACGGTGGAGAAGATCCTGCGCATTCAGGAGCGGGCAGAAGGGCTGCAACTACCGCTCTGCTATCTGGTGGACTCGGCCGGCGCCCGGATCACCGAGCAGCTGGAGATGTTCCCCGGTCGGCGCCATGCCGGTCGGATCTTTCACAACCAGGTCCGGCTCAGCGGACAGGTGCCCCAGCCCTGCCTGCTCTTCGGGCCCAGCGCCGCCGGCGGGGCCTACATCCCAGCCTTCTGCGATGTGGTGTTCATGGTGGAGGGGAACGCATCCATGTACCTGGGCTCCCCTCGGATGGCCGAGGAGGTGGTCGGGGAGCGGGTCAGTCTGGAGGAGATGGGCGGGGCCAGGATGCACTGCACCGTGTCCGGCTGTGGCGACATGCTCTGCCCTGACGAGGTGACCGCGATCGCGGCTCTGCGGAGCTACCTGGGCTACTTCCCGTCCAACTGGGAGCAGGATCCCCCGGCCGCCCCGGCCCGCCATCCCAGCTCTGCAGCCGATATCGCAGAGTTGCTGCCCGCCGAGGCCGCCCGGGGCTACGACATCCACGAGGTCCTGGACGCCCTGGTCGACGGCGGTTCCTTCTTCGAGATCAAGGCCCTTTACGCTCGGGAGTTGGTCTGCGGGCTGGCTCGCATGGGAGGCCGGGCGGTGGGCCTGGTGGCCTCCCAGCCAGCGCATCAGGGGGGAGTCCTGTTCGTCGACTCCGCGGACAAGGCGGCCCGCTTCATCGCCCTGTGTGACGCCTTCAATCTGCCCCTGATCTTCCTGGCCGACGTGCCCGGATTCATGATCGGCTCCGCAGTCGAGCGAGAGGGAATCATCCGCCACGGAGCGAAGATGATCGCTGCCCTCAGCTCGGCCACCGTGGCTCGCTACTCGGTCATCCTGCGCAAGGCGTACGGAGCTGGTCTGTATGCCATGAGCGGGCCCGGCTTCGAGCCGGAGGCGACCCTGGCCCTTCCCAGCGCCGAGATCGCGGTGATGGGCCCGGAGGCGGCCGTCAACGCGGTCTATGCCAATCGGATCGCGGAGCTTCCGGAGCCGGAGCGGCAGGCCTACATCGATCGCCTCCGGTCGGAGTACGCTGAGGACATCGACGTGTTCCGGCTGGCTTCGGATCTGGTCATCGATGCGATGGTCGATCCATCCCGGCTGCGCGAGGAGTTGATCGCGCGCCTGGCGCTAGCGGCGACCCGGCGACGTCCCGAGCCCCGCCGCCACCACGGAGTATTCCCGGTTTGATGAGGTTTTGACGTGACTGTTCCCGCTCGCTCGCCTCTGCTGCTGATACCCGGCCCGACTCCCGTGCCCCAGCCTGTCCTGGAAGCCCTGGCCCGACCTACCGAAAGTCACAGCAGCGAGCCCACCGGGCGCGCCCTGCGCCGACTCCAGGAGGGGATCGCGCACGCCCTGGGCGCTCGGCCAGCGGTGGAGCCGGTGGGGGACCTGGTGCTCGTTCTGGCAGGTAGCGGGACCCTGGGTCTTGAGGCCGGGATCGTCAACCTGGTGGGGCCCGGGGAGAAGCTGCTGGTGGTCAACCACGGGTTCTTCGGGGCCCGCTTCGCGGCCGCCGGCAGGGCAATCGGGGCCGAGGTGGTCGAGGTCTCCTGTCCCTGGGGAGAGCAGGTGGCTCCCGACGAGGTGGAACGGGCACTTCGGGAGTCCGGCGCCCGGGTGATGACGGTGACCCACGTCGACACCGCCACCGGGGTCGTCTCGCCCTTCCTTGAGTACGCCAGGATCGCCCGGGAGATGGGGGTTCTGATGGTGCTGGACGCGGTCGCGGGAGCGGGTGGCATGCCGGTGGGCATGGCGGCCGCGGGCATCGACGTGGTCATCACGGCCTCCCAGAAGGCACTGGGCATGCCCCCTGGGCTTGCCCTCCTGGCCATTTCTCAGCGGGCCATGGAGAGGCGGCGTCAACGCGGTCGCTGTGGCAGCTACTTCCTGGACTGGCTCAACTGGGAAGCTCCCATGCGGGACTCGCAGGCCAACTACTTCGCCACCCTGCCCACCAACATGGTGGCCGCTGGGGCCGCCGCCATGGAGCTGGCCGAGGGTGAGGGTTGGGAGCCGCGCTTCGCCCGCCACCGCCGCATGGCGCACGCGGTGAGGCGGGGCCTGCGCGCGCTGGGCCTGCCCCCTATGGGCGCGGATGAAGTTCTCAGCTCCACGGTGACCGCGGCCAGGGTGCCCGAGGCGATTGATCCGGCCGCGCTCCGCCGCGCCGCAGCGGGTGAGGATGTGGCCATCGCCGGCGGCATCGGGGCCTGGAGTAAGACCACCATCCGGCTCGGTCACATGGGCGCCACTGGCCTGCCCGAGCTGCTTCATGGAATGGCCGCCCTCGAGGGTGCCTTGATCAGCTTGGGAGCGCCGGTGGAGCGCGGCGCCGGGGTGGGGGAGTTGATGTGCGGTTGGGAGGAGGGGGACAAGGGCCAGTGAGGGAGAGCGTCGAAACCTGACGCCTGCTCACCTTCGGCGCCGTCCCCGGCTTGAAACAGCACTGATTGGCGCGGGGCGGCCTGGTGCTCGCGGGGAGGTACAGGACAACCCGTCGGTGCCTCCCTCGCGCCGCCGACGTTACCGAAGCCATGCCGGAAAGTAGCAGCGCGTTCGCCAGGGGAGGTGGCTGCTGACCATAGAATCGGCCAGTCATGTCCCAGCCTGTGGCCTCGCCGACCGCTCCCAAGCGCCGGGGCTTGACCTTCGATCCGCCCACAATTCTCTTGTTGGCGGTGCTGCTTCTGGGGTTTGCCGCCTTCACCACTCCCCAGTTCGACCCCGACTTCTGGTGGACTGCCCGGATCGGCCTGGAGATCCTCTCGCACTGGGTCCCCCAGCACAACTACTTCACCTTCACCGCCAGCACCCACCCCTTCATCAGCCAGGAGTGGGGGGCGGAGGCGATCGACGGGTTTCTCTACAGCCACTTCGGCATGACCCCGGTGATCCTGATGTTCGCGGCGGTGACCTGGATTGGCTTCTTCCTGGGGGTGCTGCGGGTCCACAACCCCGGCCGCTCACGCTGGGTGCTGGCGCTGGGGGCGGCCCTGGTGGTGATCTCAGGAGTGCAGATCTGGGGTCCCAGCCCGCAGATGTTCTCCTTCGCGCTCCTGGGAGTTCTGCTCACCCTGCTGGATGCCTATCGCCGCTCCCCGCGACGCCGACTCCTGGTTGGGATGGTGCCGCTCTTCATCGTGTGGAGCAATCTCCACGGCGGCTTCACCATCGGGCTGGGGGTGGTGGCGGTCTTTCTGGTCGGGGAGGGTCTGGCGATCTGGCTGAGGCAGCCTGGTGCCCTCGGCTGGCGACCCTGGCGGGACTTGCTCCTGGGCGGCCTGGTGGCCGCCATGGCGGCCATGGTCAACCCCAACGGGGTGGGCATTTACCTCTACCCGGCCCGACTTCTGCTGAGCCATGTGGCCCAGGCCAGCCTGAACGAGTGGCAGCCTCCTGATTTCCACTCGGTCGCCAACGTCCCGGCCCTGTTCCTGCTCCTGACCACCATCCTGACGGTGCGCTGGGCAGCCCGCACCCGGGTCTCTGATCTGCTCCTGGCCGGGGCGGGTACGGTCCTGCTGCTCTATGCCGTCCGCGACATCCCGGTGTTCGCGCTGCTGGTGCTGCCGCTCTGGGCCGATGGGGTACAGGGATTCTTTGCCTACGTCAAGCAGGTCCGCCATCTCCCCAGCCGGCGTTCGGTCCGCCCGGCTCCCCGGTGGTTCGTGGCGCTGGTGCTGGTGCTGGTCGTGCTGGCGGCGGGAGCGCGAATGGTGGACCAGCTCGCCAGCCCCGAGAACCAGCTGCAGGGCTCGGCCTATCCGGTCCAGGTGGGCCGGGTCATCTGCCAGGGGCCAAAGGCCCGGGTCTTCGCGCCCTACGGCAGCTCGGGTTGGTTGCTGTACCGGATCGATCGCAACCAGCCGGCCGGGCGCAGCTGCGCCCCCGACCGCGTCTTCATCTTCGGCGAGGTGGTACTGATGGGCCCGCAGGTGATGACGGACTACCTGCGCATCTCGGCGGGCTACCCGGGGAGCCTTCGTCTGCTGGGTCGATATGGGGTCACCCTGGTCTGGCAGGGGCGCCGCGCGCCGCTTACTGAACTGCTCCAGAAGGCCTCTGGCTGGCGTTGCGTGTTCGCCACCTCCAGCAACGTCCTGTTCGCCCCCGCGCAGACCGCTGCCCAGTGGCACGCACCACGGCAGGAATGCCCGTCCTGAGCGGCCTCGCCCCGGCCCGCCCGCCGGGGCGGACAGGGCTCAGAGCCGGATGGGAGCCGCGCCGATCAGGGGTAGATGCCCCGCACCGCGGTCGCGTCCGCGACTCGCTTCACCGCCAAGCAGTAGGCGCCCATCCGCAGCGTGGTGCGATGCTCCTTTGCCAGGTCATCCATCTGCTGGTAGGCGCGCTGCATGATCTTGGTTAGCCGGGCGTTGATCTCCTTCTCCTCCCAGAAGTAGGACTGCAGATCCTGCACCCATTCGAAGTAGGAGACGGTGACCCCGCCGGCATTGGCCAGGATGTCGGGGATGACCGTGATCCCTCGCTGGTGGAAGATGTCGTCCGCCTCGGGGGTGGTGGGGCCGTTAGCGCCCTCGACGATGAGCTTGGCCTGGACCCGGGCGGCGTTGTCGATGCTGAACTGGTTCTCCAGAGCAGCCGGGATCAGGATGCTGATCGGCAGCTCCAGCAAGGCGCTGTTGGAGATGTCCTGGCGGGAGCCGGCGAAGCCCCCGACGCGCCCGCTGCGGCGGTGGTGCTCCAGCAGGGCGGGGACGTCCAGGCCTTCCGGGTTGTAGATGCCGCCGAACACGTCCGAGACGGCGACCACCTTGAAGCCCTGCTCACTCAGCAGCTCGGCACTGACGCTGCCCACGTTGCCGAAGCCCTGGATGGCGACGGTGCACTCGGCGGGATTCCAGCCCATTCGAGTGCACGCTTCCAGGGTGACCACGGTCACCCCCCGACCGGTGGCGGCGGGACGGCCCTCCGAGCCTCCGATCGAAAGCGGCTTGCCGGTGACTACCGCGGGCACCGAATACCCCTTCTCCATCGAGATTGTGTCCATGATCCAGGCCATGGTCTGGGGGTTGGTGTTCACGTCCGGCGCGGGAATGTCGCTCTCCGGGCCGATCAGGAGGGAGATCTCACTGGCAAAGCGCCGGGTCATGTTCTCCAGCTCTTTCTGACTCATGTGGGTGGGATCGCAGATGACGCCGCCCTTGGCGCCGCCGTAGGGGAGGTTGGTCAGGGCGCACTTCCAGGTCATCCACATCGAGAGCGCTTTGACCTCGTCCAGGCTCACCTGGGGGTGGTAGCGGATGCCGCCCTTGGCCGGGCCCCTGGTGAGGTTGTGCTGCACCCGGTAGCCGGTGAACACCCGGATGGTTCCGTCATCCATGCGGACCGGGAAGTTGACCGTGAACTCGCGCCGGACCTCCCGTAAAACCGCTCGCAGGCCGGGATCCAACTCCAGGATGGCGGCCGCCTGATCGAACTGACGCTGCGCCGTGATGTATGGGTTGGCAGGTGCCGACGCGGTTGCCGGCGCTGTCAGGACACTGTTGGCCATTGACCTCCACTCTCCAAACTTGTGGTGAGAGTCGGCCAAATTGGGTCGACCCGCACGGTTAGGGTAGCCCTCGCCATGCCGCGCCTGTCAAGCCTGATCCTGCCAGCGCCCGCGGCGGTGCCTCTGATCAAGGCCTGGGAACCGCCCCAGCGCGGGCCCGGGCCACGATAATCAATGTCATGAGTGTGCCAGTTCCGCTTGAGATCGAGATCGACGCGGCGCGCCAGTCGATCTCGCAGGGAAGTCCGGTCCTGGATGTGAGGGAGGCTGCGGAGCGGATCAGCCTGCGAATCCCGGGGAGCATTTGGATACCGATCGAAGATCTGGTGAAGCGCTGGCAGGAGCTGCCCCCGGAGAGTCCTCTGGTGGTGCAGTGCTCGGCTGGCTCGCGCAGCTTCCGGGCCAGCAAGTTTCTGCGCGAGCATGGAGTGGTGGCGACCGCCATGGTGGGCGGGATCAGCGCCTGGCTGGCGGCCGGCGGCGCGACCGAGTCAGGCCCTCTCTGAGCCGCCGGTTCGAGGTGGAAGCCGCCCCCTGAGCGGCTCAGGTGAGAGCATGGGCGAAGATGGCATCGGAGAGCGAGGGTGAGGACGTGGATGAGCGCTTGAACGAGCAGGGGCGGCTGCCGATCGCCGGTAGCGAGCTTGACAATCTGTGCATCAACACCATCCGGTGCCTGGCCATCGACGCCGTCGAGAAGGCCAACTCCGGCCATCCCGGGCTGCCGATGGGGGCGGCCCCTATGGCCTATGTGCTGTGGACCAGGATCTTGCGCCACTACCCTGGCGATCCGGAATGGCCGGACCGAGATCGGTTCGTGCTCTCGGCGGGGCATGGTTCGGCGATGCTCTACGCGCTCCTCCACCTGACCGGCTACCAGCTGTCCCTCGACGACCTCCAGCACTTTCGGCAGTGGGGGTCGATCACCCCAGGACACCCTGAGCGGGGCGTCACACCTGGAGTGGAGGTGACCACCGGTCCCCTCGGCCAGGGGTTCGGCAACGGGGTGGGGATGGCCATCGCCGAGCGGGCTATGGCCCATCACTACAACCGGCCCGGCGAGGCCATCGTCGACCACCGCACGTTCGTATTGTGTGGCGACGGGGACCTTATGGAGGGGGTGTCGTCCGAGGCCGCGTCGCTGGCCGGTCACCTTGGTCTTGGCAAGCTCGTCTGCCTCTACGACGACAACCACATCACCCTGGATGGCCCGGCCTCGATGTCCTTCAGCGAGGATGTCCTGGAACGTTTCGCCGCCTACGGCTGGCAGGTCCAGCGGGTGGATGACGGGACCCTGGACCTGGACGGGATCCATCAGGCGATCCAAGCTGCTGTCGAGGATGACAGCCGTCCATCGCTGATCGCCGTCAGGACTCATATCGGCTATGGGGCACCGCACAAGCAGGACTCCAATGCCGCCCATGGGTCCCCGCTCGGGCATGAGGAGTTGGCGGCCGCCAAACGCGCCTATGGCTGGGACCCCGAACTCACGTTCCAGGTTCCGGATCGCGCCCGCGAGCACTTCCGCCTAGCCCTGGCCAGGGGCGAGGCGCTGGCGGAGGGATGGCAGGCTCGTTTCGCCAGTTGGGCGCAGCACAATCGTGAGCTGGCCAGGGAATGGGAGATGTCGCAAGCGGGGACCCTGCCGGATGGCTGGCGGGACTCCCTGCCCCAGTGGCGGGTGGGCGACAAGCCGATCGCGACCCGGGTCGCGGGCGGTCAGGCTCTCAACGCTCTGGCCCGGGAGATCCCGTGGATCCTGGGCGGCGACGCCGACCTCTCGGATTCCACCAAGACCGGCCTGGCCGGGGGAGGTGACTTCGACGGCCAGACCGGGGAGGGTCGCAACCTCCACTTTGGCGTTCGCGAGCATGCGATGGGGGCGGCTTGCAACGGCATTGCCGCTCATGGGGGGCTCCGGCCCTACAGCGCCACCTTCTTCACCTTCTCCGACTACCAGCGACCAGCGGTGCGGCTGTCGGCCCTGTCCCGCCTGCCGGTGACTTGGGTGTACACCCATGACAGCGTCGGCCTGGGCGAGGATGGCCCAACCCACCAGCCGGTGGAGCAACTGGCATCGCTGCGGGTCATGCCCAATCTGGTGGTCCTGCGGCCGGGCGACGCCAACGAGTCGAGCTGGGCCTGGGCGGTGGCAATGGAGCGTAGCCAGGATCCCACGGCGCTGGTTTTTTGTCGCCAGAACGTGCCTATTCTCGATGGCACCGCGGAACTGGCCAGGACCGGGGTCGCCCACGGCGGCTACATTCTCCAGGAGGCGGCCGGCGGACCTGCCGAAGTGGTCCTGATCGGCACCGGCAGTGAGCTGTCGATCTGCGCTGCAGCCAAGAGCCTGCTCGAGGCCGGCGGCGTCGCCACCCGGCTGGTCAGCATGCCCTCGATTGAGCTGTTTCGCCAGCAGCCCCCGGAGTACCGGGAGCTGGTCCTCCCCGAGGCTCTCACCGCCAAGGTCGCCGTCGAGGCCGGAGTGAGCCAGCCATGGCTCGCAATCGTGGGGCCTCGGGGTGCGGTCGTGGGCGTGGACCGCTTCGGGGCATCCGCCCCCTATGAGACCATCTACCAGCACTTCGGCCTGACTCCGGAGGCGGTGGCGGAGCGGGCGCGGGGACTGCTCGAGCGCTGAGGGGATGGAGCGGATGAGGTCGACTCGGCGGCGGCGGGCGGGGTTGGCACCGCGGATGTGGTGTCCCCGTCCCTTCGTGGAACCGCTCCCTCCGGGACCCGCGGCGGGTCTGGCCGAGCGGGGTCCGAATGGGAGTTGGGAGGAGCAGTCGTGAGTGAGACCGTCATCACCGAACGGCCTTCGTTGCGGGTCCAGGCGGACCCTGGCGCGTTGGCGGCCTTTGCCGCCGCCACCCTGGCCAGTGAGATCGCGGAAGCGGTGGCGGCCCGGGGCGAGGCGGTGGTTGCCCTTCCCGGTGGGAGTACCCCCAAATCGGCCCTGCAGCTATTGGCGCGGGCGCCTGGGGTGGACTGGGCAAAGGTGGTGCTGGTGCCAGGTGATGAGCGTTTCGTGCCGGTCAGCGATCCTGACTCCAACGAGGGGATGATCCGTCGGACTCTGCTGGCTGGACTCCCAGGACCCAGCCCGATCGTGGTCGGCTGGGAGGTGGAGGAGGGGCTTGGCCCGGAGACCATCCTGGGCCGTTTCGAGGGACGACTGCTGGGCTTGCTGCCCCGGGTCGAGGGCGAGCTGCGCTTCGACCTGGTGCTGTTGGGGATGGGCGGCGATGGTCACACCGCGTCCCTGTTCCCGGGCCGGGAATACTCCGACCAGGCGCTGGTCCTGGCCACCAAGCACCCTTCCGGCCAGGTCCGGCTCACCTTGGGGCCAGCCGTCCTGCGGGCCGCCCGCAGGGTGCGTTTTATGGTGGCTGGGGACGATAAGGCGGCCACCCTGGCCCAGGTGGTCTACGGCGACTACGATCCAGAGCGGCTGCCGGCTCAGTTGATCGCTCGTCGATCCCCCGGATGCCAGATCTGGTGCGACGCCGCCGCCGCCAGTTCGATCCCCAATCCGATCTGATGGCGGAGCTGGCGCCATCAGTCCTGGCGGCTGACTTTGCCCATTTGGGTGAGGCGGTGGCCGCCTGCGAGGAAGCCGGTGCGGATCGCATCCACATCGACGTGATGGACAACCGGTTCGTCCCCAACCTGAGCATGGGGCCGGAGATCGCCGCCGCCTGTCGGAGGAGCACCCGACTCCCGCTGGAGGCCCATCTGATGGTCGACAACCCAGACGGGATCATTCCCGCCTTCGCAGCGGCTGGCGTGGACCTGATCACGGTGCACTTTGAAGCCTGCCCTCAGCTGCATCGCACGGTCAGCCTGATCTCGCAGCTCGGAGCTCGCCCTGGGGTGGGGATCAACCCGGCCACCCCGGCCAGCTTCCTGGAGCAGATTCTCCCCGAAATCGACCTCGCCTTGGTGATGTCAGTCGACCCTGGGTTTGGCGGCCAGAGCTTCCTCAGCCTCGCGCTCGGTAAGCTTCAGGAGTTGAGACGCATGATCGCGGCCCAGAGACTCACCTGTGAGCTCGAGGTGGATGGCGGTGTTGATGCCGGCAATGCCGGTGCCTGCGTGTCGGCGGGCGCCACTGTGCTGGTGGCGGGCACCTCCGTCTTCCGAGCCGAGGGCGGGATCGGGGCCGGGGTGAGCTGCCTCCTCGAACAAATGGGAAGGCCCACGGGTGCCGCGCGGCCGCCCTCGGCCGAACGTTAGCGCAAAGAGCACAGGCGAGGAGGTCCAGCCCCGAATGTCCCGTAGTCCACTGACCGTTCCTGAGCACGCGGAGCTGCCCTCCGAGGTGCGCCAGGCCTACGTCGATATCGATCGCAAGTTCGGTGTGTTCATCTTGCCCCAGCTGCAACAACTGTCGGCCCGAGAGGCGGTCGACCGGCTCCTGTCACGCGGGGCTGAGTTGGCTGCCCAGGCGGCCGAGGGCAGCCACACTGAGCTCCTCGCGGGCTACCTTGGACTCCTGGAGGAGGCGCAGCGCGAGCTGCGGGAGGCGCGCACCCAGGAGGTTGAGAAGGGCGGCCAGCTGCGCGAGCAACACCAGCACACGGCGCGCCTCGACACCGCCTTGGTGGCGGCTAAGGGTCGCCTCCCCGCGAGCCGCATGAGCCGGCTCGAAGCCCAGTTGGCCGAGCTGGCGGAGGCTGGAGGGGAACTGGAGCAGAGGCTGGCCCTGATCGAAGCGGCGGTGCTGGAGTGGGAGCGGCTCAGCCAGACCCGGCAAGCTCGTGAGGCGGATCGGCTGGCTGATCAGGCTCACCTGCCAATTCGACCCCGTCAGTTGGATACCTCACGGAGCCGCAAGGCGCGACGTGACCAAGCCCGAATTGTGGAACTGGCCCGCGCCTTCGCCAACGAGAATCTTTCTGGCCGGGCGGTAGTCGAGCCAGGGGCCAACCGAGAGGCGGCGGTCACCTCAGATCAGTGACGAGAGGCCTCCAGCTCCAGTGCCTCGCCTTCCTCGGCTTCGATCGTGACCCAGTCGGGCTGGCCCAAGAGCCGGCTGACCTCGACCATGATCCGGCCCTGAGCATCGAAGACGGCATCCTGGACCCGGTCGATGCTGGGCCGGCTGGAGGCCACCACCTGAGCCAGGTCGGGATCCACCTGGGCCACCTCGGCGTGCCGCAACTCCTCGGTTATGGCGGGCGGCACGACCCGGCGCTCCCTGATCCGGGCATCCTCGAGGTCGGCCAGCACCCGGTCGAGGTGCTCTAGGTGCGACCGGTACTTGCGCAGGGTGCGGGTTCTCGCCAAGCCCTCGTGCTGGCGGCGCAGGATGTCGCGGCGGGTGACGCGATAGCGGTTGTCACGTTCTGTGATCATCATCTTGGGGGTTCCTCTCGGCGCGTGCTTCCACGAGCTTTATATTCCGGACTGACCTGCTTCGCTAGGACCAGCCCTATGTCTAACGGCAACGAATACCACCGGGTTACCCGGTGCTCCCCATCACCTGGCAGCTCTGCCGACCACGGCTGAACTGCCCAAAGTATACCCCGCAAGAATCATTTTGACAACCCCTTTCGCGAACGGATTTTTACTCTCAGCTGTCTTTAATTGAACTCTAACCCGGGCCTCAGCATTGGGATGGGCGAGAGTTTTGAGGGCGGCGGAGCTGCGGAGCCTGGGGGGGCGGGCGCAGGTTTGACCCCGGAGACCGGAGGGGCACGGTGGCGGCTCCTCGTAAACTGATCCCATGCCAACTACCTCCAGGGCCCCCCGGGCCCGCTCCAAAGCGAGCTCAGCGGCGGCTGCGACCAAGACCCGGTCGGAGGCTCTGCCCCTCGACCTCACCGCTCAGAAGTGCCGCGACATGTATCGCCGCATGGTCCAGATCCGGCACTTCGAAGAGCATGCCGCCGAGGCCTACGCCCAGGCCAAGGTGGGTGGCTTTCTCCATCTCTACATAGGAGAGGAGGCGGTCGCCGTGGGCGCCATTGCAGCGGTTCGCGAAGAAGATCACGTGCTCGGCCACTACCGTGACCATGGTTACGCCCTGGCCAAGGGCTGCGATCCCCAGGCGTGCATGGCCGAGCTGTTCGGCCGGGAGACTGGTCTCTGCCACGGTCGCGGCGGATCCATGCACCTAGCCGAGGCTTCTCGCCATTACTGGGGCGGTTACGCCATCGTCGGGTCCCACATTCCGATTGGAGCGGGGATGGCCTACGCGATGCAGTACCTGGAGCAGCCCGAGGTGGTGCTGGACTTCTTCGGGGACGGCGCGACGGGCAACGGCATCTTCCACGAGGGCCTCAACATGGCGGCCCTCTGGAATCTGCCGGTCGTGTTCATATGCGAGAACAATCTGTACGGGATGGGAGCCACCCTGGCTGAGGAGTCGCCGGTTCGAGACATGATCATCAAGGCCGAGGGCTACACGATGCCGTCGGTCCAGTGCGACGGCATGGACGTGCTCTCAGTCTATGAGGCGGTCCAGAAGGCGGCGGCGCACTGCCGCAGCGGCCGGGGCCCGTATTTCGTCGAGGCGCTCACCTACCGCTTCCGAGGCCACTCCATGGCCGATCCCGAGCTCTACCGCGACAAGGACGAGGTCACCCGCTGGAAGGCGCTGGATCCCATTCCCAAGTTCGGTGAGTTCTGCGTCGAGCACCGCATTAGCAGTGAGCAGGAGCTGGCCCAGGTCAAGGAAGAGGTGGAGGCGGAGATGCTGGAGGCGGTGCGCTTCGCGGACCAGTCGCCTTGGCCGGACCCGGCCACCGTCGACCAGTGGATCTACGCCAACCCGATCGATCCCGAGGCGATCGCCGCCGAGCCGGGTCAGCAGTCGCAGGCGGAGGGCTGATCATGGCCGAGATCAGCTACCGGCAGGCAGTGCGCGACGCCATGCGCGAGGAGATGCTGCGCGACCCCAGGGTGATCCTGATGGGTGAGAGCAT
This sequence comes from Candidatus Nanopelagicaceae bacterium, assembly GCA_035531535.1. GTDB lineage: Bacteria > Chloroflexota > Dormibacteria > Aeolococcales > Bog-877 > AG-12. Next base: position 17,136 of record DATKSV010000098.1, on the reverse strand, counting down.
CACCGGGTACGGCGGGTCCTACGCCGTCACCAAGGGCCTCATCGACGAGTTCGGACCCAGGCGGGTAATGGAGACTCCGATTGCCGAGGCCGGCATCGTGGGGTTCGCCGTGGGAGCGGCCATGGGGGGCCTGATTCCCGTGGCCGAGCTGATGACCGTCAACTTCGCCCTCCTGGCCCTGGACCAGGTGGTCAACAGCGCCGCCAAGTTCCACTACATGTTCGGCGGCCAGTGGTCGGTCCCCTTGGTGGTCCGCACCGTCTCTGGCTTCGGTCAGCTCGGTCCGACCCACTCCCAAAGCTTTGAGGGGTGGTTCGCCTCGGTGCCTGGGCTGAAAGTGGTCATGCCGGCGACCCCGGCTGATGCCAAGGGCCTGCTCCTGGCCGCGATCAGGGACCCGGATCCCGTGATCTTCATCGAGCACAGCTTGCTCTACAGCACCCGCGGAGAGGTCCCGATCTCCGCTCCGGGCGACGGCGAGGTTCCCATCGGCCAGGCCAAGGTGGTCCGCGAGGGTTCCGACGTGACCCTGGTGGGGTACTCCCGAATGCTGCTGCAGGCACTGCACGCCGCCGAGGTCCTCGAGCGTGAGGACGGCATTTCCTGCGAGGTGGTCGACCTCCGGACGCTGAGGCCGCTGGACTACCCCACCGTGGTCAACTCGGTGCGGCGGACCCATCGGCTGGTGCTCTGTGGCGAGGACTGGCGCACCGGTGGTTTCGGAGCCAGCCTGCTCAGCGAGATGCACGATCGCTGCTTCGATGATCTGGACGCTCCGATCCAGCGGGTGGCGATGCGGGACATCCCGCTGCCCTACTCGCGGGAGCTGGAGAAGCTGCTGATCCCCAGCAGCGAGGACATCGTCACCTCGGTCAGGCGGCTCAGCTGATGGCCTTCCAGGTGACCATGCCCCAGATGGGCTATGACATGACCGAGGGCTCGATCAACCGCTGGCTGGTGGCCGAGGGCGACCAGGTCGAGCGCGGCGACATCATCGCCTCGATCGCGACTGAGAAGGCCGACATCGATATCGAGGCTTATGCCAGCGGGATCATGCGCAAGATCCTGGTAGCGCCTGGTATCACGGTTCCGGTGGGCGGCGCGATCGCCGTCATCGGCGACCCGGACGAGCCGCTCGACGACCTGACCGGGCCGGCAGCCGAGCCCGCGGCGGAGGCTGCGCCCTCAGGAGATGGCGAGGCTGAGCCGACGGCTAAGGCCAGAGCCGATGAGGGGGCCGAGGCGGCCCCAGTTGAGGAGTTGCCGGCGGCGGTTTCGGCTGAGCCCGCGCCTGCGGCGGCGCCCACCACCTCGGTGGTCACACCGGGGACACGGGTCAAGGCCAGCCCCTTGGCGAGGACCAGGGCCCGCGAGTTGGGCATTGAGCTCAGCCGCGTGCACGGGACCGGTCCGGACGGCAGGGTCACCGGCGAGGACGTGGAGGCGGTGGCTCGCTCCGGGGGCGTGGCTGCGGTTGCCAGCACGCCGACTGGGTCGGTGGTCCCGATCGATCCCACTGACCCATCCGAGCCGGTCAAGGTCAGCCGCATGCGCGAGGCGATCGCGCGCCGCATGACCGAAGCCAACAGCACGATCCCACACTTCTACCTCAGCACCGAGGTAGATATGGAGAAGCTGATGCGGCTGCGTCAGGAACTAAACGATCTGGGTGACCCCGGCCTGCCACGGTTTTCGGTCACCGACTTCATCGTCCGCGCGATGGCCCTGACTCTGCAGCGCTACCAGCAGCTGAACGCTGCCTATGTGGGGGGTGGCCTGCGCCGCTTCTTCTCCAGCAACATCGCGCTGGCGGTGGCGGTGCCGGATGGCCTGGTGGCGCCCACCTTGAGATCCTGTGAGTCACTCACCTTCGCCGAGCTGGCGCGACGGGCGCACGACCTGGCCCTTCGCGCCAAGAGCAACCGCCTGCGCCCCGAGGAGATGGCGGGGGCTCACACGGCCATAAGCAACCTGGGCATGTTCGGTATCAGTCAGTTCGGGGCCATCGTGACCCCGGGCCAGGGCAGCGTCCTGGCGGTCGGCCAGGTGCGCCAGGTGCCGGTGGCGCGTGATGGCCAGTTGGCCGTGGGCCCCGTGATGGAGATGACACTGTCGATAGACCACCGGGTCACCGACGGCGCTCAGGGGGCGGAGGCGCTGGGTTACCTCAGATGGTGCCTCGAGCATCCCACCGCCTGTCTGGTCTGAGGAGGACGCGATGAAGGATCTGGCCATCGTCGGCTCTGGCCCTGGCGGCTACGTCGCCGCCATCAGGGCGGCCCAGTTGGGCATGGCGGTCACCCTGATCGAGGAGAGCGAAACTCTGGGTGGAATCTGCCTGAACTGGGGCTGCATCCCCTCTAAGTCGCTGCTCCGCAACGCCGAGGTCCTGCGTCTGGTCCAGGAGGCCGACAAGTTCGGCATCACCGTGGGCGAGGTCACGACCGACTTCGGGGCCGCGATCACACGCAGCCGTGAGGTGGTCACCAAGCTGGTCAATGGGGTCGCCTTCCTGATGCGCAAGAACGGCGTGGAGGTGGTCAAGGGGCGGGGCCGTCTGCTCTCCGAGCAGACCATCGAGATTCAGCCCTCGGGCCAGACCGTGACCGCCGCTCAGATCATCGTCGCCACCGGGGCCAGGGCCAAGCAGCTGCCAGGGCTGACGGCTGACGGACGCAGCATCTTCACCTATCGGGAGGCGATGGAAATGCGCCAGCTGCCCCCGAGCTGCTTGATCGTGGGTGGAGGCGCGATCGGTGCCGAGTTTGCCCACATCTACTCCTCCTACGGGGTCAAGGTCACAGTTGTCGAGGCCCTTGCCAGGTTGCTGCCGCAGGAGGACCAGGAGATCTCTCGGGAACTGACTCGCCAGTTCGAACGACGTGGGATCACCATCAAGACCGGCAGCCTCATCCAGCGCTCCGAGCGCGGCGGGGAAGGCTGGCGCCTGCATCTGGAGAGCGGCGAGATGGTGGAGGCTGAGATGGTCCTGACTGCGACCGGGGTCCAGGCCAACATCGAGAATCTCGGCCTCGAGGATTTAGGCGTTGAGCTGGAGCGTGGGGTGATCAAGGTGGACCCTCACATGCGCACCAATGTGCCTGGAATCTATGCCATTGGCGATGTCACGGGGCCACCGCTGCTGGCCCACGCGGCCAGCGCCGAGGGGGTGATCGCGGTGGAAACCGCAGCCGGCCGGGACGCTGCGGCGCTGGACAAGGAGTTGGTGCCGCGCTGCACCTACTGCCAGCCCCAGGTTGCCTCCACCGGGATTACGGAGGAGCAGGCCAAGGAGCGCGGGTACCAGGTCAGGGTTGGCAAGTTCCCCTTCAGCGCCAATGGCAAGGCCATCGCCATGGGGGACACCGTCGGGTTTGTGAAGACCGTCGTGGACGCTGCCACCGGGAAGCTGCTGGGCACCCATGCGATCGGGCCTGAGGTGACCGAGCTCCTGCCGGAGATGGTGATGGCAGCCTGGTCAGGAGTGCGTGCGGACCAGTTCGAGGCCTTGGTGCACGCTCATCCGACCCTCAGCGAGAGCCTGAAGGAGGCGGCCATGGCCGCCGAGGGGCTGGCACTGAACATCTGACCCGGGTCGGCGCCAGCCACCCGTGAGTAGGAGCGCCTGCTGAGCGGGCCGTCTCGGCCAGGCCCAGACGCCGTCTGGCCGGTGGCTGGACCGCCGCCAGGTCAGAGGCCGGTGATCCGGATCCCGGTGTGGGCTCGATGGAGACGGTTGAGCCGCAGCAGGAGCGGCGTCAGCTGCTCTGAGAAATGGGCGCTGCCTAGGGACCCGGCGTCGACCGGGCGCAATCCGGGGATCCTCTCCACCAGCTCTTGGACGCTCTGCTTGGCGGCGGCGTCGTTCGAGGTGAGCAGGACATCCTCGTCAAGCGTCTGGCCGAGCTTGAGCAGCTGGCCGGCCGCCACTGTGTGGAAGGCGCCGACGACCAGGCTCTCCGGGCAGAGCGTGGCGACCTGCTCGGCCGCCGACCCAAAACCGGTCGTGATCGGGTGGGGCACGCCACCAAGAAACTCCATGGGGACTGCGGTCGAGACTAGGATCCGGCCCGCCGCTTCGGCGCGCAGGTCCTCAATGGTGGCCGCCATCGCCTCGTAGGGGACGGTGATCATGACCAGGCCACAGAGCTCGAGTACATCTCGGTTCGAGGCTCCCGTAGCCACCCCTGACCCTGGCGGAAGCTGACCAGTAAGAGCGGCCGCGATCTCTTGCGCCCGAGATTGATCCCGCGATCCGAGCAGCACATCCACTCCGGATACCGCCAGCCGCAGCGCCAGTCCGCGGCCCAGGGGTCCGGTGCCTCCGAGAAAGCCGACTGTCTGGGACCGGGCCTCAGGCACGCGCCCATCCCGCGGTGGGCCGGGCTGCTACGGACAACTTCACTCTTTTCACTACGATAGCAGCTGTGCTTGACATGTCCGCGCCGGAATCCAGTGGTCGCCCGGAGTTCGAGGTGGCCGCTGCGCCACTGCTGGCGCGCCGTCTGGAGCTCGACGACGCCCACACCCTGGTCCTTTACCCCAGGGATGGCCTGGACGGGGCGCAGCGACGCTATGAAGAGGCCGGTGGTAGTGGCGTGCTGGGCGACCGCGGGCATCTCATCCTGCTCTTCCGGGCGGGCGGGCAAAACGGCGCCGAGGTTCCCCGCCTTTGGGTGGAGGAGGCCGGCTCCAGCTGGCCAGCGGAACTGCTGCGGGCCACCGGCTGGGGTCAAGCCCCCGGGCCGGCCGTGGCCCTCTTGACCTTCCCTGGAGGTTTGGGCGCGTCGGCAACGGGGCCGGGCCCCACCGTGATCCATCTGCGGGCGGGGCACCTGGAGTTGGCAACCCCACTTCCCGAGTTGTGGCGGGAGCACCTGGGGGAGTCGGTGCCGGTCGCCGGCTAACCCATGTCGGCCATCTCCATCCCCGAGGGCACGGCCGGATCGACCTCCTTCTCAGCTGTAGTCGGCCAGGAGCGCATGAAGCAGGCCCTCTTGCTGGCGGCGGTGGATCCTGGCATCGGCGGAGTGCTCATCAGGGGCGAGCGCGGGACGGCCAAGTCCACCCTGGTCAGGGCTCTGGCGCGAGTCCTGCCAGCCCGGATGGTGGTCGTCGACTGCCCGTATGGCTGCCAGCCGACCGAGGGCCACCTCTGCTCCAGCTGTGAAGCTCGCCAGCGGGTGGGCTCCGCCCTGCCAACGGAGGTTCGTCCAACCCGGGTGGTCGAGCTGCCGCTGGGAGCCTCCGAGGACCGAGTGGTGGGCAGCATCGATATGGAGCAGGCGCTGCTGAGCGGAACGCGGGCATTCCAGCCTGGGGTCCTAGCGGAGGCCAATGGCCAGATACTCTACGTAGACGAGGTCAACCTGCTCGACCATCACCTGGTCGATGTGCTGCTCGACGCCGCCGCCATGGGCATCAACGTGGTGGAGAGGGAGGGGATCTCAGCCAGTCACCCCTCCCGGTTCATCCTGGTGGGCACCATGAATCCTGAGGAGGGCGACCTGCGCCCGCAACTGCTCGACCGTTTCGGGCTCTGCGTGGACGTCAGGGGCCTGCTCAATCCCCTCGACCGCGTCCGGATCATGGAGCAGGACCAGGGCCTGGTCCGGGCCGCCGCCGATGAGGACGACAGGCTGGCCACCCACCTGCTCGCTGCCCGCCGTCTGCTGCCTCAGGTGAGGGTGCCTCGGGCGGTGATCCAGACCGCAGCCGGAATAGCTGTGGACCAGCTGGTGGTAGGGCATAGAGCCGATCTGGTCATGGTCAGGTCCGCCCGGGCCCAGCGCGCCCTGCGGGCCGCCTCGAGCGGCGAGAGCGGGGAGCTGGAGGTGTCGCTCCAGGATCTGGTCTCGGTGGCAGAGTTGGTGCTGGTGCATCGCCGGCGATCTTTCGGGAGCTCCGCAAGTCCGGTGGCCAGCGGGGATGGCGAGGCGACGGAGCAAATCGGCTCTGCGGCTGTCTCGCCCAGCGAGCTCGGGGGGTCGGCCACGGAGGCCGGCGAGCCGGGCATCGACGCCGAGGATGGACCCGCCGCCGCCCAGGTGGACAGTGAAGGCGCCGGATCGGACACCGGCAGCGGTCCGGCGAGCCTGGCGCCTGGCGAAGGTGAGGCGGTGGTGGTGGAGGAGGCCGTTCCGGTGGCGCGCATCCAGATCCCCAGGGAGCGTCTGCGTCGGCACGGCACTGGGCGCCGTAGCCAAACCGCCTCCAAGGACCGTCGGGGCCGGTACGTCGGGGCGAGAGTGGTGGAACGCACCACCGACCTGGCACTGGACGCGACTCTCAGAGCGGCGGCGCCCCATCAGCTCCAGCGGCGCCAGGCGGCGCCTCCCAACGACCCCCACCGGCTGCAGCTGGAGAAGCGCGACTTGCGCCAGAAGATCCGCCAACGCCGGATCGGCAACCTGATCGTCTTCTTGGTGGATGCTTCCGCCAGCATGGACGCCGAGCAGCGCATGGATGCCACCAGAAGCGCCATCCTGGCCCTGCTCAAGGACGCCTACGTGCGCCGCGATCGGGTTGCCATGATCTCGTTTTCTGGGCGCACCGCCCGGGTGGTGCTGCGTCCGACCGCCAGCGTGGATCTGGCTGAGCGGCAGCTCAGCCGGCTGGCCGTGGGCGGCACGACGCCGCTCACCCACGGGATGGTGGCGGCGCTCGATCTGATCCGGTCGGAGCGGATGCGGGACTCGGAGGTGCTGCCGCTCCTGGTGCTCATCAGCGATGGGCGCGGCAACATCAGCCTGCGCGGGGAGGAGCCGCTGGTGGAGGCCCAGCGCACCGCCGCCATGGTGCGCCAGGAGCGGATTCGCTCCCTGGTCATCGACTCCTCTCGGGATCACCTGGGGGGCACTTTGGGGAAGGGGCCCGTGCCGTCACCGCGGATGGCCGGGTTCAACTTCAACGCCTGCCAGGATTTGGCGGAGCGGATGGGGGCTCAGTACTTCGGGCTCTTCGATGTGTCGGAGCAGGGGATCCTACGCCCGGTGGCGGAAGCGCTGCGCCGCCCCGGCTGACTGTCGGATGGCCACTGGCGCCGCTCTGCGACAATCGCTGAGTGAGTGAGCACAGGAGCGTCTACCCGTTCACCGCTCTGGTGGGCCAGGACCAGATGCGGCTGGCCCTTGAGCTAAACGCAGTCAACCCCGCCATCGGGGGGGTGCTGATCCGAGGCGAGAAGGGGACCGCAAAGTCGACCGCGGTTCGGGCGCTGGCCCGGCTGCTCCCGGAGCTGGCTGTGGTAACCGGCTGCAGATACGGGTGCGACCCCCGCGGAGACCGGCTCTGTGCCGACTGCCTGGCCCGGGTGGCGCAGGGGGAGCGCCCCCTGCCATCTGAGCCGAGGCGGATGCGGGTCGTGGAACTGCCCATCAACGCCTCCGAGGACCGGGTCGTCGGCAGCATCGACCTCGAGGCCGCGATCAAGTCCGGGCAGCGGCGATTTGAGCCAGGAGTTCTGGCTGAGGCCAATCGCCAGATCCTCTATGTCGATGAGGTGAACCTGCTCGACGACCACATCGTGGATGTGCTCCTGGACGCCGCCGCCATGGGGGTGAACGTGGTCGAGAGGGAGGGGATCTCGGTCTGGCACCCCTCCCGGTTCATCCTGGTCGGGACCATGAATCCCGAGGAGGGCGACCTTCGGCCCCAGCTCCTGGACCGCTTCGGGCTGTGCGTGGACGTGACCGGGATCGGCAATGTTGCCGAGCGGGTCGAGATAGTTCAGCGGCGTGAGCAGTTCGAATCTGACCCCGACGGATTCACCGCCGCTTTCGCCGACTCCGAGGAGGAGGAGCGCCTCCGAATCGAGCGGGCCATGTCAGCCCTGCCCGAGGTCGAGGTGGCCAGGACCGTCCTGGAGGCGATCGCTCGCCTTTCGATCGCCCTAGAGGTGGATGGCCACCGAGCCGATCTCGTCGCCCGGAAGGCGGCGCAGGCGCTGGCGGCGCTTCACGGGCTGCCCCGGGCGGGGATCACCGAGGTCGCCGCGGTGGCGCCCATGGTGCTCGCTCATCGGGTCCGCACCCAGCCCGGACAGCGACCCCACGACGTGGCCGAGGTGGCGCGCCGGATCCTGGGCGAGTCTTGAGCGGTCGCGGACTGTCGCAGACAGCTCTCCGGACCGTGACGGGCAGGTCACGGACGGGTGAATCAGCGCCCGCTGCGAGTAGCTTGGTGGAGCCGGCCGTGGCGTGGGGACCGTCCTCCCACCTAGGTGGGACCTCCACCACGGTCGGTTTCATCGTCCCCGGGCCGGGTGCCTGATGCCAATCCTGGATGCGGACGTGGATCTCTCCGACCTGCTCCCGAAAGTGCCCTTGGAGGAGCTGATGATGCGGTCAGCTCTCGGTCTTCCCGGCCAACCCGCAATTGAGGTCGGGCTGGCCGAGTCCCGTTACGGGGAGCCACGGGGTCGACCTTGGAGCAACCGCAGGCTGGCGCTGCAACGAGCCCTGGGCGGGGTTGAATACCCGGCTTCGCGGTTGGAACTGATCGAGCAGACTCGCCGCTGGCTGACTCCGTTTCCCGACCTGATCGAGACCCTGGTGAGGCTCCCTGACGCGGTCTATGGCGGCGAACTGGAGGTCCTGGGAGAGCTGGCGCTGCAGGAGCTTACGGTCACAGGTCACTCCGCCCGGGCGGGGAATGACGAGGGCAGTTCGGCAAACCAGTAGCTTCGTGTCTGGCTGTTGTAGTCGACGGCGGTGAGGCCTCCTGCGAAGGCGCGTTCCAGATCCCGCCGCAGGGCCCGGCGGGCAGCGTCTCCCTGGGGGCTCGGTTGGGCCACCGCTTCCGGCACTTGGACCGACGCCACCGGGTGTTGCCGCAGGCTCGCCAGTGCCCTGGGCTCCTCCTTGGCCAGGAACCACTCGACGACCAGGCGGTCGGTTGGGCCCAGGGTGTTGAGGGCGTCCAGCCGCCGGCCGTAGTAGTCGCGGTGGAAGGCTCGCGCGACCCCGCCCAGGCGGTGTAGGTTGAAGTGGGCATTGCGCATCTGGCTGGGTTCGAAGGTCCAGACCATGCGATTGAGTCCTTGGGCCAGAGCGTGGCGGCGTTGGGCAAGCTTCAGGCCTCGGCCCACCCCTGCGTCGCGGACCCCTGCCAATACCCCGGCCGCGTGGGAACGGTGGTACAGGACGCCAGCTGGGGTCCTGCCGGTGAAGCCGTAGGCGAACCCGACCGGCTGGCCGGCCGCCTCCGCAAGCAGGGTGATGCCCCCGGCCGCGGCCATCGCCTTCAGCAGGGAAGCGGGGGCCGCCACCTCGACCGAGCCCCAGATGCTGGCCTGGAGCGAGGAGATGGACTCCAGGTCGTCAATCGCGCTGACCCGCCGGATCCGGTAGCCCGGACTCGAGCCGGGTGCCAGGAGGCGCGCCGATTCTGACTGGATGGGGGCGGAGCCGGAACGCATGCCACTCATGGTCTCAGTTCTCCCATGGGCGCTTGAACAGCAGCCAGACCGCGCTGGCGAAGCCGAGCTGGGTGACCGGGACAGAGGTCACAGGTTGCCAGCCGTCCGCCTCCTCCCCGGCGAGAGCACGCTCGACGCTGCCGGCGTTGACCAAGCCGTGCGACCAGCTGCCTCGGGTGATCCACACCCCGTGCTCCCGGGAGGCCGTCATCGGCGCGGATCCTGGTTCAAGCTGGCTGGGAAAGCGGGAGGCAGAGGCTCGGACGGCGGGTCCCAGTCGGCAGAGAAGCGGCCTCGGGGCGCGGAAACCGTGCTGCAGCCGAGTTGATCCCGAAGTGGGTCGCGATAATCCCCAATACAGATGCCCTCCCACTCCCCGCGGCAGATTCGTAACTTCTCCATCATCGCGCACATCGACCATGGCAAGTCGACCCTGGCGGACCGGCTCTTGGAGATCACCGGGACAGTGAGCGCCCGGGACATGACCGAGCAGGTCCTGGACACCATGGACCTGGAACGCGAGCGCGGCATCACCATCAAAGCGCAGGCGGTGCGGATGCCATACCACGCCGAGGATGGCCAGGACTACGAACTGAACCTTATCGACACTCCCGGCCACGTCGACTTCGCCTACGAGGTGTCCCGGGCGCTGGCGGCCTGCGAGGGGGCGTTGCTGGTGGTCGACGCCAGCCAGGGGATCGAGGCCCAGACCCTGGCCAACGTCTACAAGGCGCTGGAGCTGGGGCTGGAGATCGTGCCCATCATCAACAAGATAGACCTGCCCCAATCCGAGCCGGAGCAGGTAGCCCAGGAGATCGAAGCCGTGATCGGGATCGCGGCCGCCGACTGCCTGCTGGTGTCGGCGCGCACCGGCCAGGGCGTGGACCGGGTGCTGGAGGCGATCGTGACCAGGCTTCCGGCCCCGAAGGGCGACCCGGAGGCGACCCTGCGGGCCCTGATCTTCGACTGCAAGTACGACCCCTACCGAGGGGTGGTGGTGTACGTCCGGCTGCTGGACGGGGTGCTCCGATCTGGCACCCAGATCAGGATGATGGCGGCTCAGAAGAACTTCGCCGTGGACGAGGTGGGGGTGTTTCGGCCGGGCATGGAGGCGGTGGAGGAGCTCAGAGCTGGCGAGGTCGGCTACCTGATCGCCTCGATCCGCAACGTCCGGGACAGCAAGGTCGGGGACACCATCACCGAGGTGGGTAGGCCGGAGCCGTTGCCGGTCCCCGGCTACCGCCAGGCAAGCCCGATGGTATGGGCCGGCCTCTTCCCGGTCGACAGCAACGACTACCAGGACCTCAAGGAGGCTCTGGAGCGCCTGCAGCTCAACGACGCCGCCCTGACGTTTGAGCCGGAGAGCTCGCTGGCCCTGGGCTTTGGCTTCCGCTGCGGGTTCCTGGGGCTGCTGCACATGGAGATAGTCCAGGAGCGGCTGGAGCGGGAGTTCGATCTGGAGCTGATCACCACCGCGCCGTCAGTCGCCTACCGGGTTCAGCTCAGAGATGGCCAGACAGTGGAGATAGACAATCCCGATCAGCTGCCCGAGCCGGGGCTGGTGGACTTCATCGAGGAGCCGCGGGTCAAGCTGGAGGTAGTCCTGCCCAAGGAGTTCCTGGGCGGGATCATGGAGCTCTGCCAGGAGCGACGGGGAGAGTTCGTGCACCTGGAGTACCAGCTCGGGGATCGAGCCCTGCTCACCTACGACCTGCCGCTCGGGGAGATCATCCACGACTTCTATGACCAGCTCAAGTCCCGCAGCCGGGGTTATGCCTCCATGGACTACCAGCTCGCCGGATATAGGCGCGAGCAGTTGGTGAAGCTGGACATCCTGGTGGCCGGCGCCAAGGTCGACGCCCTCTCCGCCATCGTTCATCGGGAGCAGGCGGCCAATCAGGGCCGCAAGCTGGTGCAGCGGTTGCGCCAGGTGATCCCTCGGCAGCTGTTCGAAGTCGCGCTCCAGGCGGCGATTGGCGGCAAGGTGATCGCCCGGGAGACGGTGCCCGCCCTGCGCAAGGACGTGCTCGCCAAGTGCTACGGCGGGGACATAACCCGCAAGCGCAAGCTGCTGGAGAAGCAGCGCGAGGGCAAACAGCGGATGAAGCTGGTCGGCAGCGTGGAGATACCTCAGGAGGCGTTCATGGCGGTGCTCTCGCTTGACCGCTGAGGTGGTCCCCGGCCCGGCCCGGTCGCTCTATCTCCACATTCCCTTCTGCACCCAACGCTGCCACTACTGTGATTTCGCGATCCAGGTAGGAGGTGGGGACCTCCAGGACCGCTATCTCCAAGCCCTCCTGGAGGAGCTCCGGTGGCTCGTGGAGGCCCGGGTGCCGGCCCCGCTCGAGAGTGTCTTCCTGGGTGGTGGAACTCCCTCTCTGCTGCGGCCGGACCTGCTGGAGCGGCTGCTCCAGGCGGTGGTCGCAGGCTTTGGGCTGGCACCGCAAGCCGAGGTGACAATCGAGGCCAACCCGGAAGGCGTGAGTTCGGAGGGCGTGCGGCTCTGGGCCTCCCTGGGCATCAATCGCGTGTCGCTCGGGGTCCAGAGTCTGGAGGACGACACCTTGAGATGGCTGGGCCGTAGCCACGACGCCGCCCAGGCCGAGCGGGCGCTGGCAGTGCTCCGGCGGGGCAGCATCGCCGCGCTCAGCTGCGATCTGATCTACGCCGTGCCCGGCCAGGACGCCGCCACCTTCGAGGGGGGCCTGCGCCGCGTGCTGGAGTTTCAGCCTGAGCATGTCTCTTGCTACGAGCTCACCGTCGAACCCGGCACGCCGCTCGCGCGCGGAGTTGCCGCCGGCCGCCGGCAGAGTCCCCAAGTCGAGGACTTTCTGGAGCAGCGTCGGTTGGCGGTGGCAGTTCTGGGCGAGGCCGGATTGGGCCAGTACGAGGTCTCGAACTATGCCCGCCCGGGGTGGGAGTCGCGCCACAACCTGGTCTACTGGCAGGGAGGGCCGTATCTGGCAGCCGGCTCAGGCGCCCACGGCTTCCTGGGGCCGGCGGAGGCGGCAGGGCTCGGCTTCGAAGGGACCGGAGCGGCCCTGCGCTACTGGCACCTGCGCAACGCCTCCAGCTACATGCGGTCGGTCGGGGACGGGTCCCGCGGCCTACGTGGCCACGAGTGGCTTACGCCGGAGGATCTGGCCCTGGAGCGGCTCGCTTGCGGGCTGCGGCTGGCGGCTGGGGTTGAGCTCCAGACCTCGGCGCAGTTGCGAACGGCGGCTCACCTGCAGGGCCTGGGCCTTTTGGAGTTCTCGGGTGGGCGGGTTCGGGCCACCTCCAATGGGGTGGACGTGCTCGACCGCCTGACCCTGGAGCTGGCCGCTATCTGACCTGACTTCAGGCGGGCGGCAGGCGCAGTCCGAAGACGTGGGGGAGGAGCACCCCGAGGACGTAACCAGCCAGGGCCGCCGCGGTGCCGACTCCGAGCACCTGGGTGCCGCCCAGGGCCAGCTTTTGTCCGATGACCGCCGCCTTGCCGACGCCCACCCCGACCAGGACCACGGCCGAGAGCAGCAGAGACCCGACCACCGCGTCCAGCCCGCTGGTGACGATGTAGGGGACGATGGGGATCACCGCCCCGATCAGGAAGGTCAGAGCCATCACCAGGCCGTCTCGCACCGGGCTCTCGTGGGGATTGCTGGAGATGCCGAGCTCCTTCTCGAGGTGGGTCTCCTCCCAGAGCTGAGGATATTGCGCCAAGCTCCGTGACAGCTCCTCGGCGGTGGCGGCGGGAACTCCCCGGTCCGTCAGAATGCCGACCATCTCCTCGTGTTCCGCAAGCGGCTGAGATTCGAGCTCACCCCGCTCCTTGTGGATGGCGGCTCGCTTCAGATCCCGTTCCGCGCAACCGGCCAGGTAGGCACCGGTTCCCATCGAGACCATCCCCGCCAGGGCCCCCGCCAAGCCGGCGATCAAGATGGTGGTGTGGGCGACGGCGGCTCCAGCGGTCGCGGTCGCGACCCCGGTGGTGAGGCCCATCGTGGTCAGGAGGCCGTCCTGAACTCCGAACACCACCTCCCGGATGCCGCTCCTGCGGGCCAGGGCCTCACGCTCAGACTCGGAGTCAGAGCCGGCCGCAAAGGGATTGTGAAGCGCGGCGCCGCGCTTAGTCTGGGGCGAGGTAGCTTCAGCCATCGAGGGGGATGTTACCGGGGCCGGAGCTGTGCCGAGCGTCGCCCGCGCCGGCTCACCCCGGGGCCGCGCCTGACCCCAACTGGCCGGCTGAGCCGGTTTCGCAGGGGTCCGGCCGGCAGCCGACCGGCGCCCCGAACCCTGTGCTCTCCAGAACGCACGTGCTAAACTCGACTTAGCACTCGCGGTGTCTGAGTGCTAATCAAGCACTGGAGACTGGGGTCATGGATCGGCGCAAGGAGAGGATCCTGGGGGCGGTGGTCTCGGACTACACCGAGACGGTGGTCCCGGTGGGCTCCCACGCGCTGGCGGCACGCTATTTCCTCGAGCTGAGCTCAGCCACCATCCGGAACGAGCTATCGGAGCTGGTTGATGACGGGTTTCTGACCCAGCCGCACGCCTCGGCGGGAAGGATTCCAACTGACCTGGGCTATCGCTACTTCGTGGACTTCCTGCTCCCTCAGGAGATCGTCGAGCCGCCGCTGCGACGCCGGGTGCGACAGAACTTCGAGAACGCCGCCGAGAACGTGGAGACCACGCTGGAGCTGGCGGCCGCCACTCTCAGCCGCCTCAGCGATAACGTCGCCCTGGTCACCGGCCCCAGCAACATCCGCAGCAAACTGTTGCATGTGGAACTGGTCTGGACCAGGCCGGGCCAGGCGCTGCTGGTGGCGGTTGCCAACGGGAGTGCCGTACATCAGAGGCTGGTGGAAGTCGACGCTGGCTTGGAACAGGAGCACCTGGGCGAGCTTGCCCGCCGGCTGAACCGGACCTTTGCCGGGCTGACGGCGGACCAGATCGAGGCCGTCCCCGAGGCCTTGGACATACCGCCCGGCCTCTCCCACGAGGTGGCACGGGGCCTGCGCCAGATCGAGACCAGGTCGTCGTTGGTCATCCACGACGGCTTGCGCAACTTGGTTAGGCAGCCTGAGTTCGAAGATCCGCGGCGATTGCGAACCGTGCTCGAGGTGCTGGAGGCTCAGCGTATCCTGGCGGCGGTTGTGACCGAGCTGGCTCCCCAGGTGGGCATGCAGGTGGTCATCGGCCACGAGAACAGCCTGCAGGAACTTCGAGATTGCAGCCTGGTGCTAACCAGTTACCGGGCTGGCGACCATCTCTATGGCACCATCGGGGTGGTGGGGCCGACGAGAATCCGCTATGGCCAGGTGGCTGCCCGGCTGCAACTGGTGGCCCAGCTCACCGGCGAGGCCATGGGCCGGCTCCTGGCGTGAACTTAAGCTGAGAGCAGGAGACGGAGATGCCAGCCGACCAAGAAGACCATGACGTTGGCGCCGAGACCGCGGGAATGGCCGGCGATCAGGGTCCATCCGCAGAGCCCGATCCCACCCCTGGGCTTCCCAGTGTGGCCCAGTTGACTTTGGATTTGGAGCAGACCAGGGCCGCCTACCAGCGCCTGGCCGCCGACTTCGAGAATTACAAGCGTCGCAAGGCGCAGGAGACCCAGGATTTGGCCCGTTACGGCTCGGCGTCGCTGCTGAAGGCGATCCTGCCCGCCCTCGACAACCTGGCGCGCGCGGTTGCCCACGTTGACGCGGACGCCAGCGACGGGGTCTCTGAGGGACTCCGGCTGACTCTGCGCCAGCTGGAGGACGCGCTCACCTCTCAGGGAGTACAGCGGATTGCCGCCGTGGGGCACCCCTTCGACCCGCGCCTGCACGAGGCGGTGGCCACGGTACCGGCCGAGGGCGTGGCCCAGGACACCGTGGTGACCGAATTGCTACCCGGGTACCAAGTCCATGACCGGGTGGTGAGACCCGCCCAGGTGACGGTGGCCCAGCCGGACCCGACTTCAAGTTTGCTTGCCAACGGGGCAGGCGCCGACCCGGGCGGCCGGGCCGAGCAGCCGGCGGGGACAGATCCCGAGACATCCGCCTGATGCCCCAGACCAAGCGGGACTACTACGAGGTTCTCGGCGTAGATCGCAGCGCCAGCCCCGAGGAGCTGAAGCGAGC
Organism: Candidatus Nanopelagicaceae bacterium; assembly: GCA_035531535.1. Classification (GTDB taxonomy): domain Bacteria; phylum Chloroflexota; class Dormibacteria; order Aeolococcales; family Bog-877; genus AG-12. The sequence goes on along the minus strand of DATKSV010000098.1, from coordinate 1,611 downwards.
CTACCGAAGCCTGGCCATGAAGCTGCACCCCGACCGCAATGGGGGTGACCCCGAGGCCGAGCTGCGCTTCAAGGAGGTCGGAGAGGCCTACCAGGTCCTGTCCGATCCGGGGCGGCGGCAGCGCTACGACACCTTCGGCCGGGCCGACGACGGCTACGCCCAGGGTGGGGCCTTTAACTTCCAGTCTGCCTTCGACCTGTTCGACATGTTCTTTGGGGGTGGCGGCGTCCAGCGCCAGCGCACGGGTCCCAGGCGAGGTTCCGACCTGAGGCTCCAGGTGACCATCGAGTTTGAGCAGGCCATCACGGGGGTCACCAAGACCTTCGAGATCACCAAGCCGACAGCCTGCTCCGACTGCTCTGGCACCGGCGCGAAACCGGGAACCTCGGCCAGCGTATGCAAGGAGTGCCAGGGCCACGGACAGGTCCAGCGGGTACGCCAGTCGCTGCTCGGCCAGATGGTGACCGTAGAGCCCTGCCCGCGCTGCCATGGCGAGGGCCAGGTGGTGGAGTCGCCGTGCCCCACCTGCCGTGGTCAGGGGCTGGTTGACGAGAATAAGTCCCTTGAGGTCCAGATCCCTGCTGGGGTGGACAACGAGATGCAGGTTCGAGTTCCCGGAGAGGGCGCCGCTGGGCCCCGGGGCGGGCCGCCCGGTGACCTCTACCTGGTGATCACAGTGCGGCCCCACGAGCTGCTGGTGCGCCGCGGTATGACCATCATTTACGAGTGCCCGATCACCGTCTCGCAGGCGGCCCTGGGCGACACTATCGAGGTGCCCACGGTCGATGGGCCGGCCATGATGACGGTGAAACCAGGTACCCAGTACGGTGAGCAGGTCCGTCTCGCCGGCAAGGGGGCTCCTGATCCCCGCACCGGTCGCCGGGGCGACGAGGTGGTGCGGCTGCGCGTGGTTATCCCCACCAAGCTCACCGATCGGCAGCGCCATCTGCTGCGTGAGCTCTCCCCGCCTGATGGCAAGCCACACCCAGTGCGCAAGGGTTTTTTCGAGCACATCAAAGACGCCATCGGGATCTGAGCCCGGCCCCGCGACAAGGCCCGTTTGGCCCCCTGTGGTCCTGGGTAAGCATGGTATTAGGGATGGGCGATCCCCCCAGAACGGCTGGTGAGAGCGGCGTTTACGGAGGTCTTGAAGATGGCTCGTTGGGATCCTTGGAGTGACCTGTTCAATATGCAAAACGAGATGAACCGTTGGGTCAGCGAGGCCTTCGGCAGCGGACCCTATCTGACCAGCACAACCCCGGTCGGCTCCCGCAACTTGGCGGCCGCCGCCCAGACCGTGTACCTGCCCCTCGACATTAAGCAAACCGACCAGGAGTTCGTGATCGAGGCCTCGGTTCCCGGGTTGGCCCCGGAAGAGGTTGAGGTCACCGCCGACCAGGGTCTGCTCACGATTCGGGGCGAGCGCAAGCTGGAGACCGAGACCGATGACAAGTCCACCTACCTGCGTCGGGAGCGGGCGGTGTGGTCGTTCGTTCGCCAGTTGACCCTGCCCAGTGATGTCAAGGAGAGCGAGATCAGCGCCAGCTTCTTGAATGGGGTGCTGACCCTGCACCTGCCTCGGATGGAGGCGCCGGCACCGCGTCGAATCGC
>DATKSV010000097.1:0-6458 GCA_035531535.1 Candidatus Nanopelagicaceae bacterium | reverse complement strand
GGGGTCAACCTCTAGGCGGCGGGGGCCCTCAGGCCGCTCCGTATACTGCCGAGGTGCCGACCGAACCTACCGCCACGCCCGCCCAGCCTTCCGCTCCGGGCGAGTTCGATGGTGGGACCCCCGGGGAGCCAGGACGGAGATCCCTCTGGCGGGACCTGGTCGAGGTGGTGGCGCTGGCGGCAGCGATCTACCTGCTGATCGCATTCGCGATCCAGCCGGTCCATGTTGAGGGCACCAGCATGTACCCCGGCCTGCACAACAACGACCTGCTCATCACCGAGAAGCTCTCCCTCTACTTCAGCGGTCCGTCGCGGGGCCAGATTGTGATCATCAACCCCCCGATCGCGTCCCCCAACGACTTCATCAAGCGGGTCATCGGCCTGCCGGGAGAATGGATCCGGATCGCGCCCGATAGCCAGGGAGTGGGACACGTCTACATCTCCGACACCAAGCCAACCTCTGCCACGGGCGGCCGCCAGCTGATCGAGCCCTACATCAACGGGGTCTGGACCCAGCAGGTGCTCTGCTGCACCGCGGCCGGCACGGCCTCTCCGGCCCTTCCCGCGACTGGAGCGTGGGCCCACATTCCCAACAACGACTATTTCGTCATGGGCGACAACCGCAACTTCTCAGAGGACTCGCGCACCTTCGGGTGGGAGCCCCGGCGTGGGGTTCAGGCGATCGCCATCCTGCGCTTCTGGCCGCCCACCCGGTGGGCGGCCGTACCCCCGCAGACTCCCACCTTCGCCGCGGTCGGCGGCGTCGCCGTGGCGCTCCCTGTCCGACGCCGCCTTAGGGGTAGATCCAAGAGGTCCCGGCCCGTTCCCAGCTGACCAGCTCCTCGGGAGTGAAGAAAAGCCCGATCTCCTCCTCGGCGCGGCCGGGGCTGTCGGACCCATGGATCACGTTCTGGCCGATATCGACCCCGAGGTCACCCCGGATCGTGCCTGGAGCCGCACCCGCGGGATTCGTGGGGCCCATCATCGAACGCACCAACGCCGTCACGCTCGGCCCCTCCCAGACCATCGCCACCACCGGTGAGGAGGAGATGAAATCGATCACGGCTTCGAAGAAGGGCCGCTCCCGGTGCTCCGCGTAGTGCCGCTCGGCGCGGGCCCGGTCCACGGCCAACAGCTTGAGGCCAACCAGGTGAAGGCCCCTCCGCTCGAATCTCCCCAGGATCTCCCCCACCAGTCCGCGCTGGACGCCGTCGGGCTTGATGAGCACCAGAGTTCTCTCCATAGGTCAACCTCCTTGGTGGTCGGGGGGACAAGGCCCCCCGCTAATTTCTCGCTCCGGCCTGCAGTGTCGCCAGCAGCTCCTCACGTTCGACCCCCGGGCCCACCGCCGCCGCCCGCCAACCGCCCGCGTCCAGAAGCTCGCCGGCGAGCGCCTGCACCTGGGCCGAGCTGACCAAACGGACGTTCTCCACGACGTCGGCCGCAGAAAGGATCTCCCCCGTCAGGAGCTCCTGATTCCCGAGAAACTCACTGAGGGCGCCAGCGCTCTCCATCTGCAACATGAGCCGCCCTTCGATCTGGGCCTTGGTGCGCTCCAGCTCCGCCGCCGAGAGCTCCTCCTGGGCCAGCCGGCGGATCTCCTCCATGGCACCCGTCACGGCGGCCGGCGCTCTCTCCGGCTGGGTGGCCAGATAGACGGCCAGCGCCCCACTGTCACGATGCCGGGAGGTGAAGGAGTGCACGTCGTAAGCGAGGGCCTGGCGCTCCCTCAGCTCCAGGAACAGCCGGCTGCTCATGCCCTCGCCCAAGGCCGTGTTGAGCACGTCGAGCGTCCAGCGGTCAGGCGCCAGGTAGGAGGAGCATCGCACTCCCACCAGTAGGTGGGTCTGCTCGGCGCGCCGGCGTCGTACCTTCACCTCCCCAGCACGCTCCAGCGGGCTCGGGATGCCTCCGTCCGAGGCCAGGAACGGAGCCCTGGCCCGGGTGGCTCCCAGCGCAGGCTCCAGGCGCCGCTCCAGCAGCCCCAGGGCCCGCTGTGGACTGAAGCCGCCACTGATCACCACGACCAGGCTTTCCGGCCGGTAGAAGCTGCTGTGGTATCCGCTCAACTGGGTGGCCCCGATCCGCCGCAGCGAGGGCCTGGTGCCAGCCGGGTCTCGCGCCAGCGGATGTCCCGGCCAGATCAGGCCGTCGAAGTCCATCTGAACCACCTCAGCGGGTTGGTCCAGATACATGTTGAGCTCCTCGGCGACGACCTGGCGCTCACGCTCCATCTCCTCCCTGTCGAATCGAGGCGCCATGACCAGGTCGGTGAGGACATCGATGGCGAGCTTGAGCCGCTGCCGGGGCACCTGCGCCCAGAAGTTGGTGACCTCCTTGTCGGTGCTGGCATTGAGGACCCCGCCGACTCCCTCGATGGCCTCCGAGACCGATCGGCTGTCGGGATAGCGCTCGGTCCCCTTGAACACGGCGTGCTCCAGGAAGTGGCTGATCCCCGCCAACCGAAGCGGCTCCCAGCGCGAGCCCACTCCCAACAGCATGGTCACGGCCACCGAGGTCCGCCCGGGCAGAGGCGCGAGGATTACCCGAGCCCCACTGGGGAGCACCGACCCGTGCCACCTGGGCGTCCTCAGAGCGGGCATCAGCGGCTCCCCAGGTGACGCTGCTGGGTGGTTGCCAGTGAGATCGCATACTGGATGTCGAGGGTGGCCGCGTTGCCCTCCACCTGGATCGCCGCGACCACGTTCGCCTGGCGCCAGGCGACGATGTAGGCCTCGTAACTGGTGCCCTCGAACTGCCTGACCACCATGAAGCCGAGCGCCTGGTCGCCCACCTTGCCCGTCGAGATCGCGGTCCCGCCCGCCGCCAGGGCCTGCTCGCCGACCAGCCGGAGCCCCTGACCGGCCCCGGCGGCGGTGTGATAGATCGCCGCTGAGCTCTCGATCACCACCGGACCGACCGCCTGCTGGGGGCTCTGGCTGCGATTGAAGTCGACCTCGTAGCCCTCCTCACGGCCGGCCTTCTGCAATTTCCGTAGCAGGCTCGCATCCTTCCCGGCCGTGCGCTGATTGCTGTAGTAGCCAGCTGAGCTCGACCCGTGCTCGACCACGAACCCCGGGTAGGGGATCTCGCCAAGGGTGAGAACGAGATCCTTCAGCGGCGCCTTGATCAGATGGACTGGAGCCGTCCCACAGCCACCCAGCAAGACCGCGACCGAGCAGGTGGCGGCGGCCAGGACCGTGCCCCATCCTCGCCAAGGAGGGCTGGAGCTCAGTTCGAGCCCACCTGGTAGCGGCTGGGGCTGGGTCGGGACGAACTGGCCAGGGCTATTGTGACCCGACGAGCCTCGTCGACTCCTGAACTCTCGGTCACCACCAGGGGGTCGTCTGCCAAGGCAATATGGACTGCGCGGCGCTCGTAGGGGGGCATTGGATCTAGGGTGGCCGGTCGCCCCGTGCGGACCACGTCCCCCGCCACCCGGCGCGCGATCTGGGCCACGGCGCGCTCCCGACGCTCCCGATAGTGAGCCACATCCACGACCACCCGCGGCGCTCCCGGGGTGTGCTGGCTCACCATCAAGTTGATCACGGTCTGGAGGGCGCGCAGCGACTCGCCCCGCCACCCGATCAGAACGCCAAGGTCACTTCCCTCGACCTCAAGCATCACCGGCGGCGCCGTCTCCTCTGACCCCGGCTCAGCCGGGGAGGGCCCGACGACGCTCACGGTGGCCTCTACCTCCATCCTCCTGAGCAGCTCCTCCAGGTGGCCTCGAGCCGTCACCGCCTCGGGTGCCACCCGGGTCACCCTGACCCGTGCGACCGAAGCGCTGACATGCTCCCCGGGGATCACATCTTGGCCCTGGCTGAGCACCTCGAGCATGGCCTCCTCGCGGGTCAGGCCGGCGCCGGCCAGAGCCAGCGCAAAAGCTTCCTCCACCGTCGCAGCGGCGGCTTCGAACACGTCCCCACCGAGCTCCTGGTCCACTCCTTATCGCCCCGATGCCCGGCGCTTCGGTCGGTTGCCCCCGCCCTTGCTGTTGGCGGGGCGAATCGGATCGCGCTGCCCGGAGCTGGGCCGCTCCGGGGTCGGAGCCGGTCGCTTGGACCGGGAACTCCCGGCCGGGCCCGAGCCCTCGCCGCGATCACTGCCGCGCGCGGGCGCAACCAGCGCCCCGCCCGAGGCATCGGCGGTGAGGACGCCTCTGGGCGAGTTCGGTGGGTGCCAACCCGCCCTCGGGAACCAACTCGGAACGCTGAGCCCGCCCCAGCCCATCATGCTGAACACCTGCAGCACCATGACCAGGCTCTGGGTGATCCAGTAGAGCCCGATCCCCTGGGCGAAGTTGAGCGCGAAGAAGGCGATCAGGACCGGCATCAGGTAGGTGGTCTGGGCCATCACCCGATACATCTGCTTCTCGGAGTCGCTCATGTCGGGGCGCGCGGGCTGCATCATCATCTTCGACTGCATGAAGGTGAACACCCCGGCCAGGATCGGAATGATCAGGAGCAGGGGGTGGCCCACGATGCCGCCCTTGACCTTGAAGGCGACGTCGCTGAGCTGGGAGACCCAGAGGAAGCCGCCGTGGCCGTGAAGCCCTTCCGAGAGCTTCTGGATCGCCCCGTAGAGGGCGTAGATGAACGGCATCTGGATCAGTAACGGCAGGCAGCCGGAGAGCTGGCTGAGGGGATTCACACCGTGCCGCTTGTAGAGCGCCATGGTCTCCTCGTTGAGACGCTGGCGATCCTTCTTGTACTTCTGCTGGAGGGCCTTGAGCTCCGGGCCCACCATGCGTTGCTCGGCCTGGATTCGCCACTGAGTGGCGATCTGCCAGCGGAACAGCGGGAACAGCAGGCCTCGGATCGCCAGCGTGAGGACGATGATCGCGATCCCGAACGCGCCGATGGCGGCCGTCGGCCCGAAGCTCGCGAACACCTTGTTGAAGAACTGCAGCACCACCCCAATAGGTGTCAGCAGGACGTAGAAGAAGATCGCCAGGAAGGGGTTCGTGGGCGGCGGAGCCACCGGGTTCACGAAGGCCAGCAGCTCAAATCCCATGCTTCAGCTCCTCGGGCAGCGGCACCGGATCGTAGCCTCCGGCATGGAATGGATGGCAGCGGGAGATCCGTCGGATCCCCATCCACCAGCCCCTTCCGAATCCGTAGAGCTGAATTGCCTCGTAGGTGTAGTGGGAGCAGCTCGGCTCGTAGCGACAGCCCCCGATCAAGCCCAGAACGGGGCTGAGGGAGACCTGATAGAAGGCGATGAACCAGAGCGACAGCTTCTTCATCCGGCGCGGACACCTGCCCTCTGGAGCGAGCGGCTCAGACTCGCCGCCAACTCCCGGTAGGAGGTGGTAGCCGCCGCCTGGGTCGGGATCATGACCAGATCAAATGAGCCCAGCTGGGCCAGTTCTTGGGCAGCCGCCGCCCGGAGCCGGCGCCGCACCAGGTTGCGGGCTACCGCCCCGCCCAGCCGCTTCGAGACGGTGATCCCGAAACGCGGGCGACCAAGCAGGTTGGGCCTAACCTGAAGCCTGAGCAACGGATCCCCAACCCCCCTCCGCTCGGCCCGCACGTTCTCGAACTCGGCGGACTTGCGGAGCCGGTAGCGGCTGTTCACCGCACCGGAGCAGGCGTCAACCGCCAGCGGCCCTTGAGGCGCCTCCGCTTGAGCACGCGGATACCGCCTGGGCTCGACATCCGGGCCCGAAACCCGTGAGTCTTCCTCCGATAGCGCTTCTTGGGTTGAAAGGTTCGCTTGATGACCTATCTCCTCTGCTACCCGGCTTGATCTCCGCGAGATTCGCCGACGCAGGGCACAATTAACAGCCGCCCGACCGGCCATGAGGATACCAGACGCACCGGTGGCTGTGAGATCCGAGCGCTCTGGCCCCGACCCGACCCGCCCATGGGCCGGGCCGCATCACCCCTCCCCGAGGCCCAGCGCAGCGGTCGCCCGGCCCCCGCCTCAGGGGCTGGACAGCCGTCCCCACCGCCTTCGGTGGCCGCTCCAGGAGTCCTCAAACCGCTGGGCGACAGGAGCCCCTTTGGGCGACCGGGTACGGTCGGGCAGCCCGCGACGGGGGGGGTCGGCTGACCGGAAGGGCGCGCATCCCACCAGGCCGGGCGCTGATTCTCGCGGGCTTCGCGGGCCCTCACCGCCAATGGGGCGAAGACGGCACCCGTCCAGGCAGCCGACCGCGGGCTCAGGCCTCCAGCGACAGCGGCTGTCGACGAGGAGCCGGCATCGGCCCGGAGCCGCCCGGCTCGATTGGTGGTCACAAGGTGACTGAAACTCGGGCGAATGCTGCCGGTGCCGCCTCCAGAGCTCTCTCCCGGAGGAGCCCTGGGCGAGCTTTTTGAGAGCGTCGAGCAACTTCAAACACGGCGCCTTCCGCCGGGAAGCGGCCGCCCTCTCCGGGCCCCAACCAAAAGGGCTTGGCGCCGACTTCGTCAGATCCCCTCGAAGCCCACTCGGAGGCGGCTGAGCCGCCTCTGC
>DATKSV010000096.1:0-5226 GCA_035531535.1 Candidatus Nanopelagicaceae bacterium | reverse complement strand
TGGCCGGCAGTGAGCGTGCCGATGAAGGACCCCGCCACACCTGTCCCGATGAAAGCAATGCTCGCAAGGCCAAAAGCCGTAAGGACGGCAAAGGTCCGGAGTTTCATCTTCTCCCTCGTCTCGATAGGGCCAGGGTTCGAGGCCCCTGTAGATGATAAGCCCCGTCGATAGCTTTCGCGGCATCTATCGCAACATCGAGGCCGGGATGCGTAGCCCAGTCGCATCGGCATCTCACAGCCGAGACTCCGGCCCATCCTCGGTCGTCTCAGTGGTCGATCCCAGCCCCTGGCGCGCTTTGGCTGCCGAGGACACGGGTTCATATGACGGCCAGACATCCGCGGTCCGCGTCAGACCGGGACTCCCAGGGAGTGATCCTTCGACTTCGTTGTCGCGGTCTCGCCCCATTACGGCGCCCACCACGACCAGAAGCAGAATCGTCCCGGCGACGATCAAGTCGACCGCGTGATTGGTGTATACGCCGGGATAGCCGAGGAGCGGTAGGGTGAACTGAACGACGTAGACGTCCTTCGCTCCCAGCCTCACGGTCCACGGATCCGCTGACGTGTTCGCATCACCCTGCGTCTTGATAATTGCCTCGCCTGCCTTGTTGAACTCGAGACGAATGATGCGATGCACCATTTGAATGCCAGGGTGGTAGGGGTTCCTGAAGATGATCACGTCGCGCAGAGCAAGTTGACTAACGGGCTCTCGCTGTGCAACGGCCACCCCACCGACTGGAAAGCCTGGAGACATACTCCCCGACAGGATCGGCGCCACGTCCCAGTCGCCGCCTAGCACCGAAAACGCCGCAAACCCCGCCGCACCAATCGCCGCCACCACGACCAGTGTCCAAACGCCAGTCCGTACGCGGCGTAGAACAGCGGCACGGCGCGACCGTGCAAGTCTCCGTCGTCTGGGGATCGGGTCCTCGCCCTCGGGCAGAGTGGTCATGATCGAGATAGGGGCCTCTCGTAACGCGGTTGATCGAGTGTCAGGCAGGTTCAACCCTGCCGTCCTTAAATGAGCAGTGACAAAACCGTTGCCTGCACCCTAGGACGCCCATGGTTCGAGTTGGCACCTTCCCACAATCACGGGCAGTCAAACTCTTCTGCCAGTGGTGACGAGACGCGCAGGAGGCATCAGCACCAAGGATGAATGTAGTAGCGGCGGCGCGGCCATGAGGGCCGCACCGCCGCTTATGCGGCGTTGCTAGCTAGCCGGTGTACGCGTATGTCAGGCTCACGGTGAGACTCCCGCCTTCGGCGGGCTGGGTCAGGGCCGGGAGCGTCGACGTGCCACACGCGTCCGTGATCGCTCCCGCGTAGAAGTCTACGGTGTAGGAGTCAGTCTGACCAGGCTGGACGACGTACTCGTCACCGGTTCCGGAGACGTTATTGGGGGAACTCGCCTCGATCCCGGAGAGAAGTCCGTTGTAGTCGGTGCCGACAAAGTGGCCGGTTCCGTCACCGCCGTAACTGTAGTCGCACATTCCAACCTCGCTCTGGAATGTGCTGTTGTTGTTGGTGTCGCTCACACTCATGGTGTCGTAGTAGGCAGGGACAGTACCGTTATTTGTGATCGTGACGAGACTCGGAGTTGTGTCAAAGGTCGACCCGTCCGCACCAACGGAATTTAGCGTTAGGGAGGTGCAGCCGTCGGATACCAAGGTGCAGCCCGGAGCATCGGGTGATGACAACACCACGGATAAGGTGCCTGCATTGATCGTCTGAGTGCTCGTGGTTTGGGTGTTGAAGGTCGCCGCTGCGCCAGCCCCGATGAGGGCTAGGGCTGCCACTCCGATCGCCCCAAAGATCGCCATATTCCGAATTTTCATTAGGATCCTTCGTTTGTGATGCCTCGAAGTGAGGCCGATTACTTATGAGGAGCCCGGTCGTGCCCGCACCCTCGAGGTCCGGCCGTCATTGAGAACCCAGTCTGCGTGGGTCCTCAATGACGAGTTCGCCACGCGGGGAGAGCACGACTGCGGACCCGATCGCTGTCCGCGCCAGTCACTTGGCGTTCAGTCCAAAGGCACTTCCTCCCAGGGCGCGGCGGCGGATATCGCCGCTAGGGTTACTCCATTCACGCTTTGGTCCTGCGCGGCTACCTGTTCTGTTCCACTCAAGACACCGTCCCTCACGACAGCCACAGTTCGACGCTCGGACTTCCCCACGCGCTAGGAACTGTATCACGAGCTGACGATTCGGTAAACGGACTGTTCCACCAAATGACAGGATTGTTACAGACCTGACAACCCACGGGCCTCTGGATGAGCCGCCGGAGCAAGCGATCTTGTGACGGTTCGGACTGGACTCGTCAGTGGCAGGAAGCCTGAGTGCCCACCAGGAAGATCGCGATCACCGCGATCAGATTGAAGGAGGCGTGGAGACCATGCCCGGCACGAGAGATCGGAGCCGCTCATGGAGATGGGCCAGGGCCTGCCGCAGCCGCCACTCAGGAGAGGGGGACTGCCAGGAGGTCCGGGCCGCGGCGGCCGCGGCGACAGGAGCCCACCCAACTTCCCATCCCGGCCGTCGCTGGAGCCGGGTCTACGGCTAGCGGTCTAGTTCGGGCCCGGCTCTTGCCGAGAAGCCCTGGCCAGGGTGATGGTGCCCGCCACCAGGAGGGCCAGCCCCAGGGCGAAGAGGGCATAGGGGACGGAGAACGCCGAACCCGTGACCGGGGTCGGGACCACTGAACCGGTCGAGGTGGAGGCCCCCAGGACCCCGCCCGATCCCGCGGGCAGGAAGAGCGCCAGAGCAGTGAGGTCGTGCACGCTGGCGTAGGCCGCCGGCCCCCCGCTGGCACAAAGAGACAGGGTGATCGAGCCACCGGCGACTACCACCGGGCTGGCGAGCGTCTTCTGGCTGCACGGGTCCAGGGTCGAGTCGGCGGTGCTAAGGAGGGTGTCGGCGCTGGGGGCGACGGTGGGATCGCCCGCCTTGTTGCCCAGCAACTCAAGGGTCACGGTCGATCCGTCACAGGCGCTGGGGAAGCCCGAGAGGACCACCCCAGAAACAGCGACGCTCGAGTCACTCCCTGAAGGCGCCACGGCCGTCTGGTAGTGGACCGATACCGGGGAGCTCGTGGGATCGCAGCTGGAACTCGCGGACACGGTGGTCGCGCCCAGGGCGGAGATGATCACCGCCGCCGCGATCAGCCCTATGCCGGAGATGAGTGCGCCGAGCGCGAAGAGGCCCAGCCGCCGGCCCGGGCCGTTCGAACCGGGGCTAGGCTCCATGTCCACGCTCCTGGGCCGCGAGCAGCACTGCCGCCTGGCGCTCCGAGGCGACTCGCCGCTGGGCCTTGCCAGTCAGTTCAGATCCGGGCCGGGCCGCCCCGTTGCCGGCTGGCCCAGGGGCGAGTTCTAGTCCCATGGAGGGTTCCGCCCGGTAGCGGTAGAGGGTGCCGGTGTCGACGACGGTGTAGACATGGCCACCATCACCCCAGTGGAGGATCGGGCACTCCAGGCGACGCGAGACCCGGAGCAGACCGTCGAAGGAGTCCATCCGGACCACCACCACCCCGGCGGGGGTCTCGATGACGTCCGTGTGGACCAGCGTGGAGCCGTAGCGGGCGGCGATGCGCGCTCCTTCGTCTTGGGAGTTGGCCTCACGAAGCAGGGGCCAACCGGCGAGCCCCAAGAGGAGCAGCGACACCACCAGGACCCCGAGCGCGCCCTCACGCGCGTTGGCGACGGTCAGGCCGGGGAGGAGAGTGGCGGCGGTGCCGAGGGGTCGAGTCACCGAGCCGCTCGCGCTGGGGGCGAAGTTCACCTTGCCTGGGGCGGCCGCCGTCGTGCTCGAGCCGCCTGGGATCAAGTTCGCCCCGCTGAGAGTGAAGGCGACCGGGGAGTCGAACGAGGCGGATAGCGCGGCCGAGCCAAGCTGGCCCTGGACATTCACCAAGGCGCCGATGGTGACCGGGTAGGAGCCGATGTTGCCGGGGGCGCCCGCCGCCAGATCGAAGGCGCTGGCGACGCTCTGCAAGCTCGCCAGTTCGAGGACACCAGTCACCTGGAACCGCTCACCCTTGAAGGTGGTCGCCTTGGCCTGGAGAGGGATGGTGCGGGTGATGCCCTGGCCGTTGCTGACCGTGACCACCAGCCGCTCGGTCCCCCGCAGAGACGCCGGCACGACGCTGTGGAAGCGGTAGACGTAGGCCACGTTGACCGCGCTCAGAGTCGAGCCGTAGATCGGCTGCCCGGTGGTCAGGCCCCGGCTTCCATAGATGGACGTGGGACTGCTCGGGGCGCTGTACGAGAGCTGGCCGACTTGGCTGTAGGGAATCGTGGAGGGGGTGAGGGTCGGCCGAGTCCAGGCGGTCCCGGCCACGATCGCCGAGCAGATCGCCAGGACGGCGCAGACGATGACCCCCGCCAGTCGCGCGCTACTCCGGCCCTCTCGCGAGGTCGGGTGGCTATTCCCATGATCAGCGGGCATTTCGTCGCCTCCTCAGCCGCCGGCTGGAGCCGGAGCGCGGCCAGAACAAAAAGAGCCACATGACGCCGAGCACCACCGCCGCGACCACGGGCGCGCGCAGCGTCAGCAGAAAGTTGCCCCACCCCGGCAGATGAATCCACTCGGCCCCGACGATCTGGGCGGCGGTCGGGTGGTAGCTGTCGGTGAAGTCGTTGTTGTCGCCCTTGAAGAAGTAATGGCCGCCCTCGATGGCGACGATCCGGTGCATCACGGTGACCCCGAGCTGGGCATTGTGGTAACCGGCGACCTCGCCAACGTGGTAGCTGGAGTCCTTACGGAGCAGGACCAGGTCGCCGGCATGGAAGTGGGGCAGCATGCTCACGCCGGTCGTGACCACGTAAGTGGTGGAGCCGCCAACCTTGGCCGGGGCCAAAGCCGCCCACGCCGCAAGGCAAAGGGCGGCCGTTACCAGGGTCGCCCCGACGCGCCGACCGCTGAACTGCCAGCGCCCGCCGCCCGAGAGCGCGTAGGGGCCGATCTCCGCAATGCTCAAGTTGCCTCCAAAGTCCGTTCAGAGTCGAGGGGTCCGGATGCCGGTTCAACGTCGCTTGATCGAGAGGAACCGGCGAGTGCCGGGCCCCCAGGTGCGCTGCACCTGGGGGTTGTCGTCCCGGCGGCTCGCTCAGTTCGTTTCAAGTCGTGGTGGCTACTGGTTGGCCTCGACGTCGACCCGATCCACCTGGCTCACCGGCGTCTGCGGCAGCCGGCACAGCACTGTGCCGGAGTTGGCCGAGCCGGGGTTGGC
>DATKSV010000095.1:0-7757 GCA_035531535.1 Candidatus Nanopelagicaceae bacterium | reverse complement strand
CCAGCAGCAGCAGCCGGCGGTGGTCGAGGCCGACGAAGCGCCCCCAGCGCTCCAGCAGCCGCCGCCCGAAGAAATAGCCGATCCCATAGCCGAAGTTGTCGCCCACGATGGCCCCGATCGCCGCCATCAGGATCACCACCGGCAGGCTTAGCCGCCCGGTCTCGGCCGAGTAGACCGCGGCCAGGATCAGCATGGTCTCGCCCGGGAAGGGGATCCCGGTCGACTCCACCATCGGCGCCAACAGCACCGCCAGGTAGCCGTAGACGTGGATCAGGTGTCCGGGGCTGAGGTTCACAGGCTGGGCGGCTCCGCGAACGGTAGGGGTGGCTCGTCGGGGACCGCCCGGGAGACCTCGAGTCGGGGATAGTCAAGCCCCAGCAGATGGGCCATCTGCAGCCCGTTGACGACCGCGTAGTTGGCCCGGTTGTTGTTGAAGAGGAGCTGCACCTCGGCCACCTCCTCGGCCAGCTTCCGGATCGGGTCCACCCAGTCCCGAAGCTCGTCCTCCGAGTACAGGTAGTCGAAGCGGTCGGCGGAGGTCGGCCCGCCCCGATACCAGGTCTGGCGGTTGCGGCCGTGGTAGCGGACCACCGCCAGCCTCTCGTCGCTCACCTCGAGCAGAGTGGGGAAGGACCCCGAGCCGATCTGGGGTTCGTCCACGGTGCAGAGGCAGAGCCTGGCCTCTGAGAGCAGCTCCAACAGCTGGGGCAGACGCTCCGGTTCGGCCCAGGAGCGGTGGCGGAACTCGACCACCACCAGGTCCTCCAGGTGGCGCTCGCGCAGCCGCGCCAGCCGGTCCAGGTTGAGCGGGGAGGCGGTGAACCAGGAGGGGAACTGGTAATGGACCGCCCTCAGCTTGCCGCTCTCCCGGAGCGGGCCGAGGGCGGCGAGGAAGCCCTTCTCCTCGGCCGCGGTGGGCTCCCGCGCCACCCCGCCCTCGCGCTGGTGGTAGGTGAGCGCGCGGTAGGCCTTGATGTTGAAGCGGAAGTCAGCCGGGGTCTGCTGCGCCCAGGCCGAGGTCCGGCTGGGCTGGGGGATGGCGTAGTAGCTGCTGTCGATCTCCACCATGGGAAAGAAGCGCGCGTAGTAGGCCAGCCGGCCCCCCGCGGGCAGGCCCGGCGGATAGAAGCCCTGGTGGTCACTCCAGTTGCAGGTCCCCACCGCCAGCCTGGCTGTCATTCCAGGATCCTCGCAGGTAGGCCTGTCAATCGCATCAGAATCGGCTAATTTAAGCGCCATGAGTATCAAGCTGAGCCCGACCCAAGCCGACTTTCTGCGCCGCCGCCAGTTCGCCCACCTGGCCACCATCAATCCCGACGGCAGCCCCCAGGTGACCCCATTGTGGGTCGACACCGACGGCGAGTCGGTGCTCCTCAACACCGCCCTGGGCAGGGTCAAGACCCGCAATCTGGAGCGCGACCCCAGGCTGGCCCTCTCGATCACGGACTTCGAGAATCCCTACTCTCAGCTGACGGTGAGCGGTCGCGCCGAGCTGGTCCAGGAGGGCGCCGAGGAGCACATCCGCCAGTTCCAGTACAAGTACCAGGGCAACCGCGATTTCAAGATCGCCCCCGGCGAGCGCCGGGTCATCATCCGGGTCGTGGCCGAGCGGATCGGGGGCGACGTCGAGTAGATCCCGCCCCCTCTTCTGGTCGCCTGGCACCGCCCGCCCAAGCGCGGCTGACGTGGCCGAACCGGCAGGGGCCGAACCGGTGGGCAAGCTGGCCTGGGGGCGCCGCCGCCGGCATTGGCGTTCCCCAACGCGTCTGTCGGCGCCCGCTTTCGGGTCCCAGGGAGGACTCGGGTGTTGCGGGGCGACTCGGCGGCGGACGCTGGTCTCCTCATGTCCGCTCGTGGCATTGGGATCAGCCGCAACCGGGCATGAGCCCCAAAGCGTAAGCCGTCAAAGACGAATCAGATAAATCAGATGGGCGATGTCAATGCGCATCAAAGCCACCGAGGCGAGCCGGAAGTTCTCCGCCCTCCTCAACCGGGTCGCGTCCGGAGAGACGGTGGAGGTGGATCGCCACGGGGAGATAGTGGCAGTTGTGACACCACCCGGCAGCCCGCTTCTGCCTGGGGATGCCATCCTCGACCTCCTGGGTCACCTGCCCCAGTTCGACGATGGCTTCGCCATCGACATCCAGCGGCTCTCTGAGGTGGCGGCGAGTGGAAGAGACCCGTGGCCGTCCTGATCGACACCTCGGTCCTGGTGGCGCAGGAGCGCGGCCGGCTGCGGCTGGTGGAGCTGATCCGCCCCCACCAGCAGTACGCCATCTCCGTCATCACCGCGGCGGAGCTCATCCACGGTGTCCACCTGACCGATGGCGCCCGCGCCCAGCAGCGCTCCGCCTTCGTCGAGAAGCTCCTGGCCGCATTCTCCGCGCTGCCGGTCGACCTCTTCGTGGCGCGCGCCTACGGCCGGCTGTCAGCGGCGCTGGCGGTAGCGGGGGCGTCGGTCAACTCCAGCGATCTCTGGATAGGAGCCACGGCGATCGCCCATGGCCTGGAGGTCCTGGCGCTGGATGGTGACTCCGATCGCATTCCCGGCGTCCGAAGGGCCAGCGTCGATTGAGTGCGGCCGGCGCCAGCCTGGGACCTGCGGGCGGCGGCAGGGCCCGGCGCGCCCCCTGAACTAGGGTTGCGGCCGCCTCGGGCCGCCGCCCGACCCTTCGGCCGCGGCCGCGATCTGGTCCAGCTCTTCGGCGGTCAGCTCGATGTCGGCCGCCGCCACCCAGCCGTCCACCTGCTCCGGGCGCCTGGCGCCCACGATGGCGCCGGTCACCCCCGGCCAGGCAAGGGTCCATGCCACCGCCACCGCGGCCACCGACACCCCACGGCGATCCGCGATCGGGCGCAGCGCTTCGGCCAGGCCCAGGTTGCGCCGCAGCCGCTCGCCCTGGAACTCGGGGTCGCGGGAGCGCCAGTCGTCGGGACGCAGGCTGGCCGCCCGGTCCCAGCTGAAGCTGCCGCTGAGCAGGCCGGCCTGCATCGGGCTGTAGACGATGACCCCGGTCTGGTGCTCCCGGCACCAGGGGATCACATCGGCAGCCGCCTCCCGCTTGATCAGGGAGAAGGGCGGCTGCAGGGAGTCGACATGCCCCAGGCGCTCGGCCACTTCCAGCTCCGACACGTCGTGATTGGAGAGCGCCGCAGCCCGGATCTTGCCCGCCTGCTTCAGCTCCAGCAGGGTGCCCCAGTACTCCTCCAAAGGGGTGCCGTCCTGGGCCGGCCAGTGCATCTGGTAGAGGTCGATGCGCTCCACCTTGAGCCGGCGCAGGGAGGCCTCGAGCTCCCCCCGGATGGACTCCGGGCGGCCCACCTCGCGAGGCGGCAGGCTGCGGTCGTGCTGGTCCCAGACCAGGCCGCACTTGGTGAAGACGTAGGGCCTGTCCGCCTCGGGGATGCCCTCCAGTGCCCGGGCGACCACCTCCTCGGAATGGCCGAGCCCGTAGACCGCGGCGGTGTCGATCCAGTTGACCCCGGAGTCCAGCGCCCGCCGGATCGCCAGGACCGATTCCAGGTCGTCCTGCTCCCCCCAGGCGAATGCCCAGCCGCCGCCGCCCACCGCCCAGGCCCCGAACCCGACTCTGGTTATCTCCATGCCGGTTTGGCCCAGCTGCCTGCGTGTCAGCGCCATGCTCCTGCCTCCCACTGCCGACCCGAGAAGGTCTGCTATCCGAGGCCCCACGATACCGGCGCGGCCGTCAGGGGCGGGCGGGGGCCGGGGAAAGCTACGCGATAGGATGAAGTCGTCGGTGCAGGGTGGGCTTACTTGGATGGGGAGATGAGCTTGGCGGACGATCCCGGGCTGGACCTGAACCTGGTCTTCGCCACGGTCAACGGATCCGGCAGCCAGTCGGCCAACCTGGTCCTGACCCGGGCGCTGTTCGCGATGGGCATTCCAGTCGCCCCCAAGAACGTGTTCCCCTCCAACATCGAGGGCCTGCCCACCTGGTTCTTCCTGCGGGCCAACAGCCAGGGCTACCTGGCGGGCCGCCGGCGGGCGGACCTGCAGGTGTGCCTCAACCGCAGCACCTTCGAGCGCGACCTGGACCGGCTGGAGGACGGGGGGGTGCTGATCTACGAGCAGGCCTACTCCGCCCCGAGCCTGGACCAGAAGCGGGGAATCCATGTGTACCCGGTCCCGTTCGCCCGGCTGGCCAAGGAGTCGTTCGAGAACCCGGACCTGCGCCAGTACCTGACCAACATGCTCTACGTGGGAGTGGTGGCCGAGCTGCTGGGGATGCCGGACTCGGCCCTGGAGCGGGCCCTGGAGCGCCACTTCCGCAACAAGCCCAAGGCGGCCGGCGCCAACCGGGCGGCGATCCAGCTGGGCCGGGGCTACTTCCGGGAGAACCTGGTCAAGGCAGACTCCCTGCAACTGCAAGCGCTCGACAGGACCGCCGGCAAGTTGCTGCTGGAGGGCAACGAGGCGATCTCCCTGGGCGCCCTGATGGGCGGCTGCACCGTCTTCGCCTGGTACCCGATCACCCCCAGCTCCTCAGTCGGAGAGCACCTCAGCGCACTGGCGGACCGCTTCCGGGTCGACCCCGCGACCGGGGAGCGCCGGATCGCGATCGTGCAGGCGGAGGACGAGCTGGCGGCGGCCGGGATGGTGCTGGGCGCCGGCTGGGCCGGGGCGAGGGCGATGACGGCGACCTCAGGGCCGGGGATCTCCCTGATGGCCGAGTTCGTCGGCCTGGGCTATTACGCCGAGATTCCCGGCGTGTTCGTCGACATCCAGCGGGTGGGGCCCTCCACCGGGCTTCCCACCAGGACCCAGCAGGGCGACCTCAGCTTCGCCTACGCACTCTCCCACGGGGACACCCGGCACCCGATCCTGCTGCCCGCCGACCCTCTGGAGTGCTACTCGTTCACCCAGCGCGCCCTGGATCTGGCCGACCGGCTCCAGACCCCGGTGTTCGTGCTCTCCGACCTGGA
Organism: Candidatus Nanopelagicaceae bacterium; assembly: GCA_035531535.1. Taxonomy (GTDB): domain Bacteria; phylum Chloroflexota; class Dormibacteria; order Aeolococcales; family Bog-877; genus AG-12. The sequence continues at coordinate 2,813 of DATKSV010000095.1, read as the reverse complement.
CCTCGGGATGAACCTCTGGATGACCGATCCGCCGCCCTACCCTGAGCTTCCCTTTGATCGGGGCAAGGTCCTGTCGGCCGATGACCTGGAGCACCTGGAGCGCTTCGAGCGCTACCGGGACCGCGACGGCGATGGCGTGGCGGCCCGCACCCTGCCCGGCACCAGGCACCCCCTGGCCGCCTACTTCGTGCGCGGCAGCGGCCACGACGAGGCGGCCCGCTACACCGAGAGCGAGGAGGTGTACCCCAGGGTCATGGACCGGCTGCGCCGGAAGCTGGAAGCCGGGCTGGCACTGCTGCCCGAGCCGCTGGAATACGGCGGCGGTGAGGCTGAGGTGGGCATTCTCGCCTATGGCAGCTCCCATGCCGCCGTGGTCGAGGCCCAAGACCAGCTCCGGGCGCTGGGGCTCGCCACCGCCTACCTGCGGGTGCGCTCGCTGCCCCCGGCCAGGGCGATCGCCGACTTCTGCACCCGCCACCGCCGGGTCTACCTGGTGGAGCAGAACCGGGACGCCCAGATGTTCCACATCCTGCGCTCCGAGCTGGCCCCCGAGGCGGCACTCAGCCTGAGCCCAATCCTCCACTCCGACGGCTACCCGCTGTTCGCGGCGGACGTCACCCGAGCCATCGCCCACGCCGAGGGGCTGAGCGGCCCCCGGGTGGAGCGCCCCCTGGCCCTGAGCGGGAGCCGGAGCTGATGGCGACGGCGGTGCGGGTCAACTCGCTGGGGCTTGGCCGGGAGGACTACAAGGGTCTGCCCACCACCCTCTGCGCCGGCTGCGGCCACAACTCCATCACCAACCACATCGTCAAGGCGCTCTACGAGAGCGGGGTGGATCCCTACTCGCTGGCCAAGATGAGTGGCATAGGCTGCTCCTCGAAGGCGACCGCCTACTTCCTGGAGCGCTCCCACGCCTTCAACGCGGTCCACGGGAGGATGCCCTCGGTCACCACCGGCGCGGCCCTGGCCGACCGCCAGCTCACCTTCCTGGGGATCTCCGGCGACGGCGACACCGCCAGCATCGGGCTGGGCCAGTTCGCCCACCTGGTTCGGCGCAACCTGGACTGCACCTACGTGGTCGAGGACAACGGGGTCTACGGCCTCACCAAGGGCCAGTTCTCCGCCACCGCCGACATCGGCTCGGTGCAGAAGCGAGGGGCTGTCAACGAGCTGGAGACGATCGACCTGGCCGCCCTGGCGATCCAGCTGGGGGCCACGTTCGTGGCCCGGAGCTTCTCCGGGGACGGAGCGCAGCTGGTACCGCTGCTGCGGGCCGCCCTGGCCCATCGCGGCACCGCGGTCCTGGACGTGGTCAGCCCCTGCGTCACCTTCAACGACCACGAGGGCTCGACCAAGAGCTACCAGTACGTCAAGGAGCACGACCTGGTGCTCCAGGAGCTGGACTTCATCCCCCACCAGGAGGAGATCGCAGTCGAGTACCCGGAGGGGACCTCGATCGAGGTGACCATGCACGACGGCTCGCACCTTTTGCTGCGCAAGCTGGGCCCGGAGCACGACCCCCGGGACCGCCTGCAGGCGCTGGCGGTGCTGGACCGCGCCCGCCAGGAGCACGAGATAGCGACCGGGCTGCTCTACGTCAATGAGGAGTCGGTCGACTTCTGCACCCGGCAGCGGCTGCCGGAGGCCCCCCTGCGGGACCTTGGCGAGGCCGAGCTCCGGCCCACCCGCGAGAGCTTCGAGGAGCTCCTGCGCTCCTGGTCCTGAGGGCGCGCCGCCAGGTCCTAGGACGAGAGCCGGCCCGCGACTCTGAACGCGGCTTCAGCGCGCGGGACCGAGCCCCGAGCCTCGGCACGCTCTCAGCCCCAGTTCAGGTGCCTTCGCCGCAGTCAGGCTAGTCTCAGGGTCAGTCCAGGTCCGGCTGCGCTGCAGCCGGGACGCCATCCCGACTTTTCTGGAGAACAAGCAGATGCGCAAGCTCTACATAAGTGGCCTGGCGGTTACCGCCGGAGCCCTGGCCGCGGTCGCCGCCGGGGCGGTGGCGGTCACCGCCGCCACTTCGGCGCCAACCACCCCTTCCACCAGCGCGACTACCCACCCGCACCACGCGCACCACGCGCGCCCCGCCCGCCTGCACGGCGCGGTCGGCGTGGTTTCCTCCGACACGAACGGGGTGCTGGTCATCGTCCAGCCCAACCAGACCAAGCTGACCATCAGCCTCACCGCCAACGCCAAGGCGTGGAAGTACCAGGGCACCGGCCAGAAGCGAATCCCGGAGTCGGCCACCGCGCTGCCGGTGGGAGAGGTGGTGGCGGTCCGCTACGACCCCAAGCAGTCGGTGCACAAGGTTCGGTTCGTGCTCGACCTGGGCTTCAACGACTCGGCGGCGGCCGGCTGACCCCCACCTGACCCGTCCTCCCCTTGAGCCGGGGCTGGCGCAGCCCCGGCTCAATTTTGGGCGTGGGGACACGGGGCGCGCGACCCACCAGGAGGCAAACGGCCGCGCTCGACCGCCCCGGCCGCGGACATCTTGGGGCCCGGATCAGCCGCAGTCCCGGCAGCTCGCCGTACTCAATGTCCTGGGTCACCGCCGCCAGCTGATCGGGGATCTCGGTGGCAGCAATCCGGGATCTGTTGATCAGCATCCGCTCGCCCTGGTCGCGGAGGGCGGGGCGGCCCCGGCGTGAGCGCCATCGGAGTCGACTGACAGTTGCTTGACCCCCTCGACCCGGGTCAGAGTCTCCAGCCGCCGGACTCGACGTGGCCCGGGGGCCGCAGCCGACAACCCGAGTTTGAAATCCTGGTCAGCGCTCGTCCCTGGAATGATCTCAGCTGGCTGAGCCCCGAGCCACCAT
>DATKSV010000094.1:0-8651 GCA_035531535.1 Candidatus Nanopelagicaceae bacterium | reverse complement strand
GTCGCTTCGACCGCCGGGTCATGGTGTTGCCGCCAGACCGGGTCGGCCGGGCTGCCATCCTCAAGATCCACACCCGGGGGGTGCCCCTGGGAGACGACGTCGACCTCAACAATCTTGCCTCCCAGACCCCCGGGCTGGTGGGCGCCGAGCTGCGCAACCTGGTCAACGAGGCCGCCTTGCTGGCGGCGCGCAAGGGCCGTCCCGCGGTGACCATGGCCGACTTCACCGAATCCCTGGAGAAGGTGCTCTTGGGGGCCGCGCGGCAGATAGTGCTCTCGGCCGATGACCGCGAACGCACCGCCTACCACGAGAGCGGACACGCCCTGCTGGGGCTGCTGGTGCCCGAGGCCGACCCGGTACGGCGGGTCTCGATCGTGCCCCGGGGGAGGGCCTTGGGGGTCACTGTGCAGTCCCCGGTCGATGACCGCCAGAACTATCCCGAGAGCTACCTGCGGGCTCGCATCGTGGGTGCTCTGGGCGGCCGGGCAGCCGAGAAGCTGATCTACGACGTGGTCACCACCGGGGCTGAGAGCGACCTCCAGCAGGTGACCAGCATCGCCCGCCAAATGGTGGTCAGGTGGGGGATGAGTCCCAAGATCGGGCCGCTCAACCTAACTGAAGATCCCTCGGACCAGAGCGCCATGATGATGTCCCAGCACTCCTACAGCGAGGCGACCGCGCAGGTGATCGACTCCGAGGTCCGGCGGATCATCGAGGAGTGCTTCGAGAAGGCGCTGATGCTTTTGGACGAGAACCGGGAAAAGCTGGTGGCGCTGACCGGCGCCCTCCTCAAGGAGGAGTCCCTCAATGAGGAGCAGATCCTCAAGGTGACCGGCCTGGCCGCCAAGCCCAAGGCGCTGCCTCCGCCGATCCGGGGCGTCGATGGCCGGGTTACCGTGGGCGAGCCCGAGCCAGCAGTCCCCAGCGCGGGCGCTGGCTGAGTCAGACCAGGGGGCTGCGCCGGTCGGTCATGGGCCTGCACTGAACTGGTACGGGTTGCACTGGGAGGCAGTTACCGTGTCGAGCAGCGGACTATAGCCAGTCCAGCCCGCGCACGCGGTGGTAGCGGTGGGGATTACACCGGCCACGCTGAGGCCCCAGAGCCCGATCGCCGCCAGCAGCGCGACCAAGACTATGGCGGCGGCCGGGCCAGCTCCGCAGGCCCGGAGGCGGCGCACCACCCGGCCAGTCTAGCGACCTGGGGTGCCATCTGCGACGCCGCTTGAGCTGGCGTGCCACTATCGACGCTAGCGTCCGGAGGCCAGCTCCGAGTGACGCCGCCAGCGGTGAGTGCCGGGCTGCTGGCCGCTTGGTTGGGGGAGCACCCGATCGGGTGCTCCCCCAACTGGATTGAGGTCAGGCTTGGGGCTTGGCGCGCGGCCGAGTGGCGATCGCGAACCCGATCAGGGTCAGCCCCGCCATTACCAGGATCAGGGTGAGGAGCAGATCCAGATGCGCCCCGGTCCCAGGGGTCGACGTGGTCGACGCCCCCAGGACGCCTCCCGAGGGCTTGGTGGTGGAGGCGCCTTTGACGTTGCCGTTCGGGACTGGTGCGGTGGTGGTAACTGTCGAGGTGCAACTGGTGCCCGAGCAACCGCCGGGCGCGCCCGGAGTGGCGGTCACCGTGTTGTTGAGGGTCTCAACTCCGTTCACTACGTTCGAGGTTGTTCCTGGCGACAGGATGGTGGCCGTGTAGGTGACTGTATAAGTGCTCCCTGCGGGGATTGAGTTGTAAGTCCACGTGTAGTCGCCACGGCCGGTGTTGGTCACCTGAACGCCGGGGTCGCCGACGAAGGAATCGGCGGTGTGGTCGCTGCCGTCGTTGACCTGGAAGCCGGCGCTGCCGTCCATCTGGTCGGTCATGACCACGTCGTTGGCGGCGGCCTTGCCGACATTGCTGACGGTGATGTTGTAGGTGAGGGTCTGGCCGATCGTCGCCGTGGTGGCACTCACCGACTTAGTGACAATCAAGTCGGGCCCGGAGGGGGGAGAGCTGGGAAGTGTGATGACGGTGGACGAGGCTGCCGCGGAGGCGGTCTTGTGATGGGAGTCAGTAACTCCAACCTGGACCGTGTCGGTCAGCGCGGAGCCCGCCGCGGGCGCGTAGCTGGCAATGGTGAAGGCGCAAGTGACCTGAGCTCCCGCAGCGAGCAAGGTGCCCACCAGGTCGTTGCCGGGGCTGGTTCCGCCCGAGCAGACCTCCATGGTGGTGCCACTGAAGCTGTCGTTGATTGAGGTGATCGTCTCGCTCTCGGAGCTGGTGTTGGTGATCAGGGCGTGGAAGTCAACCGTCTCGCCGGGGCCGGTGGCGTACTCGGTCACTCCGAAGCTGCCGTTGGCGTCATTGGTCTTGTACACGGAGACCCCCGGGAGCTGGGACACCGACGGGGTGATGACGGTGGACGAGGCTGCCGCGGAGGCCGTTTTGCTGTTGGCGTCAGTGACCTCGACCTGGACCGTGTCGGTCAGCGCGGAGCCGGCCGCGGGCGCGTAGCTGGCAATGGTGAAGGCGCAAGTGACCTGAGCTCCCGAGGCGAGCTGGGTGCCCACCAGGTCGTTGCCGGGGCTGGTTCCGCCCGAGCAGACCTGCATGGTGGTGCCATTGAAGCTGTCGCTGATTGAGGTGATCGTCTCGCTCTCGGAGCTGGTGTTGGTGATCAGGGCCTGGAAGTCGACCGTCTCGCCGGGGCCGGTGGCGTACTCGGTCACTCCGAAGCTGCCGCTGGCGTCATTGGTCTTGTACACGGAGACCGCCGGGCCACTGGGCGTGGGGCTGGGCGTGGGGCAGTTGACCCAGAAGGTCTTGTGCTTCTGCGGGTCCTGCACGAACTGGAGCTTGAAGTGCAAGCCCTGACCGTTCACCGGCTGGTCGCCATTGGCGATGGCGTTGGCCACCAGTTGGGCGGTGGTGATGTAGCTGATCTCCTGGGTGCCGCCGGTTGCGGTGTTGTAGGCCCAGTCGGCCGTTCCTGGGTTGGACTTGGTGGACGGCCACGCCTGGTCCTGGTGGTAGCCGGGGTGGTTGTAGTCGCCGGTGCCGCTCCCGCTGGGCGACCAACCGTCAATGGTGTAGATCCCCGAGGAGTCGGCCAGGCCACTGCCCCAGAGGATGATGTAGGCCGGGCAGCCGAGGTGCGGGTCCATTTCATGACCGGGCCCCGCGGCCGTCACCGGTGCCGTCGAGGTGGAGTAGCCATCCACCCAGACATCCTCTTGGTTGCTGTCGCCCGGGCTGTTGTGGTTGCTTTGGCCACTGCCGGATCCCGATCCGGAGTTGTTGGAATTGGTGGTGACCTGAGTTCCCGAGGTCGCGCTACCACTTGGAGCGGGCCCGGGTGGGCCGTCGGTTCCCTTCGGGGTCGCCTGGCTACCCTGCCCGGTCGACGGGCTGGATGACCCGGCATGCGTGCCCTGGCCGCCCGCGTTCGATGTGTTGGAGCTGGTTGCCAGGGCGCTGGGCGAGGTGGACGGTGAGGTGGATGGTGAGGTGGACGGTGAGGTGGACGGTCTTCCACCTTGATGGCCGGAGTTGCCCTGGGCGGCTGATGCGGCTGGTGTGCCGCTGGTCGGGCCGTGGCCACCGCCCTGCGCGGCGAACACGGAGACTGGCGCTGCCAGCAGCAGCACGACCACTCCAGCGTTGGCGAGAATGAAGGACCGCCGACTCAACAGCTTGTCTAACACTGGTTACTCCTCACGATATGAAACCGGCTGAAGCCAGTTCGGAATTGCTGAAAGTTTGGATACTGAGCGCGGCGCCGCTCGTTGCCGCCGGCGGGCGTAGATGACTGCCAGTGCCAGCCCATTGATTCCCATGAAGAGCGTCAGGCAAATCAGGAACCAGGCCAGTCCGGACCCAGCCACGACCTGGGGGTTGGGCTCAAGGTTGGGCTTGCGATTGGAGTGGAAGACGACTGGCATCGGGGCCAGCCCACTTGATGCCCGGTCGGCAGTGGTGGCCAGGGGGTGGTTCCCGCTCGAGCCGGCCTCAGCCTTGGCGGTCAGGCGCGACGTGCCGGGCAGGGCCGGGCGGGGCGCAGTCGGCGCCATGGCGGCGCTCCGAGCCGAGGCTGGGCTCTGTTGGGAGCTGGCGGTGGCACCAGCCAGCTGGGCCCTTGCCACCACGGCCGCGATCAGAAGGAGTGGCGCAGCGGCAGCCACCAATCTCCAGCGCTGGCCGAGCCTCATGGCTGTGACGGGGTTCCTGCGGGCTGGCCGAGCTGTGCCCAAATGCCGACGGCCCGATGCCAGCCCGCGGCTGCTCAGACGATCCAAATCTCTCTCCGATGGGGGATCGTCGGCTTCCCTTCGCGACGGTCCCTCAGCTCCCTGTTGCCTTCGTGTCGGACGAGCACCCGCAGGCTCTTGCCTTCAAGTTCTCAAACAAGTAACGGCCAACTCGACTCTAGTACTCGGGTTGTGACCGGCCGTCAGATGGTTGTTACATCTCCTGGCTCGTGGGGCGGCGCCTGAGTCCCGGTCCGCCGCCAGAGGGCAGTTCCCAGCTGGGCTCGACCAGGGCTCGGAGAACACTTTGCCAATCGTAATTCCTCGGCTGGAATTGCGGCTGACTCGGGATCGGATTGGGTCCCATCCCCGCAAAACATACGTTCGTATACTGTCTGAATGGGCATCACTGGATTCGGAGAGTGCTGGGCGCGCTCCTACTTCTCCTTTCTGGAGGGGGCGAGTGCGCCCGAGGCTGTCGCCGAGCGGGCGGTCGAGCTGGGAATGGCGGCTGTGGGTCTGGTGGATCGGGGTGGGCTGTATGGCGCCGTGCGGCTCGTCCGGGCGGCTGGCAGGCTGGGGCTGGGCGCCATGGTGGGGGCGGAGTTGGATCTCGCGGGAGGGGGCAGGCTGGTCCTTCTGGCCACTGACACCCCCTCCTACAGGCAGCTCTGCCAGGCGGTGAGCCGGGCGCAGCTAAACGGGGTCAAGGGCCGATCCAACCTCACCCTGGCTGGGCTGGACCAGGTTCTGGCGACGGCTGCCGGAGATTCCGATGGGGCCCCGGTAAATAGGGACGCCAAACTCCCATCCGGGGTCCAAAACCGGCTGCGCCAGCGCGCCCGCTGGGAGGGGAAAGACGCCCGTCCGGTGGAGCCGGGCGAGATCGATCGCTGCACGCTCCTGGCCGGTGGCCCCCACAGCCCCATCAGTCTGGCGCTGATTAGGGGTGATCGCAGCGCCGCCGACTCCGCGGCCATAGCCCTGCGCGATGCCTTCCCGAGAAACCAGGTCCAGCTCTGCCTGCAGCATCACCTCCAGCTGGGCGACAGCTGGCTGGCTGCCGAGACCGTCGCCTGCGCTGAGCGGACGGGAGTTGGCGTGGTGGCCTCAGCGGCACCCCGCTACGCGCTGGCCGCCGAGGGCCGGTTGTTGGATGTGCTCACGGCCATCCGTCACGGCTGCACCTTGGAGGAGGCGGCGGCCAGCGGCCTGCTTCTCCCCAACCATCAGTACCAGATGCGCACCGAGGCGGAGCTGGCGGCCTTACTGCCCTATCCTCTGGCGTTCGAGGGCGCCCGTGCCCTGGCCGCTCGAGCCGTGTTGGAGTTGGACTTTCGGCACAGCCGGTTTCCCGGGCTCAAGGTCCCAGGCGGCCGCACCCCGGAGAGATATCTGGAGGAGCTCTGCCGGCGGGCGGTGCTCGGCCGGTATCCCAAGGCCGGCCCCGAGGTCGCACAGCGGCTGAGCCACGAGCTTGGGGTGATCTCGAAGTGCCATCTGGCGGAGTTCTTCCTGATCGTCTTCGAGCTGATGGACTTTGCCCGGAAAAGTGGGATCCCAGCCCAGGGGCGGGGCTCTGCCGCCGACAGCCTGGTCGCCTACCTGCTCGGGATCACGAGGGTAGACCCCATTGCCCACCACCTGCTCTTCGAACGCTTTCTGCATGAGGAGATGGAGGGCACCCCCGACATCGACATCGACATCTCCACCAGCCATCGCGAGCGTCTCATCCAGCACGTGTACGACACCTATGGAGAGGAGCGCACCGGGATGGTCTGCACCGTGATCACCTTTCAGATCCGGATGGCACTCCGTCAGGTGGGGGCCGCCATGGGGATGCCCTCTCAGATGGTGGAGCGGCTCGGGCGAGCGGTTGACCACGGCAGTCGGGATGGGGGTGGTGGCCTGGTAGAGCGGGTGCTGGAGGTGGCGGGGGAGTCCCCGGATCAGACGCTCCTGTCCCTGCCATGGCGCCAGTTTGCCGAGCTGGTGGAGGCGGTGGTCGGGGTCCCGCGCCACCTCTCAATCCATGTCGGCGGGATGCTGGTGACCGGGGAGCCACTCTGGGATATAGCGCCCCTGGAGCGTGCCGCCAGACCCGGGCGAGTGGTAGTCCAGTTCGACAAGGACGACATCGAGGATCTCGGGCTGATCAAGATCGACCTGCTGGGCCTGCGCACCCTCTCGGTGGTGGACGAGACCTTAAGCGAGCTGGAGCGGGTGACCGGGCAGCGGCCGGACCTGGAACAGCTGGACCTGGCCGACCCTGAGGTCTATGAGATGTGCTCCCGGGCGGACACCATCGGAGTCTTTCAGATTGAGTCCCGAGCTCAGCAGCAGACGCTGCCCCGGGCCAGGCCCAGGGAGTTCAACGACCTGGTGGTAGAGGTCGCCATCATTCGGCCTGGCCCGATCCAGGGGCACGCGGTGCACCCCTACCTGCGCCGTCGCCAGGGTCGGGAGCAGGTCACCTACCTGCACCCGCTGCTGGAGCCTATCCTCAAGGACACCCTGGGGGTGGTTCTTTACCAGGAGCAGATCATGGAGATCGCCATGCAGGTGGCCGGCTTCAGTGCCGGCCAGGCGGATCGCTTCCGGCGGGCCATGAACCGGCATCGCTCCCGGGTGGAGATGGCCTCTTTGGAGCGGGACTTTCTGCGCGGCTGCCAGGCGCACACGGTATCGCGGGCGGTCGCCGACCAGCTCTTTGAGGCCGTTCGCGGGTTCGCCGCGTTCGGCTTCTGCCGCAGCCACGCGGCCGCCTTTGCCCGCACGGCCTATGAGACCGCCTGGCTCCGGCTGCACCATCCCGCCGCCTACCTGGTGGGGCTGCTCAACCATCAGCCGATGGGTTTCTACCATCCTTCTGTGCTGGTGGACGACGCCCGCCGCCGGGGTGTGGAGGTGCTGCCGGTGGACGTCAACCGCAGTCGCGGCCGCTGCCGGCTGGAGGCGGGATCCTCGGGAGCGGTGGTCCGGCTGGGCTTCAATTACGTCAAGGGGGTGGGCCCGGCCTTGCAGGATCACCTCGATCGGGTCCGCGCCATCGGTGAGTACGCGTCTCCCGAGGACTTCTGGGGGCGCACCGGGATTCCCCGCACAGCGCTCGAGTCGCTGGTTTTGGTGGGGGCATTCGATTCGTTCGCCGAACCCCGCCGGAAGCTGCTGTGGCGGCTCAAAGCGGTGGAGGATGATCTGGCTGAGAGATCAGGGGCCTGGGGGAAGCCGAAATGGGACGGCAGCCGGCCAGGCCAGGCGGCACTGATCTCGCTGCCGGCTCCCGCCCCCGCGCTCCCAGCGCTGTCGCTGCGGGAGCTAGTCTCAACCGACTACCGGGTGATGGGGCTGACCACTGGCCCCCACCCGATGGCACTGCTGCGGCCCCGGCTCGACGAGCTCGGGGTGGTGACGCTGGCCGCGGCGCGCGCCACCTCTCCCAATCGCAGGCTCAGGGTGGCCGGGCTGGTGATCACCCGGCAGGCGCCTCACTCCGCCGGCGGTATTCGTTTCTTCACCCTGGCCGATGAGACAGGTCATCTGGACCTGGTCTTCGTCCCCGAGGTCTATCGGAGCAATCGGGCCCTGGCCAGCCATGAGCCCTCGTTGTGTGCCGAGGGCGTGCTGCGGTCCGCAGACGGGGCGGTGAGCCTGCTGGTGGAACGACTTTTACCCTGGCCCCAGGAGGCAGGCGTGGCTGATTCCTGGCCGCTCCTATCTCACGACTACCACTGAGCTGGGGCCTCCGCCCGGCCTCGGGTTGTCGACGGCACCTGGCTGGCGCCTGGCCATCCATGTGGCCAGAGTACCGGCCCCTGCCACCATCACGATCCCGTAGACGCCCCCGACCGCGGCAGACCGGGGAGCCACCACCACCGCCACCGCGATGGCCACTCCAAACTCTCGGATTCCGATCGGGAAGCCGACCGCGGGGGCCCGACGGTGGGTCAGCCCGAGAGCCTTCCCCAGACCCCAGCCGAAGACGCCTCCGCCCAACAACAGCGCCAGCACCAGCGGCAGCATCACCAGGATCGCGGCGGAGAGCAAAACCGAGCGGGCGCTGGCGGTTCCCGCCAGCACCACCAGCAGCAGACAGACCGCGCTCAGGTCCAGCCACAAGTGCCGCCAGCGCGCGATCCTGGGGAATCGAGCCCGCAGCCCAACCCCCAGCGCAAGTGGCAGCAGTACGGAGAGGACCAGTTCCAACGCCAGCGACCCAGATTGGATTCTGGCTCCAGGGCCCAGACCGACCACGAGCCAGAAGGGGGTTAGGACTGTGGAGAGCGCCAACGAACCAGCCATGCAGGCCGTGGCCAGGGCCGCGTCGCCCCCGGCGATGGTGGCCATCAACCCGCTGGTGATCTCGGCCGGAGCCACCGCGCAGATGAGGATCCCGTCCGCCAGGGTTGGCGTGGGAGCCAATA
>DATKSV010000093.1:0-34602 GCA_035531535.1 Candidatus Nanopelagicaceae bacterium | reverse complement strand
GGGAACTTCTCCAGGTGCTCGGGCTTGAAGTAGTCGGACCAGATGACCTGGACTTCACGCTTGACGATCTCGGCGTGCTGCTCCTTGACCGTCACCATGCGCGCGAACGAGTTGCGGCTGGCCTCTGAGGTGGGGTCCGGCAGGGCCCGGATCTTGGTGACCATGGTCTCGACTGTCAGCGCGGCCAGCTGGGCCGCCGCGGGGTCGTAGATTCCGCAGGGAATGTCGCAGTGGGCGTGGACCACCCGCCGGGGCTGGATGCGCGCCGTGAGCTTGTCGATCATGCTGATCTCCCTCAACTACCGAAAGTGCGCCGGACACCGGCTGGGCACGCCTCCAAAGTACCATCACCTCATGACCGGCGGCAAACTCGCTCTGCCCCATCTCAGGCTCCCCAGGTGGCACCTTCCCCAGCTGATCCTGGTCGAGGGGTCGAGCATGGAACCGCTCCTGCCGGAGGGGAGTTGGGCGCTCCTGTTCCCGCGCCCCGGGCAGCTGCCCCGGGTGGGCCAGGTGGTGGTGGCCGGGCATCCCCAGAGGCCGGGCTTCGAGCTGGTGAAGCGGGTCGCCGCGGTGAGCGCCTCCCGGGGCCTGGTCTGGCTGGCCGGCGACAATCGGGCTGCCAGCACCGACAGTGAAGACTTCGGCCCGGTGCCGCGCCGTCTGGTGGTGGGCCCGGTCCGGTTCCGGGTCCGGCCCGGGCCGCCCCAGCGGCTGCTCGCGGACCCACGGCGGCTATGGTGACTATCTGGAGAACGTGCCCCCGCGAGCGCGGAACTGGCAACATATGGGCATGAGTGAATCTGAGCTGCCGCCGCCGCCGCCCCGCGCTCCCGAGCCGCCCCGCGAGCTGATCGCTCCGGTCCCGCAGCCCAAGAGCAAGAAGCACAAGAAGAAGGTCTCGCGCGAACCACCGCGCGGTCGCGGGCACTGACCGCGCAGGGCGCCCCTGGGACTTGCCCTTGACCGGGGAAGGCGAAGTGGTCGATCTCCGTTTGGCCCTGGCCACGGCGCGCTACGCCAGCCAGGCCGGCGGCGCGCTGATTCGCGCCGCCGGGGTTGGCTTCCACGACACCGAGAGCAAGGGACCGGGCGACTACGTCACTGAGGTCGACCGCCAGAGCGAAGCCGTGGTGGTGCGGATCCTGCGCTCCGCCTTTCCCGCCCTGCCGGTGTTGGCCGAGGAAGGGGGGGGCGGCGATTTCAGCACCGGGTGGGTGGTGGACCCTCTCGACGGCACCACCAACTTCAGCCGCGGGCTGCCGCTGGTCGGGGTGTCGGTAGCTCTGCTGGTGGACGGGCGGCCGGCTGTGGGCAGCGTCCACGCTCCCTTCCTGGGCTGGACCTACAGTGCCAGGGTCGGGGAGGGGGCGTTTGATGAGCACGGCCGCCGACTCCAGATGGGCGACCCCGAGCCCGGGCGGGCGGTGGTTTCGACCGGCTTCCCGTTCAAGACGCCGGAGCGCATACCCCGTCTGATCGGCACTCTGGGGCGGGTCCTGGAGAGCGTCGAGGATGGCCGGCGGACGGGCGCGGCCAGCCTCGACCTCGCCTTCACCGCAGCCGGAGTCTTCGACGGCTATTTCGAGCTCGGCCTCAAGGTCTGGGACATAGCCGCCGGGGTGCTGCTGGTGACCGAGGCCGGGGGCTTGGTCTCCGACTGGGATGGTGGGCAGAGCCAGTTGGCGACTGGCGACATCGTGGCCGGCTCGCCACGGGTGCACCGAGCCCTCCTGGAGGCGACCGGGCGCAGCTCAGGCACTGACTGAGATGGTGCCGCCGGTGCCGACCCCAACTGTCCGGGCGCGCACCTTCGGCCGGACCCGGATGCTGTAGTCGCCCGGGTACTGCGGAACCACGTAGATCACGATGGGGATCGTCGACCCTGTCTCCAGGATCCCGCCGCAGGACTCGTCGTTCCGCCACTGGCCCCCGGGGGATCCCAGGAATGTGACCTTGACCACCTTGAACTCCGGAGTCAGGTTGGCGCCGATGCACACAGGGCTCATGGCGCCGCCGGATCCCAGGAACAGGTCGAACGTGAGGCGTGCCTCCCGTCCCACGGTCATCTGGAGGCCGTCGACCTGGCCTCCCAGCTGGCCCTGGGGCGGCCCAGAGTTGGCGCCGACCTTGCCGATGCTGGTCGCCACATCGACGAAGGCGGAGATCGCCAGAAAGGCGATGGCTCCGACCGCCAGCAGCTGCCCGGCGCTCAACCTCGGTACCCAGCGCGGAACGTGACTCAAGGCATATGAGGGTAGCGCCTGGGGTCGGTCCCGATCTGAATCCCGACTGCTACAGTATGAATCATGGTGAGAGCGGTTGGTCAGGAGCTGCGCCGGGCCGCGCCGACCACAGACTCTCGGATCTCGGACCTGGTGGGCAACACGCCTCTGTTGCGCATCCACCTTTTTGAGGGGCTGGCCCCGACCCTGGCGGTGTACGCCAAAGCGGAGTTCATGAACCCGGGTGGGTCGGTCAAGGACCGGGCCGCGCTGGGGATGATCCGGGATGCGGTCCGGACCGGCCGCCTCACCCATGGGCGCACCATCCTGGACGCCACCAGTGGGAACACCGGAGTGGCCTACGCGATGCTGGGGGCGGCCTTCGGGTACCGGGTGAAGCTGGTGGTGCCAGGCAACGTCGGCGCTGAGCGCAGGCGCCTGATGCTGGCTTACGGGGCGGAGCTCGTGTTCAGCGACCCCCAGGAGGGCTCGGACGGCGCCATCCGGCTCTGCCGGCGGATCTGCGAGCAGGAGCGGGAGCGCTACTTCTACCCCGACCAGTACAACAATCCCGCCAACTGGCGAGCTCACTACGAGACCACCGGGCGGGAGATCTGGGAGCAGACGGGCGGAGAGGTGACCCACTTCCTGGCCGGGCTGGGCACCGGTGGCACTTTCGTTGGGACCGCCCGGCGGCTGAAGCAGCTCAACCCCGAGATAGTCTGCGTCAGCTTGGAGCCGGATGACCCTCTCCACGGCCTGGAGGGGCTGAAGCACATGGCCGCCGCCATCGTGCCCGGGATCTACGACCCAGGGGTGGCGGACATCCACTTGCTGGGGCCGACGGACGAGGCCTATGATCTGGTCCGCCAGTTGGCGCGCCGGGAGGGCATCCTGGTCGGCCACTCCACTGGCCTTGCCCTCTGGGGAATCGGCCGTCTCATTCAGGACGGCCTCCGCGAGGGAGTGGCGGTGATGATCTCACCTGACGGTGGCGATCGCTACCTCAGCAGCGGCTTGTACGGGGGACCCTGATCGCATTGGAAGCGCCCAAGTTGGTATTCTCGGCGGCGTTGTTCGAACAGATGCGAGGCTTCGCCGAGGCCGCCTATCCCTACGAGGGGTGCGGAGTGCTGGTGGGCACCAGCGGCAACGCCACGGAGGTGACCGAGGTGGTCCAGGGCCACAACCTGGTGGTGGATCGCCGCCATGATCGCTATGACCTGGACCCCGGCGACATCATCGCGGCGGAGCGGTCGGGCCGAACCCGGGGGGAGGAGGTCGTCGGCTTCTACCACACCCATCCCGACCATCCCGCCCGGCCCAGCCAGGTCGACACCGACCGGGCCTGGCCGGGGTACCACTACGTGGTGATCGCTGTCGAAGCCGGTCGCCAGCGTCGAGCCACGGCCTGGAGGCTGCGGGAGGAGCCGGCACCGCGGCACTTCGAGGAGGCCGAGCTGGAGATTTCAGGCGCGGCCGGCCGGGACTATAATCCGCCCAGTCTTGTGGCGGAGCCCTCGTGAAGACGCTGATCACATCCCTGGAGGTGATCCTGGCGATCCTGCTGGTGATCACCATTCTTCTGCAGACCCCCAAGTCCAGTGGCCTTGGCGGCACCATCGGGGGCGGGACGGACATGGGTGGCGGCTATCGCACCCGTCGCGGCCTGGAGAAGGTGCTTTTCCGCGTCTCGATCTGGCTGACGGTGGCGTTCGCCCTGGTCGCCATAGTCCAAATCCGGGTGGGCTAGCAGCCCTTCTCCGACACCCTCGCACCACCTTCGACGTCCGCCTCCATCCGCTCCGATTCGCCTCCCTGGCGGGTAGCCTGGTGCTGTTGCTGGTGACGGGCGCTCTGGTGGGTCTCTCGGCCCGCACCTTGGCGGTGGACCAGGTCTACTCGGAGGCGGTGGTGGCTCCCCCCGGCCCCTCTGAGCTGAGCCCCTTGCTCAGCCCCAGCAGCCCAGTGGCGGGGGCGGTGGGGGCACTGGCAGACCCCGGGCTGCTCAAGATGGGACCAGGCGGCGTGCCGGAGTTGGCCCTCGCCTCCAGCTGGAAGTCGGAGGATGGGGGCTCCCGATACGCGTTCACCCTGCCCAGAGGGGGCCGGTGGTCGAACGGCCAGCCGATCACGACCAGGGACGTGGGCTTCACCCTGGCGGTCCTGCAATCACCGCAATTCCCCAACCCGATGGTGGCGGATCCCTGGACCGGCGTCTCCCTCTACGCCAGCTCATTTTGGGCCGGCACCTTCGTGCTGCCGGGGCCGGCCCCCAACTTTCCGACCACCGCCGAGCTTCCCATCCTGCCGGCGGCGCACTACCAGGACCAGCCGGCCCGTTACCTTAGGGGCGGCCAGCGCACGACCGCTGACTTCCCTCCCAGCGCCGGGCCCTTCGTGGTCGACGGCAACAGCTCTGGTCAGGTGGCTCTCCAGCGCAACTCGAACTTCCGTCCCCTGCCCATCCTGGCTGGATTCGTGATCGACCTTGAGCCCAGTCCCCAGGTGGTCGCACAGCTTCTGGCCAGGGGCCGGGTAGACGGCTCGCTGGTGGCAATCTCAGCCGACCTCAAGGGGCTGCCAAGGGGCTTGATGGAGCAGCGGATGACCTCCTACTCCTTCGTGGAGCTGCTCTTCAATCAGGCTGCGGCGCCCCTGGAAAGCCTGGCGGTGCGGCAGGCCATCGCGGCTGCCATCAGCCGCCCGAAGTTGATCTCGGCTGGGGTTGGGGGCCTGGGCGTGCCTCAGCGCGGGCCCCTGCCGGAATCCATCCGGTGGGCGGCACCGCCGCTCTCCGCGCTGGGTCCGCTGCCTCCTCCGGGGAGATCACTGGCGAAGGCGGGCTACCTAAGGGCCTCGCCGGATGGCGGGTACAGCCGGGCCGGCAGGCTGCTGGCGCTCACCATTTCAGTGCCCAATCTCGAGCCCCTGCCGGAGGCGGCCACAGAGCTGGCAGCGATGTTGGCGGCCCAGGGCATCGAGGTCTCGGTACGAGTAGCCCCGGCAAATTCCTTCGTGTCCGGCACCCTGGCGCAGGAGAAATTCCAGATGGCACTGGTGGGCTTCGACAACGGTCCCAGCCCGGACCTGACCTCATTCTGGGGACCGTCTGAAGTGCCCGGCGGGTCGCTCAACTTCAGCCAGGCTCCGGCGGATCCGCTCCTGCTCCAGGCGCTGGACCAACTCGCCGCCGCCACCCGCCAGTCGACCCGTCAGGTCGCCTACCAGGAGGTGGCCCGGCGCCTCTTCGTCGACATGCCGGCGGTGTTCCTCTACACCCCGGTGGCCGTCTACGTGCACTTGGCCTCGGTCCATGTGCCGGGCGTCCCATCCCAGGGCGATCCCTTCCAGCGCTTTCTGGATGTGGCCCGCTGGAGTCTGTGATGGGACGGCCCCGACCCAGGAAGAGCGGCTCGGTGAGGTAGCATTCCAGGTCTCGGCCGGGATGGTGAAATGGTAGACACGCAGCGTTCAGGGCGCTGTGCAGGTCACTGCGTGCGGGTTCGAGTCCCGCTCCCGGCACCAGCCGATCGAAGCTTGAGCTCGAGCTCCGGGACGGGGAGCCTGACTATGCTCAATGATGGTGGCCGACCGGGGGCACCCGGGCCAGCTAAGTGGAGGCCAGGTGACGGACCCGACGCATCCGGACTCGCCGGAAGTACCAGACGACCAGGGGCCGCCAAGGTCGCCGTTGCCCTGGGTGCCTCCAGCTGCCGTGGGCGACTTCGGCTGGCCAGCCGAGAGCATGGCTCAGCCTGGTGCCGAGTGGACGCCGGCCGGCGGTGGCCCCGGGCAGAGGCAGCGCTGGCTGGGGTTGCTGGCCGCGGTGGTGGTGGTAGCTCTGGGCGCGGGAACGCTGGGCCTGGTGCTCAGCCGTCAGCTCAATCCGGTGCACCAGACCAGGCGTCAGAGTCCCTACGTCTCACCCCAGGTGTCGCCGGCCGACCCCGCCCAGCAGTTGCAGCAGGTGGCCAACCAGGACCTCTCCGCAATCGTCGAGATAGTCTCGATCGGGGTCTCCAGCGAGGAACTGGGCACGGGTTGGCCGGTGAACAGCAGTGGCGACTTCATCACCAACGATCACGTGGTGCACGAGGGGCTGAGCTTCCACGTGGTCTCCGCGTCGGGGGCAGAGTACCCGGCCCGGGTGATCAACGTGGATGCCGCCCTCGACCTGGCCGAGGTTCAGGTGCCGGGCTTGCAGGAGCAGCCGTTGCCCCTGGATCAGGGCCTCGCGGCGCTGGGCCAACCGGTGGTCGTGCTGGCGGCCCAGGGTGCCACCGGCCGCCCTCCCGCGACCACGTCGACGATCAACGGGCTGGAGGAGCGGGCCACGGTCCAGGATGCCCAGCCGGGTGAGCTGGCCGCCTACAGCAACCTGCTCCGCATCCCCGCCCACATCTTTCCCGGCAACAGCGGTGGTCCGGTGCTGACCACCTCGGGCCAGGTGGTGGGGATCCTGACCCTGGCTGCCCAGAATGGCTCAGGGGCGTTTGCCATCCCCCTGGCCGAGGCCTACCCGGTCATCCACCAGTGGTTGCAAAGCTGATCTTTGGCTGAGAGTTTCCGGGCTCGACCTGTGGTTTCATTGACGACCGTGCCGCCCATCTGGCAAGATCCGCCCCGGGCGAGCGCTCGGATCAGCGGCGAAGATCCTCGTGAGCGGTGGTCTTAGACGGGCTGGGGCCAACAAGCCCAGCTCTGAGTACGCAGGCTAAGGAGAAGCGAGCATGAGCAGCCAAGCGGGCTCTGAGGGCCTCACCGTCATGGTCCTGGGGGCCGACGGCTACATCGGCTGGCCGATGGCGATGCACCTCTCCCAGCTCGGGCACCGGGTGATCGCGGTCGACAACCTGTCCCGGCGGCGCTGGGATCGGGAGGGAGGCACTTACAGCCTGCTGCCGCTGCGCCCAATGGCTCAGCGGGTGCGGCGTTGGGGCCTGGTCAGCGGCCACCAGATCGAATGGCGGCGGGCCGATCTACGCGACTTCGCTGCGGTCGACCGGCTCTTCGCCGAGTTCGAGCCCCACGCGGTGATCCACTTCGCCGAGCAGCGGAGCGCCCCGTTCTCGATGGTCGACCGCGCCCACGCCGAGCTGACCCAGGTCAACAATGTGGTCGGGACGCTCAACATCCTCTTCGCTATCCGAGACCGGGTGCCGGACTGCCACCTGATCAAGCTGGGCACCATGGGCGAGTACGGGACGCCCAACATCGACATCGAGGAAGGCTACCTCGACATCGAGCACAATGGCCGCCGGGACCGACTGCCGTTTCCCAAGGTGCCGGGCAGCTTCTACCACCTCTCCAAGGTTCACGACAGCAACAACATCTACTTCGCGACCCGGGCCTGGGGGGTGCGCGCCACCGATCTCAACCAGGGAGTGGTCTACGGGGTGGAGACCCCGGAGACCAGCCTGCACCCTGACCTGAACACCCGCCTCGACTTCGACTCCATATGGGGCACCGCGCTCAACCGCTTCTGCGTGCAGGCGGCGGTCGGGCAGCCCCTGACCGTCTACGGCAAGGGTGGTCAGACGCGGGGCTTCCTCGATCTGCGCGACACCATGGCCTGCATCACACTAGCCCTCGAGAACCCGGCGGCTCGGGGCGAGTGCCGGGTCTTCAACCAGTTCACGGAACAGTTCAGCGTGCTCGAGCTGGCCGAGTTGGTGGCCAGGCTGCGCCGGGAGCAGGGGCTGGAGACGACGGTCGCCCACGTGCCCAACCCCAGGGTCGAGGCGGAGGGCCACTACTACAACGCCAAGCACCAGCTGCTGCTGGACCTGGGCCTCCAACCCCACTACCTCAGCGACACCTTGCTGAACTCGATGATCCGAACCGTCGAAGGGTTGGCGGACCGGGTGGACCCGGTGCTTCTGGAGCAGCCCAGCGTCAGCTGGAAGACCGGAGGCAACGAGGTCTGGGACCGCTACTCCAAAGGGGAGAGCACCGCCTCCGCATCCTGACCTTGCTGCCGCTGTTCCAGACCGCTCTGCCCCGGCGGATCGTCCGAAGGCGCCCCCTGGGCCGAGATTGCTTCGCGACCCTCCCGGGTACAATCAACCGGGGTGAGGCCGTGATTGAGGCAATTGAGGCAAGGGAAACACTTTGAACCAGCGCGAATACGAAATCGCCGTGATTGGGGCGGGCCCCGCCGGGCTCACCGCGGCCCTGTATGCGGGCCGGTCGATGAAGCGGACGGTTCTGTTGGAAGCCGGCATCCCGGGCGGGGAGCTGCTCAACACCGAAAACATCGAGGACTATCCCGGATTTGCGTCGATCACCGGGCCCGACCTGGCCAGCAAAATGACCGAGCACGCGCTCAGCTTCGGCGCCGAGTTGGTGCCCGCCCGGGTGACCGCCATCGACGTGGAGCCCGATGGCACCAAGCGCATCGAGCTGGAGGAAGGGGAGCCCTACTTCGCCAAGGCGGTGATCCTGGCCGCCGGCGGCCAGCCGCGGAAACTCCACGTCCCGGGAGAGCAGGAGTACGCGGGCCGGGGCGTCTCCTACTGCGCGGTGTGCGATGGAGCCTTCTTCCGGGGTGAGCACCTGGCCGTGGTCGGCGGCGGTGACGCAGCTCTGGAGGAGGCGGCGTTCCTCACCCGCTACGCCTCCAAGGTCACCGTCATCCATCGCCGCCAGGAGTTCCGGGCCCAGCCGCTGCTGGTCGACCGGGCTCGCCAGAATCCCAAGATGGAGTTTCTGCTGGATGCGGTGGTGGAGGAGATCCAGGGTGATGGGGAGCGGGTCGAGAGCCTGCGGCTGCGCCACCTTGACGGTGGCCGGACCAGCGAGTTGCCGGTGGGGGGGGTGTTCGTCTTCATCGGCTTTCTCCCCAACACCGGATTGCTGCGGATGCACGCGGACCACGACGAGCAGGGCTATTACCTGACCGACTCCAATATGCAGACGTCCGTGCCCGGAATCTTCGCTGCCGGCGATGTGCGGGCCCAGTTGACCCGCCAGGTAACGACCGCCGTAGGCGACGCCACCACCGCCGCCATGGCCGCCACCAAGCTGGTGGAGGCGGTCCCTGAGCCGGTCGCTTGACGCGGGTAGCGGGCCGACAGGCTCAGTTCGGTGATCCGCGGTGAGCATAGTCACCAAGGGTGGCGACAGCGGTGAGACCAGTCTTCTCTATGGCGGGCGGGTGCCCAAGGACGATCTCCACACCGAGGCTTACGGCGCTCTCGACGAGGCTATCTCCGCCATGGGCCTGGCCCGCTCCCTGTGCCAGAACCAGGCGGTCGTGAGTACCCTGTTGGACCTGGAGCGGGAGTGCTTCACCGCTGGGTCTGAGCTGGCCACAGCCAGCGCCGATCGGGACAAGCTGCTCAAGCACTTCCCGCCCCTGGGGCCGGAGGCGGTTGACCGGCTGGAGGCCTTGGTTCACGAACTGGAGCTCGAGGTGGGTTTGCCGCCCGGGTTCATCCTGCCCGGAGGCACGCCGGGGGCGGCCGCCATCGACCTGGCCCGCACCTTGGTGCGCCGCGCGGAGCGCCGGGCGGTGGCGCTTCGGCGCGCTGACGAACTCGCCAACCAGGAGGTGGTGCGCTATCTCAACCGCCTCTCCGACCTCCTCTTCATGCTGGCCCGACAAGAGGAGGCGGGCAGGACCACCCTGAAGTGACAGCCATGGCCGCAGCCGGCGGTTCAGTACCATTCTGAAGTGACTGAGCTGCATTCAGGCGCCGTCTCGGGCCTGCTCTGCCGCCGGGCCCGAATTGTGGGCAGGGTGCAGATGGTGGGGTTCCGAGCCTTCGCCGTGGCCGAGGGTCGGCGCCGGGGACTGGCGGGCTGGGTCCGTAATTGCGATGACGGCAGTGTCGAGTTGCTGGCGCAGGGGCCGGAGGCTGCGGTGGGGGAGTTCCTGCAGGTGATGGGGCGCGGCCCGGCCGCGGCCCGGGTTGACCACATGGAGGTGGAGGACGCGGCCACCTCCGACCGGATGGCCCCCTTCAGAGCGGATGGCTGAGGTGGTCCGGAGCGGAGCCCGCCCCAGTGGAAGCCAGTTAGCGCCGCCGGATGTCCTGTCGTGAATGATGGCGCGCTCGCTCCGATCCTTGCCGCCGCTCGGACCCGGGCGATTCAGCTGCGGGCAGGGGGAGTCGATGAGCTGACCAGCGCAGCTCGCCTGGCGCCCCCCCCGCGTCCGTTCGAGGCAGCCCTGCGAGGGGCTGGCTTCGCCGTGATCGCTGAGATGAAGCGGCGTTCGCCGTCGGCCGGGCCACTGCGGATGGACCTCGACCCCGCGGCCATGGCCGCGGACTTCCAGAACGGAGGTGCGGCCGCGATCTCGGTGCTGACCGAGCCGGAGTTCTTCTCGGGAGCCATCGCCGACCTCGAGGCGGTGCGTGGCGCGGTGCCGCTGCCGGTGCTGCGCAAGGACTTCGTGGTCGACCCGCTGCAGGTGTTTGAGGCCCGAGCCGGAGGCGCCGACGCGGTCCTGCTGATCGTGCGCGCCATGGACCGTGACCGCCTTGCCGACTGCCTCGGAATCTGCCGTGAGCTTGGCATGGCCGCTTTGGTAGAGGTCCACGACGAGCCGGACATGGAGGTGGCGGCTGGGCTGGGTGCTTCCCTGATCGGGATCAACAACCGTGACCTGGACCGCCTGACCACTGATCTGCAGACGACCCAGAAACTGGCCATGATCGCGCCTCCGAAAGCTCTTCTGATCTCGGAATCGGGGATCAAGGGGCCGGCAGACGTCGAGCTTGTGGCAAGTTGGGGGGTGGCCGGGGTGCTGATCGGCGAGCGCCTGATGCGAGCCGTCGGCCCCGCCTCGACGCTGGCTGCCCTGGTGCCAGAGCGGGTCCGGAGGCTGCGGTGAGGGTCAAGGTCTGCGGGATCACCAGGGTGGAGGACGCCGAGGTGGCGCTCGAGGTCGGTGCCGATGCGATCGGAATGATTTTCCATCCCACCAGCCCGCGCCGGGTAGAGCCCGAGCAGGCGCTCCGGATCTCGGCTCTGGTGGGCCGGCGGGCGGACTGCGTGGGGGTGCTGGTCGACTCCGACCTGCCCCACTTGGAGGAGCTGGTGGAGCGCTTCAACCTCAGCGCCGTCCAGCTCCACCTGCGCAGCTGCCCGCTGGAGTTGGTCGCTCAACTGGCGGTCCCGGTGTGGCCTGTCGTAGGCATCGAGGCTGGGCTCTCCCCGTGGACTCTGCCCTGGTGGCCGGAGCTGCCCATCATGCTCGACACCCTGACCGCTGACGGCGCTGGCGGGACCGGGCGTCCCCTCGACCTAGAGGTGGCTGGGGTCATCGCTCGCCACCGGCCGATCTGGCTCGCAGGGGGCCTCGACGGGAAGAACGTGGGTGAGGCTGTCCGCCGGGTAAATCCCTTCGGGGTGGACGCCAGCTCACGCCTGGAGGTCAGCCCCGGTATCAAGGATCACCAGCTCGTGACCGACTTTGTGAGCGCGGCCAGACGGGCCGCCCATGGCCCGCCCGGCGACAATGGACCGAGCAGTGAGTAGACCAGGCCGTTTGTTGATCACGTCCCCGCCGCCAGCTGGTCGCTACGGGGAGTTCGGGGGTCGGTTCGTGCCCGAGACCGTGATGCCAGCCCTGGCCGAGCTGGAAGCGGCTGCGGTGGCCGCCTTCGCCGACCCCCAGTTCCTGGCCGAGCTCGCCGACCTACATGCCGGTTATGCCGGCAGGCCCACCCCCTGCTACTTCGCCAGCCGCCTGTCCGATCACGCCGGGCTGGCCATCTGGCTCAAGCGCGAGGACCTGCTTCACACCGGCGCCCACAAGCTCAACAACGCGCTGGGCCAGCTCCTGTTGGCGCGGCGGATGGGCAAGCGGCGCATCGTGGCCGAGACCGGAGCCGGTCAGCATGGCCTGGCGACCGCCACTGCCTGCGCACTGTTCGGCTTGGATTGCGTGGTCTACATGGGCGAGGAGGACATGCGCCGGCAGGCGGTGAATGTGGCCAAGATGGGCCTGCTGGGGGCTCGGGTGGAGCCGGTCGGCAGCGGCTCCCGCACTCTCAAGGACGCCACCTCCGAGGCGATTCGCGACTGGGTGACCAACGTCCGCGACACCCACTACGTGATCGGTTCGGCGGTCGGCCCCCACCCCTATCCCTGGCTGGTGCGGACTCTGCAGTCGGTGATCGGCAGCGAGGCCCGGGCGCAGATGCTGGCCGCGACCGGGGAGCTCCCCGCCCAGGTGGTGGCGTGCGTGGGCGGTGGCAGCAACGCGATCGGGATCTTCGCCGGCTTTCTGGACGACTCCCAGGTCCGCCTGCTGGGAGTCGAGGCCGGCGGGCGCGGCCTGGGGCGGGGTGAGCACGGTGCCAGCCTCAGCCACGGACGCCCTGGGGTGCTCCACGGCTCCCAGTCGTTCCTGCTCCAGGATGAGGATGGGCAGGTCGACTCCACCCACAGCATCTCGGCCGGTCTCGACTACCCAGGGGTGGGGCCAGAGCACGCTCAGCTACGCCAATCCGGCCGGGCCAGCTACATAGCGGTCGACGACGAGCAGGCGCTGGCCGCCTTCCATCTGCTCTGCCGGCTGGAGGGGATCATCCCCGCTCTGGAGTCGGCCCACGCAATTCACGCCGCGGTGGCGCTTGGTCGGGGCGGCGACGCCGACGGTCCGGCCCTGGTTTGCCTCAGCGGCCGCGGCGACAAGGACATCGATACCGTGCTGGCGTGGGATCAGGGGTGAGCGTGGACGCATCGGCACAGGCCCGGATACGGCAGGCTCTGGCCAGAAGGCCGGGCCCACCCCATGTGGTCCCGTATGTGATGGCCGGCTTTCCCCATCGCGGCGACACAGTCCCCCAGTTGCTGGCGGCTCAGGAGGCCGGTGGGGCCCTGGTGGAGCTGGGTCTGCCCTACTCTGATCCGCTCGCTGATGGGCCCACCATTCAGGCCGCCGGCCAGCGGGCGCTGGGTCAGGGAATGAGCGTGGCCCTGGCCCTGGAGCAGGTGCGGGAGGCCAGGGCCCAGGGGCTCGCCGTGCCCCTGGTGGTCATGACCTACCTCAATCCCCTCCTGCAGATGGGGCTGGGGGATTTCTGCCGACGGGCGGTGGCGGCGGGTGTGGAGGGCGTGCTGGTTCCGGATTTGCCCCTGGAGGAGTCCGAGGAGCTGATCGGGGCGGCCGCCCGCGCCGGCCTGGCGGTCGTCACCATGGTCGCGCCGACCACTCCCGACTGGCGCCTGGAGCGCGCGGCGGAGCTCAGCACAGGGTTCCTCTACTGCGTCTCCCGCACCGGGGTCACCGGCGCCGGCTCCGAAGATCGCGACGAGGGCCGCCAGCTGTTGGCCCGGGCCCGTCAGCTAACTGACATCCCTCTGGCGCTGGGTTTCGGGGTGAGACGGGCGGAGCAGATCCAGGGCCTGGCCGGCCTGGCTGACGCCGTGGTGGTTGCGAGCCTGCTCTTGGAGGCGGCCGCCGATGCCACTGACCCGGCCCACGAGGTCGGGGTGGTGCTGAGGAGCTTGCAGGCGGCCGGTTGAGCCTAGCCGGGACGCCATCCCGGTAGGTGGACGCTTGGGTTCAGGCAGAGAGGCCGCCATCCACCACCAGCACCTCGCCGGTGACGAAGGCAGCGGCCGGGGTGCACAGGAAAGCGATGGCGGCGGCGATCTCACCGGGGGTGCCGGCCCGGCGCAGCGGAGTCATCCGGATCAGCTCCGCCAGCTGTGCCTCGGACACAGAGGATCTGGTGAGCTCGGTCAACACGTAACCGGGCGCTACCGCGTTGCAGGTGATGCCGCGGGAGCCCAGCTCCTTGGCGACCGACTTGGTCAGTCCGATCAGGCCGGCCTTGGCGGCAGCGTAGTTGGCCTGGCCGGGATTGCCCCCCAGCCCGACGATGGAGCTGACGTTCACGATCCGTCCCCAACGCTGCTTCATCATGTGGGGAACCGCGGCCTTGATCACGTGGAAGCTGGCGGTGAGGTCGGTGCGCAGGACCTGGTCCCAGTCGTCCCCGGTCATCCGCAGCAAAAGGCGGTCCCGAAGCACGCCCGCGTTGTTGACCACGATGTCGAACGGGCCCAGCTGGGAGAAGATCTCGGCCACCTGGAGGGGGTCGCCGACATCAGCCTGATGGATCACCGCGCCGGGCACCTCCGCCGCTGTGGCGGCGGCGGACTCCCGATCGGAGCGGTAGTTGATGACCACTTTGGCCCCCAGCTCCGCGAGCTCCTTGGCAATGGCGGCCCCGATACCCTTGCCGGCCCCCGTTACCAGGGCCTTCCGGCCGGAGAGATCCAGTTCCAAAGCTATCCCTGAGCGCCGTCGACGAGCAGCTCGTCGGCGTTCCAGGTGGCCACTCCCGCCATGTGCTTGGCGGCCAGGCTGGCCAGCACCCGGCCCGGTCCCAGCTCGACCACGGTCCCTATCCGGAGCCGCTGCATGACGGTCATGGTCCTCGCCCAGAGCACCGGCCGGAGCAGGTGCCCGACGAGCTCAGAGCGGATCGCGCGTACCGAGTGCAGCACGGCGCCGGTGCCGTTGGCGACCAGGGGGATGGTCGGAGCTCGCAGCGGCAGCTCCCGGATCTTCTCCGCCAGCTTGGCCGCCGCTCGCTCCATCAGAGGGGAGTGGGCCGCCAGCGGGATGTCGAGTACCAGCACCCGTCGTGCCTTGGCCTCGGTGGCCAGCCTGGCGGCCAGATCGATGGCGGGCGCCTCGCCGCTGAGGATGAACTGGTTGGGGGCGTTGAGGTTGGCCAGCCAGATCCCACCCAGGCGGCCGGCCTGATGGCGGATCGCTTCCACCTCTGGCTCCAGCAGGCCGACGATGGCGAGCATCCGGCCGGGGCTGGAGTCGGCCGCGGCCGCCATCAGCCGGCCCCGCTCGCGAACCAGGAGCAGGGCCTCATCCCAGGTGATCGCCCCGGAGGCGGCACATGCGCTGATCTCGCCCAGACTGTGGCCGGCCACCAGGGCCACGTCAGCGGTGCCGAAGCGTTCGCGGTAGGCCTCGAAAGCGGCGTACGAGATCGCCACCAGGCAGGGCTGGATGTTCTCAGTCAGCAGGAGCTCCTCGGCGGGTCCCTCGAAGCAGAGCCGACGGACCGGCATTGCCAGGACCGCCTCCGCCCGGTCCAGAGCGCGGTTGGCTGCCGGCGAGATCGTGGTCAGCTCGCGGCCCATGCCGGGACGCTGGACGCCCTGGCCGGGAAACAGCAGGGCGATGGGGGAGAGCAGGGCGGGCGGGGCCCAAACTGCGGGTGCGGTCAACTGTCTCCTCGATGCTCCTGCAGGTAGGTCCAGAGGTCGCCGATCTTCTTCATGTGATCGAGCTCGTCGGGCGGAAGCGTGATCTGATAGTGGTCTTCCACGGCCATGATCAGCTCCACCAGGTCCAGGGAGTCAGCCGCCAGGTCCTTGGCGAAGCTCACGTCCAGCTGGACCCGGTCGGCGTCCACGCCCAGGATCTCGCTGGCTATTCCCTGAAGTTCGGCAAAATCAAGCGGACCTTCGGCGGCGGCTGTGTCAGTCACGTGGGATTCTCCTCAAGGCGATTAGGAACTGCCCCGGCCGATGACCAGGCAGGAGTTGTGCCCGCCGAACCCAAACGAGTTGGAGAGGGCAATCTGAACCTCGGCCGGGCGCGCCCGGTTGGGTACGTAGTCGAGGTCGCATCTGGGATCGGGGTATTCCAAGTTGATCGTCGGGGGCAGCAACTTGCGGTCCATCGCCAGCACGCAGGCGGCGGCTTCCATGGCCCCGGCGGCACCCAAAAGGTGTCCGGTCATGGACTTGGTCGAGCTCACCGCTACCCGGTTGGCGGAGTCCCCCATCACCTGCTTGATGGCTAGGGTTTCCGCGATGTCGCCCAGCGCGGTGGAAGTCCCATGAGCATTGATGTAGCCGACCTGGTTGGGAGCCACCCCCGCCTTGCGCAGCGCCACCGCCATGGCCCGGGCCGCGCCCCTGCCCTCTGGATCGGGGGCGGTGAAGTGGTACATGTCCGCGCTCGATCCGGAGGCGAGGATCTCGCCCCAGATGTGGGCCCCCCTCCGGCGGGCGTGGGCCCCCTCCTCGAGCACCATGACCACCGCTCCCTCAGACATCACGAACCCGTCGCGATGGCGGTCGAAGGGGCGCGAGGCCGCGGTGGGATCGTCGTTGCGGCGGCTGAGGGCGCTCATCTGGCAGAAGGCTCCCACCAGCAGGGGCGTGATGCCAGCCTCGGCCCCGCCCGCGATCATCGCCACGGCGTCGCCCCGGCGGATCACCTCCGCGGCGTCGCCCAAGGCGTGCGAGCTGCTGGCACAGGCGCTCACCACCGCGTAGTTGGGGCCTCCGGCATGGAGCTCGATGGCGATCAGCCCGGCCGCCATGTCGGTGATCATCATGGGCGCCATGAAGGGGCTGATCCGGGTGATGCCGCGCTCGAGCAGCATGTGGTCGGCTCGCTCGATCTCGTCCATGCCGCCGGCGGCGGAGCTGACCACCACCCCGACCTCGTCAGGGCCCATCGCCTCCGGGCGCAGGCCGGAGTCCTCGACGGCCATCCGGGCGGCGGCCAGCGCCAACTGGCCGTAGCGAGCCACATGGCGGGCGGTCTTGCGGTCCATGTAGAGCTCGGGGTCAAAGTCAGCCACCTCGCCGGCGATCCGGGTTGGATAGCCGCTGGCGTCGAAGCGGGTGATGGGCCCGATGCCAGATCGGCCAGTGCTAAGACTCTGCCATACCGGCTCGATTCCGGTTCCTATGGGCGTGACAAGCCCGATTCCGGTGATTGCCACCCCCGTTCCCGCCCCAGTCGAGTCGCTCACGCTGCTCCAAGCTTACGGGCAAACTGGTCCTAATGCATCGGCCTCGGCGGTGCAGTGTGACTGTAAGAGCTTGGACATACTGTCCTGAAAAGCCGCGACGGGTGCGGCTCATCCAGGACCAGCTAGGCTGGTTGCCAGCTGCCTGAGGTCGACCGCCGGATCGGCCAGGGCGCGAGCCTCCACCGGCGCCCCCGAGGCGATCAGGCGGCGGGCGGCAGCCAGGTCGGAGTAGCGGTTCACGGCCACGCAGGCGACCACCGAACCCTGGCGCATGTGAAAGGCGGCGAAGCTGCCATCCGACATACCCTCGCGGACCACCACCTGCTGATCAGGGGCGAGCAGGCCAACCTGCTGGATCATGGCCTCGTACTGCTCCGACCAGAAGTAGGGCAAGGGGTCATATGGCTCGTCGGTCCCCAGCATTGCCGCCGCCGCGTGGGCTCCCTGACGCTGGGCGCTGTCCCAGTGCTCCAGCCGCAGCCGCCGGCCCAGCCCGGGGTTCCAGAGGCTGGCCAGATCGCCCGCAACGAAGATATCCGGGTCGGAGCTGCGGCAGTTGGCGTCGACCACCACTCCATCAGCCAGCTCCAGCCCAGCCGACTGGGCCAGTTGAGTGTTGGGGGTGGCCCCGACGCATACCAGCGCCAGATCGCAGGGCACGATCCGGCCATCTGCCAGGACCGCCGCCTCGACGCGCTGGCCGCCCTGGAATTCCGTCACCTCCTGCCGGAACTCGACCTCAACTCCATGGCGGCGATGAGTCCCGACCACGAACTCGCCGACCTGGGACCCCATGTTGGGCATCGCCGAGGGGCCGAGCTCGAGCAGCCGCACCTCACAGCCGCTGGAGCTAGCCGCCGCCGCCAGCTCGCAGCCCAAGAACCCTGCCCCTGCCACCAGCACTCTGGGCCGCCCCTCAAGGAGGGCCCGGAGGCGCTCTGCCTCCTGCACCGTCCGCAGGGTCATCACGCCGTCGAGGTCAGCCCCCGGCACCGCCAGCGTCCGGGCGGTCGAGCCGGTTGCGAGCAGGAGCCGGTCGTAGCTCAGTTGGGAGCCATCCTGCAACCGCAGGCGGTGCTCTAGGGGCTGCAGCTCCATCGCCCTGGCGCCCAGTCTGAGCTCGATCCCGTGCTCCCGGTAGTACGGGGCGGGGCGCAGCAGGAGCCGGGCCCTGGGCACCTGTCCGAGCAGGAAGGCCTTGGAGAGAGGCGGCCGCTCGTAGGGAGGGTCCGCTTCGTCACCGATGAGGACCACCTGCCCCTCAAACCCCAGCTCGCGCAGAGTGGCCGCGGCGCGGCCCCCGGCGAGACCGGCGCCGACGATGCAGAAGACTTCTCCGGGCGCCATCCGCGCCAGGTTACGACGGCGCCACTATGCTCTTCGGCGATGGCAGCTTCGGGGGCCCCGGCGGTGGCGCGCGGCGCGGGCCGGGAGCTGGTGCTGGTGGTGCCCCGCCGGGTGGCCCTGCCAGATGGGTCATGGCATGGCATTCGCCGGGGTGGGGTTACCCGCCTGCTCGAGGCGATCGCTGTCGCCGGCGAGTTCAGGCCCCGTTCCGAGGTCGAGAGTCGGCCGGAATGGCAGCAGGTCATCCCCCATCTGGTGGTCAGGTCGGAGGATCGGGTGCTGGCCATGCGTCGGCTCCAAGCCGGCAGCGAGAGGCGCCTGCGGGGCCAGGTCACACTCGGGGTCGGCGGCCACATCAACGCCGACGATGGGGCGCTCGACCAAGCCTTCATCCGCGGCGCCCGCCGCGAGTGGGCGGAGGAGGTGGTCTGTGGCCGCGACCTGATGGGCAGGGCCGTCGGTCTGATCAAGGACGATGCCGGGGAGGTGGGCCGGGTCCACCTCGGAGTCCTGATCGAAGTCGACGCCGCCGGGGCGGCAGTGGCGGTTCGGGAACACGACAAACTGGAGGGCCGCATGACCGCGCTCAGCGACCTGGGAGTGTTCTACCTGGAGATGGAGACCTGGTCCCAGTTCGTTTACGACTCCATCCTCGCCGGGGCCCTGGACGACATCGGCTCTGAGGCAGTCGATGTCTCCCTGCCGGCAGGGGGGCCCGGCCCTGGCTGATCGCTCGTCGTCGGGCCCGGTCGTTTCGCTCTTGGAGCTGGAGGCACCGTGTGGCGTCAACTTCCCAGGCCGATCCAGTTCCGGCGGCGGTGATCGGATGGGCTCCAAGACGCGAGGTCAGGATGAGCCTCAACCCCGTCGCCACTCGGCCGCGCGAAGCGCTTAGACTGGCGCCGTGAGCTACCAACCGGAGCCCGAGACCGGCCATACACCACCACCCCTGTGGGTCACCACCGGAACCGCGTTCGACGGCTACAAAGTGGTCCGCCAGCTGGGTGTCGTCAGGGGCCTCATGATTCGCTCGCGCTCGGTGGTGGGCAATCTCGGGGCCGGCCTGCAACAGTTCGTGGGAGGGCGACAGACCGTCTACATGAAGATGAGCGACCACGCTCGCCAGGAGGCGTATGACCTGATGGTCGAGCATGCGGCCGCCCTGGGTGGCAATGCCATCATCGCCATGCGCTACGACTCCAACGAGCTCTCCCAGGGTGTCAGCGAGATCCTCGCCTACGGGACCGCGGTGGTCATTGTCCCGGAGTCGCAGGACACCCCTGCAGCGCAGCCACCTCCTGCCTGACCCTCAAGCCGCGGGCGTCCGCCGGGCGTCATCCTTGATCGCGGTGGTGGGCGCTGGCATGGCAGGGCTCGCAGCCGCCCGAGCCCTGACTGACGCCGGCCTGCCGGTGGTCCTTTTCGAGCGAGGGGAGCGCATCGGCGGTCGGGTCCTGAGTTTGGAGTTGGGCGATGGGGTCGTGGAAGCGGGCGCCAGCCACGTTTGGTCCTTCTACCGTCGCACCAAGTGGTGGCTGGATCGCTGCGGCCTGACGGCAAGCCTTCGGCCCGCTCCGGGCCGCGCCCCGTCGCCGGTTTCGCTGGGGGATCTGCCGGGGATCGCCCGGGCGGCGCTCGACGTGGCGTGGGGGTGGCGGCGGCTGGCGTTTGAGCGGCCGGAGCGGGCCGCCGGCCTGGATACCGACTCCATCGCCGGCTACGCCGCCCGCCGCCTAGGGGCTGGCTTCGTCGACGCGGCCCTGCGGCCGGCCTTCGAGTGGAACGCCTTCTGTGGGCTCGACGAACTCAGTCAGGTGCTGTTGCTGCAGGCGGGCCGACTCTACCTTGGGGCTCGGCCCAAGGTGCTGGCCGGGGGCCTCAGCCAGCTGGCCCTGGCGATGGCCGACGGCCTGGAGATCCGCCTCGGCTCCGCCGGGCACGTGCAGAGCCTTCGTCACAGCAGCCGGGGGGTGGTGGTGGAGCTGGCTTCGGGCGCCAGCGTAGACAGCCGCGCCGTGGTGATCGCGACGCCTCCCGCCCAGGCCGTGGAGTTGGTCGATCCGGGGCCGGCTCTCAGGGCGTTCCTGGGAGGGATCCGCCACTCGCGGGTGACGCGTGCTTGGTGGCACCTGCCCGCCGAAGCCGGCGACCCCGGCCAGTTGCTGCGGTCGGGGTCCGGGGCCGCCCCGATCGTGCTGGTCGCAGCTCGCCGAGGCGACTTGTTCAAGGTGGCGGCGGTCGCGTATGGGGCGGCCTCAGCGGCGACCCGGGCCGGGCTGGACGCTCCGATCGGAGCCGGGATGGAGGACCTGGCCGCGGGCCTGCTGCCGGAGCTGCGTCACCGCCCCCACCTCGCCGAGGCCTCCTTTCATTGGGACCACGCCGTCACCCTGTTCGGCCCCGGACACTTCCGCCAGCTGGCCGCTCTGTGCCCGGGGCGGGTGGGGGACGCGATCGCGCTGGCGGGAGATTACCTGATCAGCCCGACCGTGGAGGGGGCGATCGTGAGCGGCGAGCGAGCCGCGAACTCCATCCGCTCCCATATACTGGGATCTGTGACCGGGAGAGCGCGGTGAATGTGAGAATTCGAATCCCCAGCCCACTCCGGCAGCTCACCGCAGGCGCGTCTGAGGTCGAGGCGGAGGGGAGCACGGTTGGCGAGGCGCTGCACAACCTCGAGCACAAGTACCCGGGTTTTGAGTCGCGGCTCTTCGAGGTCTCCGGGAGCCTGCGGCACTTCGTCAACGTCTACCGCAATGACGAGGACATCCGCGCGGCGGGCGGCCTGGCGGCCACTTTGAGTGGTGGCGACGAGCTGAGCATCGTCCCGGCGGTCGCTGGGGGCGGCCCCAGCCTCTACTAGGCTGGTGTCTGGACCGTGCCAGACCGCTGGGTCGAACCGTCTGCCATGGAGGTGGGCGGCGCCGGGAGGGTCATGGGCCCGACCCTGACAGCTTGCGGCTAGCCTACGCCGGCGAGATCGGTGATATGGGCGGCCGCGTTCCCTTCCCCGCTGAAGTGGCGCCCCTCCTGGAGGCAGCTGGCCTCCAGGCCTGGAGCGCCTATCTGCCCCCCGGTGCGGTGGTGGCGGTCGCCATGAGTGGCGGCGTGGACAGCTCGGTGGCAGCTGCTCTGTGCGTTGCCGCCGGCGTTGAGACCATGGGGGTGACGATGCGGCTCTGGGGCACCGAGGAGATGGAGCTGGGCGAAGGGGGGTGCTGCTCGGTCGATGCGGTGGAGGACGCTCGCCGGGTCTGCGCTCGGCTGGGAATACCTCACTACGTCCTCAACCTGCGGGAGCATTTTCAGAGGACCGTGGTGGCCGACTTTCTCAACGAGTACGGGCATGGCAGGACCCCCAACCCCTGTGTGCGTTGCAACGAAACGGTCAAGTTCTCGGAACTGCTGCGTCGGGTGGCTGCGGTTGGCGCCAGCCATCTGGCCACCGGTCATTACGCCAATGTCAGGCCGGGGCGGGATGGGACCTTCACGCTCCACCGATCTGAGGACCAGCGCAAGGACCAGTCCTACACACTCTTCCGCTGCGATCAGGAGGTCCTCAGTCGGTCGATCTTCCCCCTGGGGCAGCTGCAGAAGCCTCGGGTCCGGGCCCTGGCCGGCCTGCTCGGGTTGGGAGTTGCCCAGAAGCCCGACTCGCAGGAGCTCTGCTTCGTGGGGGGTGGTGACCACCGCCAGATGCTGCAGCGGGAACTGGCTGGGAAGTTCGAAAAGGGTCCCATTATCGGCCCCGGCGGCGTCCGGGTTGGGACTCACCGCGGGCTCCCCTTCTACACGGTGGGACAGCGTCAGGGCCTGGATCTGGAGGTCACCAGGCCCGACTCTGAGCCCCACTACGTGATCGAGTTGCGACCCGAGCAAAATGCCCTAGTAGTCGGTCCCTGGCGGTCCCTGCTGATCTCGCACTGCACCTTGAAGCGGTGCGTCTACCCTGACGGCCAAGCTCCTCGCCAGACGATCCAGGGCGAGGCTCAGACGCGCGCTCATGGGCGTCCTGCGGAGGCGCGTTGGACGCCTTTCGGCGAGGCCGAGGCAGGGGTTGTTTTCGCCCAGCCGCAGGCGGGGATCGCGCCCGGACAGTCCCTGGTCCTCTACGATGGTGATCGCGTGGTGGCGGGCGGGGAAGTAGCCGAGTCCAACAAGGAAGAGATGGCGTAATGGCATGGCCGGTGGAGGTTTTGCTGCTCCTGGTGGCGTTGGCCGGGTGCTGGGCTTCGATGGCTGCCCTGCAGGCGTCGTGGTGGTCCCGGAGCTGGCCGTTGGCGGTAGTTGGGCTGGCGATCGTGGCCAGCCTGGTCGCCGAAGTGGGAGCTCTCAACAATTCCTGGGGCCCAACCCTGGGTGACGGCATAGGGGTTGTGACTGTGCTCCTGGCCGGAGTCGCCCTGGCGGCCCTGGCGGTCTACCTGTTGCTGCCACCGCCCCAACCAGTGGGCCCGGCGCCGCCGCGCCCCTGGGGCCCTGCGGTCAATCCCGACAGCGAGGCCTGAGGATGATTGTGGGAGGGATCGTCGGGGTTGTTCTGGTGGCGCTGGTTGTCGCCCTGGGGTCCCGGGCGCCGGCCGGAGAGGCGCGCGTGTCCCGGCTCCGGGCTGCGTCCCGGAGGGTGCCGCTCGCGGTCTGGTTGGGGGCGCCTCTGGCCGTGGTGATCCTGGTTAGCAGTCTGCTGGGGGCCAGCGCCGTCGGCGCTGGCAGCCTGCTGGTGGTGGTGGTCGTCAGTCTGGTGCTCCTGCTGGCTCTGGCGGGTGGCTGGTCGTGGGCGCGCCTTCGGGAGTCGCGGTGACCGCCGGTCCCCTGGCCGCAGCCATGGCCAGCCCCAAGGCTGACGGTGAGTTGAGAGTCTGGCCACCGGCGCAGCAGCGCGCTGCCGAGGTGATCGCTAGCCTGGGCTGGAGTCGCGCCGTGGCGCCGCGCGAGCACCAGATGGGTCTTCCAGCTCGTTTGACCCTGCGGGCCGCCGAAACGGCGGGCGGCGACAGCACGGCAGCGATCCACGCCGCCGCCGCGGCTGAACTCACGCAGCGGGCCCTGGAGTGGCACGCTGCCGCCGCCGCCGGGCGCGAGTCGGTGGGGATGGCCACCCTGGCCGGCGATTACTGTCTGGCCCAGGCGGCAGCCTCCCTCTCTGGCTATGAGGACGTGGACATGGAGGCGGCTCTCGCCGACGGCCTGAGCGAGGCCGGCGCCACTCTGGTCGCCTCCGGGAGCGGCTCCCTGGCCTCACGGCGGCTGTTGCCAGCCTGCGGGCTGTCCGGAGCCCGGGCGACCCGCCTGCCGGCCTCGGTTCAGGCCAGGTGGTGGCGCGCGGGGCGCCGGCTGTCCCGAGTTGGGGCCAATCCTGACGTGCTGCCTGGCCACGCGGCTGACCTCGATCTCCTGCTGGCTGCCAACGATCCGGTCGAGCGTCGCCTGGGCCAGATCCTGGCGGTCGACCCGGCCAGCGTGGCGGGGCCGATGGCAGCCCTGTTCAGCGCCGGCGGCAAGCGGATTCGAGCGCGCCTGGTCCTGCTGGCCGGAGAGATTGGCGGTCGGTACCGCCCTGACCAACTCCTCCAGGGGGCCGCCGCCATGGAGATCCTGCACGCGGCCACCCTGTGTCACGACGACCTGGTGGACGGCGCCGCATCGCGCCGGGGCGTGCCTACGGTCGCCTCCATCGCTGGCCCCCTGGCGGCCCTCGGGGTGGGCGACTACTACCTGGGCCGGTCCTCGGGGCTGGTGGCCAGGTTGGGCGATCCCCGCATCTCCCGGGGGTTCGCGCGGGCTCTGGTCGAGATCGCGGACGGTCAGCTCCAGGAGCTGGAGAGGCGCTCCATCTGGTCAGGCGAGATGGCGCCCTACGTGCGTGTGGCGCAGCTGAAGACCGGCGCCCTGCTGGCCGCCTGCGCCGCCACCGGAGCTCGGCTGGGTGGGGCCACTGCGGTCCAAACCAGAGCGGTGACGCGGTTCGCGAGCAGGTTGGGGCTCGCCTTCCAGGGCATCGATGACTGCCTGGACTTCAGCGACCCGGCTCGAACCGGCAAGCCGGCCGGGACCGACCTGGCCCAGGGGATCTGTGGGCTCCCGGTGCTGTGCGCTCTGCGAGGACCCCACCGAACACGGGTCCTGGGTCAGCTCCGCACCATGGACGCGGCCGAGCCTGAGGAGGCCGGAGAAATTCGGGATCGGATCCTGGATTTGGTCAGGGACACCGGCGCGCTCGCCACCGCCCGGACGGTGGCGGATGGTTGGAGCAGTGAAGCCCTGGCCAGTCTGCGGGTGCTGCCCGCCCCGATCCGGCTGCGGTTGGAGCGTTTCGCCGATCGGCTCACGCTGCGCGACCGCTGAAAGCTTCATCCGCGCGATCTCGCCTGGCGCGGTCCCATAAAATGACCGCCCGTGCCCTGTAAGACCTGGACTGACCGCGCTCCGAGGCTCCGACGCCCCCTGCCCGTTCGGAGCGCCCTTTGATCGGCGTGGCGGCCGCTGGGGGCATCGCGATTGGGGCGGCGATCACGCTGCTGCTGCGTCGCGAACGGTCACTGCAGCTGTTGGCTCTGGGGCTGATGTCGCTGGCGGTGGCGGTGGCACTCCTGCTGGCCGGCGCGGTGCTGCCATTCCTGTCCGTTCTGATCCTCGGTGTGGTGGCGGAGGTGGCCATGCTCTCGCCGCTATCACGGCCCTTCCGAGCCGGGTTCGCTCTGACCCAGCCGAGCCCGGCCCAGGTCCGGACTTCGGTCGGGCTGGCCGCCGCCGCGGCGGTCGTCGTCGCCGCCCTGTTGATCGCGTCCGGGATCGCCAGTCGCTCCGCGTTCGGTGCCCAATCCAGGCTGGCTCCGTCGCTGGCCGATGTTGGGCGGCATTTTCTGCTCGGGGCCGGCGTCGGGGTGCTGGGGCTGGTGGTCCTGGCCGCGGCGGTTATGGTGGGCGCGTCGGCGCTGGTGGAGCGTGACCGCCGCGAGTTGGCTGAGGAGCAGGCTGAAGCAATCCGCCGGCGCCGAGCCGCCGAGCAGCAGCGCCGGGCCGCCCAGCGGGAGGCGGCCCGGGAGGCCGCCCGGGCCGCCCGCCGAGGCGGTACCAGGTGACGCAGACTTCAGCGGTCCTGCTGGGGCTGGCCGCCTGCCTGGCGGGGGTGGCGGTGTTCGCGCTCATCCATCGCCGCGATGCCATGGGGGCCTTGGCGGCTCTGGTGCTGTTCTTCTCCGCTGTGGTGGTGGCCTTGGTCGGCTTCTCCGCGTCCGCCAGGCCGGCTGGCGCCGCTCAGCTGCAGGCCTTTGCGATCCTGGTGGAGCTACTGGGGAGCCTGTTCGTGGGAGTCGGAATCGCCCTCACGGCGGTGCTCTGGCGCCGCACCGGCTCTGACCTGCTGGCCGAGGTCCTAGCTAGGGCCGCAGCGGTACCGGATGGGGCAGACGCTGACTCCGAAGGAGAGCCCGATACCGATCAGGGGGTTGGCGCCGAGGATGTTGGCGCCGAGGATGTTGGGCAGGCGGTCTCCGGCCCGGCGCCCGGCGCCTCCGCCCAGGCTGGCCCCACCCCGGGCGAGGGGGGCTGAGGTGCATTTCTTCGAGGCCGCCTGGGCCCTGATCCTGTTGCCACCGGCCGGGGTCGCCTTCAGCTATCTGGCCGAGACCAGGCGGGGTGCAGCTCTGACCCTGATCGGCGCCGCGTGGCTGACCCTGCTGGCTGCGCTGGCGGTGCTGGTGGCGACCGCGCTCCGCTATCCCACGATTCACCAGTCGACGCTCACGTTCTGGACGTTCTCGGTCACCCAGAGCCCGTTCAACTCGGCAACCACCACACTGCTCGCACCCAACTTCCAGGTCGGGGTCGGCTACGCCTCGACACCGGTGGCGGCGGCACTGGCGGCCACGGCGGCACTGGTGGTGGTGCTCGGCCAGACCCAACTGATGATCCAGCTGCGCAGCGATCCCCGGCTGGCCGCCCTGATGCGCCTTGTCAGTCTGCTCAGCTTTGCGGCGGTGGCTCTGATCATGGCTCCGGGCCTGTTCCAGGTGGTGCTCGGCTTCGAGCTCTGTGGCCTCTTCGCGGCCCTCTTGATCGGCAGCGCTCTGGGCTCTGGGGCGGGGCCGGCAGCCAGGAGGACCTATGTGGTCTGGCGCCTGGGTGGACTCTCCCTGCTGCTGGCGGCGGTCGTCATCTACGTCAAGTTCTCCGGCCCGATCGAGGTGGCTGCCACCGCGGCCGCCAAGCACGGGGTGAGCGTGGTTCCCGATGGTCTGAACCTGGCCGCGCTCACGGCCATCTGGACCGCGGCCGCCCACGGCCAGGTCCACGGGGTGGGCGGCCGTACCCTGACCCTGGCGGCGGCGCTGGTGCTGCTGGCTGCCATCACCGCCTCTGGCCAAATTCCCTGGCACGGCCTCTGGCGCGGACTGGGCGACTCTCCGGCCGCCACGGCGGCGACCCTACTAGGGGTGCTCGGGCTGGCAGTGGCGACGTCGCTGCTGGCTCAGACCTACACCCTGCTCCAACTGGCCGCGGGGGTTCTGCCCGCGCTGGTGGTCCTGGCTGCTCTTTCCAGCCTCGTGCTGGCGGTTTTGGCTCTGCGAGAGACCCGTCTGCGACGCTTCGCGGCATTCACTGCCGGGAGCATGGCAGGCGCGGTCCTGGTCGGCTTCGGGCTGGGGACTCCGAGTGGGGCGGTGGCACTGGCGGTGGCTGCCATGCTCGGCGGCAGTGCGCTTGGGGCGGTCTCAGTCCATCTCAGCCGCGACCTGCGGGTCGACACGGTCCACAAGCTGGGTCCGGCCTGGCGCCAGGCCCGGCCCACTGTGGTGGTTTTGCTGCTGGCGCTGGCGGCGTGCGGTGGGCTGGTGGGCGCGGGTACATTCTTCGGCCGAGCCGCCGTTCTCGGGGCCGCGTTCGGCGGCGTCGGGGCCGGCCTGCGGGCCCCCAGCGCCTGGCTGCGGGTGATCGGCGGCGGTGGCGAGCTGTTGGCCTCCGGCATCCTGGCCGCGGCCTGTGCGCGGGTCGCCCTCGCTGCCCTGCGCGGCGCTGACCCCACCGATCCGCGCGAGGCCCGGGCCACTCGTCGGAACTTGGGCCAGACCCGGGGCCCCGGCCAGCTCCAGGTGTTGCGCGCGTGGGCTGTCCTGGCGGTGCTCAGTGGCCTGCTGAGTCTGCCTGCCGTCCACTTTGGCCTGGGTCCGTTCCTGGCTCCGCACAAGGGCGGCACCGCCCTCCCGCTGGAGGCCTGGGCGCTGGTGCTGACCCTATTGGCGCCCCTGCTCGGAGCCATCACGATGTGGCTGGTCCGGCCCGAAGGGCCCCAGGTGGCGCCCGAGCGGGCCGGCTGGGACGCGCTCGCGGACGGCACCCAGTTGGTCGAGCGTGGCGAGCGCGTGATCCTGGGCTGGCCGGGCCGAGTGGTAGACCTTTTCACCAGCCTCGTGTGGGACCCCGTTGCCGACGCCGCCGGGGCCAGCTTCCAAAGCCTGCTCGAGGTGGTGGAAGGTGAGCGCAACTGGTGGCCGGGCTGGAGCGGCAGGTCCGGAGTGGCAACCCTGGCGGTGCTGGCGTTGGCGGTGGCCGTGGTCGCCTGGGTGGGAGCCGCCCATCCGGTGGGGTTGCCCTAGATGCCTTCGGATCTGAGCCTCACCCTGATCGTGTTCCTGCCCTTGGTCGGCGCCATGGTGGTGCTGGCACTGCCGGTGGCCACCGATCTGCAACGATTCCGGGTCCGGACTACCGCCCTGTTCGCCACCCTCCTGCCACTGCTGATCGCCGTTTTTGATCTGCTGGGAGCTGTCGGCAACCCTTCCCAGGGAGCCCTGCCACAACCCAACTTCGACGCCCCCTGGTTGCGGGGCTTCCTGATCCAGATGGACTACCACCTCGGCGTTGACGGCCTCAGCCTGATGCTGCTGTTCGCAATCACGGCCGTCTTTCCCGCCCTGGTCTTGGCCAGCTGGCGGCAGCGTGAGCGCTACCGAACCTACTTCGCGCTCCTGCTGCTGGTCGAGGTCGGTCTGACCGGGACCTTCGCCACCCAGGACCTGCTCCTGTTCGTGGTCTTCTTCTGCTTGCCAGTCATCCCGCTCGCCCTCCTGATCTCATTTGGGAGCGGCCCTCGGGCTGGTGCCGTCGCCAGGAGGGTCCTTTGGACGCAATCGCTTTCTGGGGTGGCTCTGCTGGCCGCCATCCTGCTGATGCTGCTCAGGACCGGGAACCGGACCTTCGACTTCCTCACCCTGTCCACCGTCAATCCGGTTAAAGGGGCGCCGGGCCTGATCGTGGCGGTGCTGCTGCTGGTGGCCTTCGGGTCTCGGATGGCGATCTTCCCCCTGCACCGCTGGTTCGTGGACGGCATCAGCGCCGCCTCCACCCCGGTGGGGATGCTGCTCGCCATCAGCGCTCTGCCGGTCGGTGCCTATGGATTGGTCCGGGTGGCCCTGGACATGGATCCCAGCGGGTCTTTGCAACTTGTCGTGCCGCTGCTGGGCCTGGCTCTCCTGACCCTTTACTGGGGTGCCCTGGCGGCCCGTGGCAGTCGGGATCTGCGCCGGGTGGCGGCCAACTCTCTGGTGGCGATAGGGGGGCCGGTGCTGCTCGGGATCACGGCCTTCTCGGAGACCTCGATCGCCGGTGCCCTCGGGGTCGCCTTCGCATTTGTGTTCTTCGCGCCCTTGCTCCTGCTCGCCATCGGGGTGGTCTCGGATCGGGCTGGGCGTGGCCGGCTGGGTGAGCTGGCCGGGGCGGCGGCGAGCGCGCCGCGTCTGCGGCTGCTGTTCGCAGTGGCCGCGGCAGGACTTCTGGGGGTGCCCCTGCTAGCGGGCTTCCCGGGCCTGTTCCAGGTTCTGGTCGGAGGCTTGGTGGCCCACCGCTTCGTGACTGCGCTCACGGTGCTGGGCCTGCTGCTGCTGACTGCCGCCATCTGGCGGGCCGGTAACACCGTGTTCTGGGCCGCCCCGGCGCCGGCCGAGGAAGGCATCGCGGTCAGCGACTCCCACGGATCCGAGTTCTACGCGGGCTGGATCCTGGCCGCCGCAGTGATCGTATTCGGGGTCTCGGGAGGCTACTTCGTGTCCTACACAGTTCATGGCACCGACCTGGTCGCTGCCCGGGTCTCGAGCTATGCTCCAGCTCCGCCTCCGGTCGCCAAGAAGGCTCACAAGTGAACCTGGCGTTCGTCGAGGACTTTGGCCCGATTGCGATCCTGGTCTTGGGGGCGGTGATCTGCAGCTGGCTGGATCTGGGCGGGGATTCGTCGTTCCTGGGCCAGCGCCACCTCAGCCGCTGGGTGGCTCTGGGCGCGCTCGTGCTCGCCTTCCTGGCGAGCGTTGGTTTCTGGAAGAGCTCCTTCGGATCCACCCCGCCCGACATCGAGCACGGAAGCTTTCTGATCGACCGCTTTGCGCTCTTCTTCTACCCGGTGGGCCTGGCCGCGGCCGGGGCGCTGATCCTCACCGGGGCGGATACGGAGGCTGAACTCGAGCCCCACGTAGGGCTCTACCATGCCCTCCTGCTGGTGAGTGCGGCCGGAGTCCTCTTCACCGCCTCCTCCGCCGACATGGTCAGTCTGGCGGTGGGGTTGAGCATGACCTCTCTGCCGCTTCTGGTGGCCCTGGGTTTGCGCAAGACGGACCCTGGCAGCATGCGGTTGGCGGTGCGCTCGCTGGCGATCAGCGGCGCCTTGGTGGCGACTTTCGTAGGCGGCGAGGCGATTCTGGCGGGGATGGCTCAGAGCACTGAACTGCGCGCGCTGGCCCAGCGGCCGCTGCCGGTGGACCCGCTGGTGGCATTGGCGGCGGTGCTGGTGCTGGTCGGCGCCGTCGGCCAGCTGGGAGTGGTCCCGTTCGGGGTCTGGCGGGCGGGCGGGGCAGGGGAAGCACCCCTGGCGCCTTCGATAGGGCGCACCGTGATGGTCGCCCTGGCGGCCCTCGCGGCGCTGCTCCGGATCCTGCCGGGTGGGCTGGGCGGCGTGAGCGGGACCTGGGGGATGACGGTGGCGGTGCTGGCTGGAGCCACCCTGATCCTGGCTCCCCTGGCTGCCCTGCGCCAGCGCCGGCTGACCGCCGTGGTGTCCTATTTGCTGGTCGCCCAGCTGGCGCTGGCTCTGGTCGCGCTGCCTGAGGTGGCCCGCCCGGCCACCGCCAGTGTTCTCTACCTGCTACTGTGTTTCGTTCCCATGGCCACGGCCTCCCTGGGCCTGCTCGGTGCCATTGCGACCCAGGGGTATAGCGATAGCCGAGCCTCCCTGCGAGGGCTCTGGGCGCGCTCACCCATTCTCGCTGGGGTGCTGGCCGGGCTATTGGTGGCGCTGGCAGGTGCCCCCCCGGTGGCTGGCTTCTTCGCCCGGTTGTTCACCGTCGAGTCGGCACTTCAGGCCGGTTTGGGGTGGCTGGTTTGGTTGGCCCTCTTGTCCGCCGTGCTCTCTGCAATCGTGGCGTTCCGCTGGTTGCTGGTGCTGTTTGACTCCCGAGTAGACGGACCCGAGCTGGGGCTGCCCGGGCGCACAGCCATGATCGGGATTGGTCTGAGTGGGGCGGCCGTGTTCTCCTTCGCGATCCTGCTGGGGCCGCTGATGGCCATCGCGGCCCGGGCGGCGATCCCGCCGTTGTTCGGTCCCTAAGCTGACCGCTCGGCGGCGGCTCCATCACTTTGGGCTCAGCCCCGCCGGCTGACCACCGGGACTGGCTGCCGCCGGGCCCGGGCCGACCCCACCACCCCGGCCGGGTGAAGACCCGGGCAGCGGTTCCGGGCGGCAGGGGGCCGAAAATCTAGGGCGCCAGCTTATGCCCTCGCGCTACCGGCTCAGATCGGGCCCGAGGTGATCAGGGTCGCGGCCGATTGAAAACCCCGAAAGGTTCTGGGGCTGGCGGCGAGGGCCTATGCCATCCCTGGCCGCCAGTTCTCAGCGGTCGCCGTAGGCGGCCAGCAGTTGGTGTACGCGCGAGGCCATCGCGAGGGCCTGGTCCATCTTTCGCTGCCACATGTTGCGGCCGAAGATGAATCCGGTGCCCCCGGCCGCCATGCAGTCCTCCATCCGAGCCAGCAGCTCCTCATCGCTGACCCGGCTGCCACCGGCAAAGATCACCAGCGACCGGCCCCCGGAACGGACCACCCTCCTCAGCATCTGGCGGCGATCCTCGACCAGGCTGTCATACGGAGCTGGGGCGGTGGAGTCGGCCTCAGAGTGCTCCCTTGGGATGTTGATCTTGATGACGTCCGCGCCCATCTCGGAGGCGACCCGGGCCGCGTAGTCGATGGCGTAGAGGCTGTCCGCGCCGCCCTTCTTGCCGACCGCCGCGCCGCGTGGGTACGACCAGCAGATGAGGGGCATCCCATAGCGGTCGCACTCCCGGCGAATCTCGCTCATCTGACGCAGGTCGCGGTCCTGGGATGGAGATCCGACGTAGCAGGTGTACCCAACTGCGGCCGCCCCCAGCCGCACCGCGTCCTCCACTGAGGCTGTCAGTGGCGAGAAGGCATCGTCCGAGCTGGGTATGTTGGTGCGCCCGTTCACCTTGAGGACCAGTGGTAGCCGGCCCGCGTACTGGCTCATGTAGCGGGTCGCCAGTCCGATCTGGAGCGCGATCCCAGAGAATTTTCCCTCCACCCCCAGCTGGCACTGGTACTCCGGGTCCAGGGCAGGTGGGTTGACGAAGAAGTCGACGGGACCGTGTTCCAAGCCTTGGTCGATGGGCAGGAGCATCAGGGTGCCGTTGGCAGGCCCATGCTCGTACAGAAGGGTGTGGAGGCGGGCCCTCTTTCCCTGCGAGAGGTTGAGGTCGTCGAGGTGGTAGCGAGTCGCGCTGGAGGTGGGTCGGCTGGCAGTTGTAGTCATGATTCGAGGTTACAACGTCGCATCGAGCAATGGTGGGAATGAGCGCGACGGTGATAATCCCCAGGATGGCGGATCAAAGTGGCGGCACGCCCCCCATCCTATTTGAGGGAGTCGCCCGGGACTTCGAAGGCCGGGTCGCGGTCGCGGACCTCGATTTACGGGTGGCTTCGGGGGAGCTCTTCGGGCTGATCGGGCCCAACGGAGCCGGCAAGACCACCACCATAAAGATGGCGGTCGGGCTCCTGCGCCCGTCGCGAGGGCGGGTTCTGATCTGCGGCCACGACATCCAGCGTCAGGGCAGCGAGGCCCGCCGCCACCTCGGCTACGTCCCCGACAACGCCGCTCTCTACGAGAAGCTGACGGGGCTCGAGATGCTGGAGCTCGCCAGTGATCTGCACGGCGTGAGCCGGGAACGACGTCGGCGCCGCATCCCGGCGCTCCTGGGGGCTCTCGAGCTGTCTTCCGCGTCAGGTCAGCTGGTCCAGTCCTACTCCCGGGGGATGCGCCAGAAGCTGGCGCTCTGCGCCGCTCTGATGCCCGATCCGG
The DNA here is from genome assembly GCA_035531535.1 of Candidatus Nanopelagicaceae bacterium. Lineage (GTDB taxonomy): Bacteria > Chloroflexota > Dormibacteria > Aeolococcales > Bog-877 > AG-12. The sequence continues at coordinate 1,915 of DATKSV010000093.1, read as the reverse complement.
AGGTGGTGTTCCTGGACGAGCCCACGGTCGGTCTGGATCCTCACGCGGCCCGGCAACTGAAGACCATGCTGCGCACGCTCTGCGACACCGGCCACACTGTGTTTCTCAGCACCCACGCGCTGGAGATTGCCAGTGCCCTCTGTGATCGAGTCGGCATCTTCAGGGCCGGCCGGCTGGTGGCGCTGGGTTCGGTCGCCGAGCTGGAGCGGCGGGGTGGCGCTGATTCGGGCGGGCCCGGGGCACTGGAGGACGCGTTCATGGCTGTCACCGGCGCCGCCGACGAGGAGACCACCAGCCTGATCCGCGCCCTCAGCGCCTGAGTGCGGGCGCCTGACCGAATGGCCGTTCTGGTGCGGGACCCTCTGTCGAGTAGTTCCCAGCTCCGAGGGCTCTGCCGTGCCGGGGCCCGGGTGACCTGGAACTCATGGTGGAACAGCGGCCCGGGCCGGCGCCTGGTGACCCTGGCGGCGTTGCCGGTGGGGCTGGTGATCTGGGCCTCGCTGCTGCCCCTGGTCGAGCATCTGCTGCGAGCGGCCCACCTCGACCATCCTCAGCAACTCCTGGGCGCTCTCTCGACTCTCACCATCGTCTTGACCGCCTTCACCCTGGGCACCTCGGTCAGCTTCGCTCTGGCCTCTGTCTACTTCGCTCGGGACGTGGAGTGGCTGCTCCTGACGCCGATCAGTGCGCGTCTCCTGCTCAGCTACCGTCTGCTCAGCCAGTTGACGCTCGGGATCTGCCTCGGGGCGCTTCTGGGCGGCCCGGTGGTCGTCGCGGTAGCGCTGCTGTATGCGAGTCCCGGCGTGGTGCCGCTGGCCGCCCTGGACATGACCTCGCTGCTGGTGATGCCGATGGCGCTCGCGCTGGCACTGGTGGTGCTCCTGGTTCGGGTCGTGCCCGCCAGTCGAGTGAAGGACGCCGCGGCCATGCTGGTGGCCTTGGTCGGGTTCGGGGTGGCGGCGGTTGACGTCGGAGCGGCGGTGGGCGGGGGCGCTGGGCTGGGGGTCAGCTCCTTCAGTCATGGCATCCAGGGCCCGGCATGGCTGCCCACCACCTGGGTGGCACAGAGCGTGGTGGATGCTGTCCAGGGGAGATGGCCAACCGCCCTCGGGCTCGCCCTGGCGCTGGCTTTCTCCGCCTTGCTGGTGACCTCGGGAGCACTCCGGGCCGCGGCCCCGGTGCTCCGCGAGGGATGGTTCCGGGCCCAATCGACTCCTGCCAGACAACGCCGCCAGGGATCCCGTTTCTCCCGGCTGCCCCCGTTTTTGGCGGTGGTCCGGAAGGACTGGCGGATGCTCCGCCGGGACCCTTCCCAGCTCATCCAGCTGCTCTTGCCGATCGGCCTGTTCGCTGTATACCTGCTCTCGCCCAGGGCTCGGGGTACCGGGCTGGGGATGTTTCAGAACTTCCCGGTCTGGTACGGGCCGCTCACCACTGCGGCCTTCGCGGCCCTGTTCGCGGCGAGCGGACTGGGGCTGCGGGCGGTGGGCTCGGAGGGGAGGCAGTTCTGGTGTTTGAAAGCCTCGCCTCTGTCGCCGCGCTCTCTGCTGCTGGGCAAGTCGATCCTGCCCGCCGTGATCGCCGTGGCGGCAAGCCTGGCTCTGATGGTGACCACCGAGGTCCGGGAGGCGACCCCGCCTGCGCAGATCGCCTTTTCGGCGGTGCTGCTGGTGCTCTGCGTGCTGGGGCTGGTCTCCCTGGCGATTGGGATGGGGGCGGTGTGGCCCCGGCTGGACTGGACCGATCCCAGGCGGGCGGTCGGGATCTGGTTGGCGGTTACGTTCATGGCCACCGGGGCCGCCTACATCGCGGTCTGTCTGGTCGGTCTGACCCTGCCCTTGCTCCTGACCGGCGTCCCGGCCCCGGTATCCGAAGGCATGGCGATCTTGGTCTGTGGCGGCTGCGCAGCCGCCAC
>DATKSV010000092.1:0-2540 GCA_035531535.1 Candidatus Nanopelagicaceae bacterium | reverse complement strand
CGAAGGCTGCCGTGCAGGGGTTGTGCGAATTGCCGCCGATCCAGGTCTGCTGGTCGCGGAACGTCCCGCCGTACTCCTCTAGGCGTGTCCGTGCGAGAAGCCGCCGGTGGACCTCCAGCACGAGGTCCACGGTGATCGGGTCGCCAGCATCGATGTGGTCGATGGCAAAGACCATGGCATCGATGTTTCGGAGCACCTCGACGGCTGTGACGTCCAACGGGTCATCACCAAGGCCCCTGGCGGCTTCAGCTCGCAGCAGCCTACGAGCCCCGACCTCCAGTCCCTCGATCCGAGAGGAGGCAACAGACTCCGCCCGGAGCAGGATGCGTGCCAGCGCCTCGGTATTGACCAGGCTTGTCGCCTCGACGTTGAGCCGGGCGACGGCGGCCGCGGCGTCGGCGATGTCGGCAGCAACCTCCCCCTCAATCGTGAAGGCGCGACCGACCAGGCGGTCGGGGACGTAGGCTTCGTACTCGCAGCCGCGGTTGTCCTTGCGGGAAGGCCCCGAGTGATCGCCGATCCAGCGGCGACGGATAACCCTAGACATGATTTCTCCTTACTGAGGGTTATCAGACAACCCTACATAAGGCTCCAGGGTGATCAAGGTTGCGACTGCTCCCGGGCACCGTCCAGGAGCTTCTCCAGCGCTGCCGTTCCTCAAAGCGGGACACATGCGACACGGGTCTGAGGACCACCGGTCGGGCCGGTGGGCTCCGGGGCGATCCCGGTTCCTGCTTCACAGCCACCCGCCGGGCTGGGCCCGGTCTTCCGGTCGGCTCCACAGGCAGTTGGCGTCTCCGCCGCACTGGCGGTGACGGCCGGGTGGGCCCACCCGGCGAGGTTGATCGCGGCGTTGAGATCGCGGTTCAGGGTCAGGCCGCAGCGCTGGCAGCGGTAGAGCCGCTCCGCGAGCTGGAGCTCGGCCCGCACGGCCCCGCAGCCGGAGCACGTCTTGGAGCTGGGGAACCACCGGTCGGCCACCACCAGCTCCGCGCCATACCACGCGCACTTGTACGCGAGCTGGCGGCGGAACTCGCCGAACCCGGCGTCCGCGAGGGCGCGCGCCAGAGTGCGCCGGCCCAGCATGCCCTGGACATTGAGATCTTCCACCACGATCCGGCCGTGGGTCTTGGCCAGGCGGGTGGTCAGCTGGTGGAGATGGTCTCGGCGGAGGTGGGCGACCGTGGCGTGGTGCCGGGCCAGCTGGCGGGCGGCCTTGGCCCGATTGCGCGAGCCGCGGTGCGTGCGCGCGTGGGCCCGGGAAAGCCGCCGCAGCTTCCGCAGACCCCGGCGCAGCGCCTTCGGCCCTTGGATCACCGTCCCATCCGAGAGGGTGGCCAGGGCGAGCAGGCCCAGGTCCACCCCGATGGTGTCCCCGGCTCCATTGCTGAGGGGGATGGCCCGCTCCACCGCGACGGCCAGGGACACGCACCACCGATCCGCCTCCCGGCTGACGGTGGCGGAGGTGATCCGGACCGAGTCCTCCCCGATCCGCTCCACCCACCGGGTCGCGTCCTCCAAGAGGGGGACGGTGCCGATCCGGGGCAGGGTCACGGCGGAGGCGTGGAGGTGGATGGATCCGGTGAGCCGGAAGCTGTCCCTGGACCGGCCCTTCTGCTTGAAACGCGGGAAGCGGATCCGGGGGCCGGGCCGCTTTCCATCTCGGCTCTCCCAGAACGCCCGCAGGCCCCGCGCCAGGTCCCGGAACGCCTCCTGCGCCACGCACTTGCTGACCTCTGGCCACCAGGGGATGCCGTCCTGCCCTTTCTTCCAGCGGTTCCACTCCTGGTGCTGGCTCATCGCCGAGGGCACGGCCACGGTGCGGTCCTCCGCCCCCCGGGCCGCCAGGGCGGCCTTCGCCCGCTCCAGCCCCCAGTTGTAGGCGTAGCGAGAGGCTCCGGCGTGGCGGGCCAGGGCCCGGCGCTGCTGGCCGTTGGGATCAAGGGCGAAGCGCAATGCCTGGCGGACAGCGGCCATCACGTGGCCTCCACCGGTTGCTCCGCACAGCGCAGCGCCCGGTGCGCTCGGGTGCGGGCGGACCGCCGCCCGTACCGCCGGGCGCACAGGCTGGTGAGCACGTCGGTCATGTCCCGGACCAGGTCGTCCGCCACCTCCGTGGGGTCGACCACCACCAGCCGTCTTCCGGCGCCCAGCAGGGCGGCCTCGATGTACTCCGAGCCCAGCCGGGCCAGCCGGTCCCGGTGCTCCACCACGATGGTGCCGACCCGGCCATCGGCCAGCAGCCGGCGCAGCTGGGGCCGGGCGCCAGTCATGCCCGAGCCAACCTCGGCGACGGTCATGTCCACGGCCAGGTCGTGGCCGGCCGCCCATTCGACCAGCCGGCCCACCTGTCGCTCCAGGTCCAAGCGCTGGTCATGGGACGCGACCCGAGCGTACAGCGCCACCTGGCCAGCTTGAGGGGCGGTCTCCTCCACCAAGATGGTGCCCGAAGGCAGGCGGCGAGCGGGGACCGGCAGGGTGCCGGCCTCGAACCACCGCTGGGCGGTGCGGGGGTGAATGTGCTGCTGGCGTGCCCAGTC
>DATKSV010000091.1:0-14016 GCA_035531535.1 Candidatus Nanopelagicaceae bacterium | reverse complement strand
ATCGCGAACCGTCTTCCGCCACGGGGGTGTCCCTGAGGGAGGGGAGGTCTGGCGCAGCACCGGCGGATCTCTGGGCTGGGGCCTACCGGCCGCAGTGGGCGCCAAGCTGGCCAGCCCGGACCGCCCGGTGCTGCTCCTGGTTGGCGACGGCACCCTCCACTTCTCGATCCAGGCTCTCTGGACCGCGGTCGTGCAGCGAACGCCGGTGGTGGCGGTCGTACTCGACAACGGAGGCTACCTGGCGGTCAAACGGGCCATCGAAAACATGCTGGCGGTGCCCCGCGATCCGAGAACCCATCCAGGCACCGAGCTGCCGGGGATCGACCACCTCCTGGTCGCCCGTGGCTACGGCGCCACCACGGTCTTCGCCAGCACCGCCCAGGAAGTCGCTGCAGCGGTGGAGGATGCGCTCTCCCACGAGCGGATCGAGGTGGTGGTGGCGCCGGTGAACCAGATCCGACCTTAGTCGAGAGAGCTGGAGGGCAAGCGATGTTCGGAACCGATTGGCAGACCTCGCCGCGAAGGTTTGGCGTCCGCCGACTGCCCGGCTTTCAAATTCCGCTCCCCGACGGCAACCTCCTGGTGGGGAATTTGTTCCGGCCCGACACCGAGGCGCCGGTGCCGATGCTGCTGAGCATGCATCCCTACAACAACGAATACCAGACCGCCCCGATCCGGCCCACCGGCTTCAGCTACCAGCGCGGCTGGATCGAGGCCGGAGACCCCGAATTCTTCGCTCGTCGCGGCTATGCCCACGGCGTCTTCAACGTCCGCGGTACCGGCGCCTCCAGCGGCGAGTTTCAAGTCATGGGACCTCGGGAGGTGCAGGACGTGGCCGACGCCATCGAGTGGCTGGCGCGGCAGCCGTGGTGCAATGGCAAGGTGGGGATGTTTGGGGTCTCCTACTTCGCCTCCATCCAGATCCACGTGGCAATGCTGCAACCACCCTCGCTGGCCGCCATCTTCGCGCCCTTCGGGCTGACCGACTTCTTCCGCGACATGTGGTATCACGGCGGGATCCTCTCCCACCGCTTCCTGCTCCAGTGGAAGGATAAGTTCGACAACGTCCGCTACCGCAGCTGGTACCTGCAAGAGCATGGCGAGCGGGCCTTCCAGGAGGCGCTGGCCGGCGCCCTTGCCGATGAGGAGATCTCCGAGGTGCCCGGACTGGTGCAGGCTCTGACCTCACCGCGCGGTGCCGACGCTCTGGTGGCGGACATTCTTCTGCAGCCGCTCGACAGCCCCTTCTACAAGGAGCGCCGGGTCGACTATCACAACACCCAAGTGCCCGCCTACCTCGGGGCCTGCTGGGGTCTGTTTGGACTCCACCTTCCCGCCGCCTTCCGCAGCTGGGAGCAGTGGCAGGGACCCAAGAAGCTGCTGATCGGCCCCGCTTTGTACCTGGACCGTCCCTTCTATCAACTGCATGAAGAAGCGCTCCGCTGGTTCGACCACTGGCTGCTAGGGAATGACACCGGCTTCATGGAAGAGTCCCCCATCCGACTCTTCGTCCCGGGCACCGGGAACTGGCGGACGGCCACCAGCTGGCCCCTGCCGGAGACCCGCTGGATCGCCTTCTTCCTCCACGAGGGAGGCCTGCTCAGCGAGCACGACCTGTGGCCGGGGGAGCAGGCCACAACCTTCGAGGACTCCCCGTTCGGGCATGGCGAGGCGGTGTTCCTCAGCCCCCCGCTGGTGGAGGAGACAGAGGTGCTCGGACCCATGGTGATGGACCTTCACCTGAGCACCACTGATCAGGAAGCCCTGGTCAGTGTGTCCGTGTTTGCCCGGCAGCCGGACGGCACCGATGAGGAGCTGACCCGAGGCTGGTTGCGGGCCAGCAGCGCCACTCTGGACCAGGCGCATTCCCGCCCCTGGCGGCCGCTGCCGGCCCTGCAGGAGCGTCACCCGCTGACACCTGGACAGGTGTACCGGCTCCAGATCCAGCTAACCCCCGGGGCTCGCCGCATGCACCCCGGCGAGCGCATCGGCCTGCGCATAAAGGTGGCCGACGACGAGGTCCCACCGGACGCGATCCGCGGGGCCGGCTACGGTCACCTGCAACGCTCGGTGGCAGCTCGGATCCAGGTCCACCACCGCGAGGAGCACCCCTCGCAACTGCACCTGCCCATCACCGCTGGCAACCTGCTGGGCACTTTTTTCTCGGGCGGAGAGCTGCCGGCGGCCGTTGGTCCGCTGCCGATGGCGAAGTTCCGCAGTGAGAAGCGGAGCCCTGAACCGGCCGCAGACGCCCCCGTTTCGGAGGAGCAAAGATGACCACCAGGCTGGGGGTGATGCTGCACACCGGCGACATGGGCTATCCCGACATCCTCCGCTTCGCGCGCGCCGCGGAGGCCACCGGCTACGACAACTTCTTCCTCACTGAGGAGTCGGGCAAGGAGGCTTTCTCGCTGCTGGCGCTGCTGGCCCAGGGCACCCAGAGCATCACCCTTGGCACCAGCATCGTTAACTTCTACAGTCGGACGCCGACTTTGCTGGCGATGGCGGCCAGGTCCCTCTGGGAGCTTTCGGGAGGCCGCTTCGGCCCGTTGGGACTGGGCCCGGGAGGCATCGGCTTCATGCGCCGCGGGCATGGAGTTGTTCTCGACCGCCCGGTGGGCCGGGCCCGGGAGACAGTCGAGATCGTCCGCAGCTTGCTCTCCGACAACCGCACCTCGTATGCAGGGAAGTGGTTTCAGGTGGACGACTTCCACCTGCGCGAGGGCCCCCTGCCGGCCGGAGCTGAGATCCCGATCTGGCTGGCCGCTCTGGGGCCGCAAATGGCCACCATGAGCGGCAAGGTTGCGGACGGCATGATCAGCAACTGGCTGATCCCGGAATCCCTGGAAGAGTTCCGCGAGCTGGTGGCATCCGGGGCCCGCCGCGCCGGCCGGGAGGAGCGCGACTTCACCTTCGCCAGCCTGACCATGGTGTGCGCCGACTCGAACGACGAGGAGGCGGTCCAGGCGGCCCGCCGAGGCGTCGCCTTCTACTGCGCCAGCGAGCATTACCACCACATCGCCGATCTCGCGGGCCTGGGCGCCCAGGCGCGCCGCGTGTGGGAGGCGTGGACCGCGCGCGACTTCGACCGGGCAGCCGGCCTGGTCAGCGACGAGATGCTGGAGCGCTTCACCCTGACCGGATCCAGCGCCGACTGCGCCGCCCGCTTGCGCTGGATGATGGACCAGGGGGTCGTCCCCATCATCTATCCCCTACCCCGTCGCTCCCGGATGGTCGAGGACCACTTCACGGTGCTGGCGCAGGCCGCCGCCTGGGCAGGGCGCGCGGGGAGCGACGGTCCGCAGCCATGACCTTTGCCGGCGTGACCCCGTTCCCGGCCGAGTTGGCGGCCCGCTACCGCCAGCTCGGTTACTGGGAGGACCGCCCCTTGGGGGAGGTGTTCCGAGAGTGCTTCGCCAACCACGGCGACCTCACCGCCGTGGTCGACGGCGAGGAGCGCTGGACTTTCGCTGAGCTCGGCTCGGCGTCGGAGCGGCTGGCGCTGAACCTGCGGGACCTGGGCATCGGGCCACTCACCCGGGTGGTGATGCACCTCCCCAACGTCGCCGATTTCATCCTGTTGTACTTCGCCCTGGAGCGGCTGGGCGCCATCCCCTTGATGGCGCTGCCGGGCCACCGAGAGCATGAGATCGGGCACTATGTGGACTTCGTGGAGGCCACCGCCTACGCCATCCCCCCCCGTTACGGCGCCTTCGACTGCCTCGACCTGGGCCGGCGGATGATGGCACCGGGCCGCCCGCTTCGCCAGGTGCTGGTGGCAGGCGAGGCGCCGGACGAGCCCGGGTTCGTGGGGATCCGCGAGCTGCTGGAGCGGACCCCTCACAGCACTCCCCGGGACCTGGACCGGCTGGCGATCGACCCCGACGACCCCTGCGTCTTCCAGCTCTCGGGCGGCACCACGGGGGTCCCCAAGATCATCCCTCGCAGCCACAACGACTATGTCTACAACAGCCGCCTGATCGCGGCGGTCAACGACATCCGGGCCGGCGACTCGCTCCTGGTGGCGGCGCCCATAGGGCACAACTTCCCCCTGGCCTCGCCGGGGATCCAGGGCTTCTTCCTGCACGGGGCAGCGGTCGTGCTCTCCCCCACCGCCCGCGCTGCGGACGTGCTCAGGCGCATCGAGCAAGAGCGCGTGACCCACCTCGAGATCGTGCCGGCGATGGTCCTGGCATGGCTCAACGATGAGCTCATCGGGGCCCATGACCTCTCCTCGGTGCGGGTGATCAACAGCGGCGGGCAGAAGTTCCAACCCGAGACCAAGCGGCGCACCGAGGCCGCCTTTCCCGGAGCTTTGGTGCAGGAGGTGTTCGGGATGGCGGAGGGCCTCCTCATGATCACCCGGCTCGATGACTCCGAGATGGTCCGGTATGAGACCGCGGGGCGCCCGATCTGCCCTGATGACGAGGTGAGGCTGGTCGACGATGACGGCCTGGAGGTCGCTCCCGGCGCCATCGGAGAGCTGCTCTGCCGCGGCCCCTACACCCTGCGCGGCTACTACCGCGCTCCGGAGACGAACCGGCGCGCCTTCACCGCCGACGGCTTCTACTGCTCGGGTGATCTCCTGCGCCAGCACCCATCCGGGAATTACGTGGTGGAGGGACGGAAGAAGGACCTGGTCAACCGCGGCGGGGAGAAAATCAGCGCGGAGGAGGTGGAGGACATGCTCCTCACCCACCCCGCGGTCGCCAACGTGGCCTGTGTGCCCATGCCCGACCCGGTGCTGGGAGAGCGGATGTGCGCCTTCGTACAGCCGAGGGGTCTCGAGCCCCCAACCCTCAAACAGCTCACGGCCCTGCTCAGCGAGCTGGGCCTGGCCCGTTTCAAGCACCCGGAGCGGCTCGAGGTCGTGGCCCGGTTGCCGTTGTCCCCATTCGGCAAGGTCCAGAAGAGCGTCCTGGCGCAGCGAGCAGCCGAACTCGCTGAGGCGCGATCGGAGGGTGATCAGTAGTGATAGTCGACGCCTACTCGCACGTGTGCCCGCAGCGGCTGATCGAGGCGATCAACCGCGACTACCCCAGCGCCGAGGCGGCGGCCCTGGACAGCCGGCCCTACCTTCGTGATGCCGCCCAGAGAGTGCGTTTCATGGACGAGGTCGGCGTCGATGTCCAGGTGCTGGTGCTGGTGCGCCCTCCGATGTGGCTGGGCATGCCCCGGGAGATGATGTACCGCCTGATGCGCGAGGCCCATCTGGGGATCGCCGAGATGGTGGCCCAGTTTCCGGACCGCTTCATCGGCGCGGCGGTGGCACCGGTCTGCGATGAGCGGGTGCTGGAAGAGCTCCGATTCGCCTGGGACGAGCTGGGCCTGGTCGGGGCCGAGATCTTCTCCAACGTGGAGGGCGACCCGCTCGACGTTGGCTACATGTGGCCGCTCTATGAGGAGGCTCAGCGCCGGGACGTCCCGCTTTGGATCCACCCTCAGCACACATCCCACCTCTATCCATGGATCAAGGAGTCGCTCCTGGATCGCAGTCTGGGCTGGCCCTTTGACACCTCGCTGGCGATGGCGCGGCTGGTCTACGGCGGCGTCATGGAGCGGTTCCCTGAGCTCAAGATCGTCACCCATCACTTGGGCGGCATGATCCCCTACTTCGGCGCCCGGCTGGAAGCCTTCGACCATGAGATCGCGGAGTACCGCAGCAAGAACCTGACCGGCGGGACCGCGCCCGCCCTGACCGCACCGGTGGGGGACTACCTGCGCCGCTTCTACAACGACACCGCGATCAGCTACAGCCCAGCCACCCTGCGCTGCGGACTGGACTTCTTCGGCTCCGAGCATGTGCTGTTCGGCACCGACTTTCCCATGGGCTCCGCCGACGGAGAGGCTTGGACGCGGGATATCCTGCGCGCGATCGGAGACTCCCAGCTGCCCGAGCTAGAGCGCGGCCTGATCCTGGGCGGCAACGCGCAGCGCCTGCTGAAGATGGACAGCCGCAGTTGACTTGTCCTGGCCGCCGGCTCCGCCGGAGCGCGGTCTCGCACCGGCCCAGTCCCTCAGATCCTATGATGTTACCTTCGGCCGTAGGGAGTGATTTCCGCGCTCCTGGCCTGAGACAGTTGGCGGCGAGCCGGCTCCCGGGGGCCATGGCGAACCGCGGGAGTCGATGCCGATGAGCAGGGATCACCGGAACGTCGCCGACGAGCTGGTCCGCTTGGGATTCTCCACCTACGAAGCCCGCACCTACGTGGGTCTGCTGCTGGCGGGCGGCGCCACCGGCTACCGCATCTCCAACGGTACCGGAGTGCCCCAGCCCAAGGTTTACGAGACGCTCCACCGGCTGGTGGAACGCGGGGCGGCGGTGCAGGTCCACGACCACCCTGCCCGCTATGCCGCGGTCCCGCCGGCTGAGCTCCTGAGCCGGCTTGAGCGAGAATTTCGGCGCCGGCTGGAACGGGCTCGCAGCAGCCTGGAGTACCTGCCGGGCGCCAGCGATGACAGCCCCGGGCTGGCGGTCAAGCACCTGCAGAGCGTCAGCGACGGCCTCGCTCGTGCCCAGGAGGCGATCGAGGGGGCGTCCACGAGGGTGTACCTGCACGCCCGTCGCGACGAGCTCAAGCCATTGGCGGGAGTGGTCGAGAAGGCCGCCGGTCGCGGGGTAGAGTTCGTGGTGGTCCACTTCGGCGCCCTGCCCTTCGCGGCGCCACCAGGCCGGGTGGTGCGGCATTCCAGCACCGAAGGCACGCTTTACCCGTCCCGCGACGTGCGCCATCTGGCGGTGGTGGTGGACTCTCGTTGGGGTCTTTGGGTGCTCGCCCGAGAGGGACGGCCGGACGACGGCTTCTACGCCGACAGCCCGCTTCTGGCCAGCCTGGTCAAGACCTACATCCGTCATGACCTATTCGTGCAGCGGATCTACGCCGACTTCCCAGCTGAGATGGAAGAGCAATACGGACCTGGGCTGGTCAGCCTGACCGACTTCGCGGCCGAGGATGGCAGCGAGGAGCTGCGCGGCCTGACCGGCTGAGCGGCGTAGACACCCTACTGCAGTAGGTATCCTATTCGGAGAGGACCGGCCTGAGGGCTGGTGGGTGCAGGTTGATCGGAGCTGCCCCAATTCCAATCACGGATGGGGAGTCAAGAGTTATGCCTCTCGACGGAGTTGTGCCGTTCCCGGCTGAGTTCCAAGCGCGCTACCGGGCCCGCGGATACTGGCAGGACCAGACCATGGACGAAGTCTTCCGCGCGGCCTTCGCGCGTCATGCCGAGCGCCCCGCCGTGATCTTCGGGGAGCGCACCATCAGCTACGGCGAGCTCCAGCGTTCCGCCGATCAACTGGCCGGCCGGCTCTGGCAAGAGGGGCTGCGGCCGCTGGACCGGGTGGTGGTGCACCTACCCAACTGCCCCGAGTTCCTGCAACTCCACTTCGCCCTGCAGCGCCTGGGGGTGGTGCCGATCATGGCCCTGGCAGCCCACCGGCGCTACGAGATCGACCACTACGTGCGGCTGGCGGGCGCCTCCGCCTACTTCGGCCCGACCCGCGCCCTGGGCGAAGAGGTGCAGGCGGAGAACGAGTGCCTGCGCCTGGTCATGGGGCTCGAGGAGCTGGGAGATCAGCGGCCCGCGCCCACGCCGCCCCCGTTTCGCGCCGATCCCGACGACCCCTGTGTGCTGCTGCTCTCAGGCGGCACGACCGGCATCCCCAAGCTGATCCCCAGGACCCACAACGACTACGTCTACAACACTCAGGCCGCCAACCTGGCCCAGGACATCTCGGCGAACACGGTCCAGCTCTGTGTGCTGCCGCTGGCCCACAACATGCCTCTCGCCTGCCCCGGCGTCCAGGGAGTCTTCCTGGAGGGGGGCAAGGTGGTGCTGGGCGCCAGCACCAGAGCCACCGATGTGCTGCCCGCGATTGCCCAGCACGCGGTCACCCATGTCGCCGCCGTCCCGGCACTCTACATCCGATGGCTGGCGGATCCGCTGGCCGAAAGTTGCGACCTACGCTCGGTGCAACTGCTGCAGTCAGGTGGCCAGCGCCTCCAGCCCGAAGTGCGGCGGCGGATGGCACGAACCTTTCCCAACGCCTTCGTGCAAGAGAATTTTGGGATGAGTGAGGGGACCTTGTTCTTCACCCACCGCGATGACCCCGAGGAGGTGCGACTGGAGACCGTCGGAATTCCGGTCTGCGCGGACGACGAGGTCCGCCTCACCGATGAGGAGGGCCGGGACGTCCCGGACGGAGAGGTCGGCGAGCTGACGGTCCGGGGTCCCTACACCCTGCGCGGCTACTACCGGGCGGAGGACTACAACCGGCGGGTCTTCACTCCGGACGGCTTTTACCGCTCAGGCGACCTGATGCGACGGCATCCGTCGGGATCCTATCTGGTCGAGGGCCGAATCAAGGACCTCGTCAATCGCGGCGGCGAGAAGATCAGCGCCGAGGAGGTGGAGAACCTGATCCTGACCCACCCCAGCGTCCGCAATGTGGCCTGCGTGCCCCTGTCGGACCCCATCCTCGGAGAGCGCATGTGCGCCTGCGTGATCCTGCGGGAGGGATCGCAGCTCGAGCTGGACGAGCTCACCGGCCACCTGATGGCGCTCGGCGTCGCCAAATTCAAGCTGCCCGAGCGGTTGGAGATTGTGGAAAGCTTCCCGCTCTCCGCCTTCGGAAAGGTGTCGAAGAAGGCATTGGCAAAGCGCTTCGAGGCCGCCACCGTCGCTTCCTGAGCGGGCTTTCCCCAAGCGCGGCGGCCCACCCCGGTGGGCCACCGCTCCCCTCCCTCATCGGGGCGCCTAGCTCAACCCACGCCGGCGGAAGCCTCCCCTCTGGCCGCTTCCGGCGCTCCCTCCCCGAACAGAAGCCGGTGCGCATTCTGATAGAGGATCTTGTGCTTGACATCCTCCGGCAGCGGGATCGCCTGGAAGTCCTGCAGCCAGCGGGCGGCAGTCATCACCGGAGCGTCAGTGCCGAACAGGACCCGATCCGGGAAGATCGAGCGAGCATAGCTCCAGACCATCTCCGGGATGTACTTGGGCGACCACCCCGAGAGCTCCAGATAGCAGTTGCGCCTGATCCAGACCACCGAGATCGCCTGGTTCACCCAGGGGAACCCGAAATGGGCCAGGATGATCTTGAGGTCGGGGAAGTCCAGCGCCACCTCGTCGAGCAGGGTGGGGTCGCCGTACTGCATGCGCCCGCCGGATTGGTTGTGCCCGGTGTGCACCAAGACCGGGATGCCCAGCTCCTCGGCCTTGGCCCAGAGCGGGTAGTGAGCCCGGTCATTGGGGTAGAAGTGCTGGGTGGGCGGGTGCAGTTTGAGGCCCCGCATACCCAGGTCCAAGATCGCGTGTTCCAGCTCCACCACCGCCAGCTGGTGCTTGTTGGGATCCACGCTGGCAAAACCGATGAAGCGATCGGGGCGCTGCGCCACCAAACCGGCGACAATCTCGTTGGAGACCTTCCACCCGTGGGTGGTCTCGCAGTCGAAAGCCAGCAGCACCGACTTCTCGACCTCATCCTGATCCATGGTGCGGACCATGTCGTCGACTGTGATCGGCTTGCCTCCGAAGTTGAAGGTCTTGCGGGCGTGGCCCCAGAACCAGTCCGGGGTGACCGCCAACACCTCCTCGGTGTAAGGATGAACATGGACGTCGATTGACTTCAAGGTTTCCTCCCCAAAAATCCGCACCGTTGGTTGCTCAAATCCAATCCCGCTAGGTGGAGGCGCTATAGCCTCCGTCGATCACCACGACCTCCCCGGTGACCAGGTGGTTCGACACGATCAGGGAGACCACCACCTCGGCAACGTCGTCCGGCGTCGCCACCCGGCGCATGGGGGTGTGGGCCGCCCGCCGGTCCATCAGGCGCTGGTAGTTGTCCCCAAGGGTCTGCTCCATCCACTCCCCCAGCACCCAGCCCGGCGCCACCGCGTTGACCCTCACCTCAGGCGCTAAGAGGCGGGCCAGCGTCCGGGTCAGGTTGACCACCGCCGCCTTGGAGGCGGCGTATGGGAATGGCTGGGCGCTCGGGCGCAGCCCGGCGATACTGGCCATATTGACCACGCTGGCATCCGGCGACTGGCGCAGGAGCGGAACTGCCGCCCTGGTCACCTGGAACAGCCCGCGCACGTTGACCGCAAAGACCCGGTCCCAATCCTCCATCAGCAGGCCGTCTAGGTCGCCCGGAGGCGTGTCGATGGTGGTGCCAGCGTTGTTGACCAGAGCGTCGAGGCGCCCGAAGGTCCTCGAACAGGCATCCAGCATGGCCCGCACCGCGGACTCGTCGCTGACGTCGGCCTTGACCACCAGCGCCTGGCGGCCAAGCTCGCGGACCAGCTCCGCGGTCTCCTCCGCCGGCTCCTGGTTGCGGCTGAAGTTGATCGCCACGTCGAAGCCATGCTGGGCCAGCGCCAGCACCGAGCTGCGCCCCATGCCTCGAGAGCCACCTGTCACCAGGGCCGCCTTGGCCTGGGCGCTCAACTTGGCTCAACCCGAGTGGGATCGCCGATGGACTCGCCGTTGAGGCTGACCTCAAAGCTGGTCGGGACCGCCACCTTGAAGGTCTGACTGGCATGACAGGCCCGTTCTGCGTGGGCGCAGAGCTGGGCCACCATCTCGATCGGCGCCGGACTGTCCACCCGGAGCACGAAGCTGACCTCCTGGAATGCCCCTGGGGGCCCGCCCAGGTCGTACTTGTCGGCGAGGCTGAATTGAGCCCGCACATCAGCCTCAGCGTTCATGATCTCGACTCCGTACAGCGGCGAAAACTTCGCCAATTGGGTGAGCATTCAAAACGCCGCCCCGGCCAGCAGGTACTGCAGCGGCCGGGGCGCGCGACCCTCACCGCCGCCCTCGGGAGGCTCGTCCGACTCCAGCTTGAAGTTGCCGACCCGGCCCTCCATATGCAGGTCGCGGTCGATCCGGGCCACCGCCCGTTGCGTTATCGTCGGAGCGCTCCGGGTCTGCTCGCGCGTGGTCTCATAGACTTGGCGCATCCGCTCCAGGTCCACCCTGGGCTCGGGGTTGGTCATGATCGCTCACCTCCTATCAGGGTCCACAGCCGCTCAAACGAATAAGGGGGGTCTGCGTGCACCACCCCCAGTGGGGCCAGGGCGTCACAGACCGCGTTGGCCAGCGCCGCCGGGACCGCGATGCAACCGCTCTCGGCCACGCCCTTGGTCCCGAGCGGGCTCAGCGGTGAACGAGTGGGTCGGAACTCCGCGGCGATCGCCATGTCGATGTCGGGCAGACTGGGGATGGCGTAGCTCAGAAAACTCTCGGTAAGGGGTTGGCCGTCAAGGTCGTGGAGCACCTCCTCGAAGACGGCTGCCCCCAGGCCCTGGACCATTGACCCCACCACCTGCCCCTCGGCCAGGCGCGGATTGATGATCGTGCCGGCGTCGTCGACCGCCACCATCCGCTCGATCTCCAGAGCCCCGGTCTCGGGGTCCACCTCCAGGGTCACACAGCAGGCGCAGGATGAGTAGGCCAGGCCCGGGAGGGTGAACCTGCCGTCGCCCTGAAGCGTGGGCAGTTCGGAGCTGTGGCTCCGCGCGGACGCTGCGGCTATCTCGGGAAGGGTGATGCTGGCCGCGGAGTCGTGACTCCGCACCGAGCCCCGATCCCAGGTCAGCTGCTCCTCCGGAACATCCAGGAGATGAGCGGCCCAGACCAGACAGCGGCGCTGCAGTTCCTCCAGCGCCAACAGTAGGGCTGAGCCTCCGACGGTGACGGAGCGGCTGGCGAAGGTCCCCATGCCGAGAAGGCCCTGGGCCGAGTCGCCGCTCGCAACGTCGATCTCCGCAGGGTCGATTCCCAGCTGGTCAGCGGCGATCTGGGCGAAAGTGGTCGCGTGGCCCTGCCCGTGCTCTGAGGAGCCCGGCAGCAGCAGCACCCGGCCGTCGGAGAGGAGCCGAGCGGCGGCCGTCTCCCAGCCGCTGTTTCCGCTCGACTCCACCACCACCGCCACCCCAACTCCCCGCAGCCGGCCCTCGGCCCGCGCGCCAGTCTGTCGTTGTCGTTCACCGTCGTAGTCGGCGAGTTCGAGGGCGCGGTCCAAGAGCCCGGGATAGTCTCCGGAGTCGTACTCGGCGCCAATCGCGGTTCGGTACGGGAAGGCCTCCGGAGGCACCAGATTCCGGCGCCTCATCTCGACTGGGTCGAGTCCCAGCTCCGCAGCCGCCATGTCCACCATTCGCTCGATCACGAAGGCGGCCTCGGGCCTCCCGGCGCCGCGATAGGGGCCGGTCGGCACCCGGTTGGTGGCGACCCCCAGCACGCTGACGTCGGCAGCGGGGATCCGGTAAGCACCGGTCAGCAGGCCGCTGGCGGTAGCCGCAACCACCGCCGTGTGCCCCAGCAGGTAGGCCCCGGCATCGCTGACAAGGTCGACCCGAAGCCCGAGCAGCCGGCCGTCGTCACCCACCGCCAACTCCGCCTCGGCATCCATGCCCCTGCCCTGGTAGGCGGCGAGAAAGTTCTCGGAGCGAGTCTCCACCCACTTCACGGGACACCCCTGGCGCATCGCCAGCACCGCCGCGACCGCATGCTCGGCGGCCAATCCGCCCTTGCTCCCGAAGGCGCCACCCACGTCGGGGACCACCACCCGAACCCGGTCCAGATCGAGGCCGAGCACATGGGCCAGCTGCAGCCGGGGACGGTGCTGATCCTGAGAGGAGCACCACAGGCTGAGGAGCTGGCCATCGAAGCTGGCGACGCAGCCCCTGGTCTCGATCGGGGAGGCCTGCAGCCGGGGGATCGAAAATCGGCCCCTGACCACCCGGTGAGCCTTGGCGAAGGCCGCCCCAACGTCCCCGCCTCCACCATGCCAGCGGAAGACGACGTTGTCAGCCAGCTCCTGGTGGACCCGCGCCTCCCCCACCAGGGCGGACCGTGGCCCGCTCACCGCGGGCAGCGGCTCAAGGTCCAGCTGCACTTGGTCGGCCGCATCCTCAGCCTGGGCCGCGGTCTCAGCCAGGACCGCGGCCACCGCCTCCCCGGTGAAGCGCACCTCCTCGCGAGCCAGGATCGGCATGGGAATGTCGGCCACGCTGAACCCATCCGGGAGCGGGGTGGCCCGAAGTGGGAGTGGACGTACCGAATCCGGCAGGTCGGCTGCGGTCACAATGTCCAGCACTCCGGGCATGGCTCGCGCGAGCGTGCAGTCGACCCCCCGAATGCGAGCGTGGGGGATCAGGCTGCGCACGAAGACGACATGGGCTGCCTGGGGAAAGTCGAGGTCGTCCAGGTAGGAGCCCTGGCCTTGCACCAGGCGCCGGTCCTCGCGACGGGTCAGCCCACGCCCGACCCACGGTGGGGCCGCGGCCAAGGGTTCAGGCATCGTTCCGGTCAAGAATCTCGCACTCCACAAAGGGACCGTTCGCTCGGGCGGGCCGGCACCCAGCCCGATTCATCAGCTTGCAACCGGCGTCGGAAACCTACCGACCTTAGTGGGTAGGATTTTAAGGCCTGCGGGACCCTGAAGTCAGGAGGCTGGGGGCGCGAAACGGCCCCACGCTATCCTCCAGCCCCCGCGCGCTAACCCAGCGCTCAGCAGCCGGTGAGGGTCAGGTAGTAGGCGACACCCGCCCTCGCCTGCAGCGCAACTGGGGTCCCTGCTCCCGCCGTCACCGCGGCTGGGACAGTCGGCGTCACCCGGACCAGGCGCGCGCCCGCCGGCAGGGGCACCGCCAGTCTGCCCGCCACCAGGCTGACAATCTCCGCTTGAGATGGAGCCCGGCAGCCAGCCTGATAGTGGTAGACGACGGCAGCCTGGGCGCCGGCCAGGCTCTCGGCCACCAGCCGGCCGGCGACGGTGTAGGTCCAGTCGTCGCCCACCAGCGAGTCCAGGGGGGAGTCGTTGTCGCCCTTGAGGGGCCATGCGGTGCCCTGCCCACGGCCCTGGGTCATCCCGACCAGCAGGCCCAGGGCGTCGGCCTCCGGATCCGAGATCGGCGCTCCCCCACCCCACCTGGTGGCGTAATAGATGGCGGGAGTACCGAAGACAGCGCTCTCGATGATGTGCGGAATCGCCTGGGAGCCGGTGAGCCTCCA
>DATKSV010000090.1:0-9122 GCA_035531535.1 Candidatus Nanopelagicaceae bacterium | reverse complement strand
CGGAAGCCCTCGCAATCTCGGCCAGGGCCTCGGGGCGATCGGGATTCACCGTGGCAAACCCCACCAGCCGACCGGCCCCTGCGGCTGCCTCCGCCGCGACGTAGTCATTGACCTCACGCAGTAGGCCAGGGTCCGCAAACGGCCAGCCGAATACCACCGCCCGCTCGATGCCGGCCTCGTCCAAAGCGGCGAGCACATCGCTCCCGGAGGCAAACCGAGGCTTTGCGGATGCATGGCAGACGGCGAACCAGGGGTCGCTCCAGGCGGCTGACCCTGGCTCCCGAAGCCAGGGCGGAACGAGATGGGTGTGACAGTCGATCACGGTCGGCTCCCGACCGTTGGGGTCGCCTGAGGACCACCGCCGGCTGGGGCAGGCAAGTGAATGGGCCACTCCACTGCAGACACGAACAGCATTATCGATCCCGCCGCAGTGCCATCTCGCTGGCGCCAATTACCAAGGCGTCGGCCGGCGCGCCTCCGGCTGCTCGCGGGCGACCGCCAGAGGCCTCATGGGCCAGCGGGCGCAACCCGAGACGCTTGGCCCCGGACTCGTGGCAGCTGCCCAAGGTGCGCGTGGGCTGGTACGTGCCGACCTCCCAGGTCTTCGTGTCAGCCCGATGGCGACCACAGGCTGCGCACCGCGAAGATGACGTAGTTGCTCGTCTGCACCACCACCGGAAGTCGCTGGCTCCGGTACCAGGCGAGGTTGACCGGGATGTTGTTGTAGTCGCCAGGCTCAAATTCCACGTAGCTGACCCGATAGCGACGCAGCAGCCGACCCAACTGGCAACCACCGGTGGCAGGGCAGCCGGCATACATGGTCTCGACCGCACCCAGGCGCCGTGACAGGGGCTGTCCATAGCTCCACAACCAACCGTCATAGCCCAGCACCACCGTCCGACCCGCCAGGGTCGTGACGGGGTCATTCGGCTGCCCCTCGGTGAGGAATATCGCTTGGGATGGGGTGTGGGCGATCACGGCCCGGGCCACCTGCTCAGCCTGGCGACCGTCGAGCGTCACCGTGGCACTCGTGGGCGGAGCCTGGTTCAGAGTGCTCTGCCCCAGGAAGGCGGCGTCCAGGCTCAACAGGCCAGTCAGCACCAGCGACAGCAGAGTGGCGCCGGCCAGGATTCTGCTCCACCAGTTGCGGCCAGCGCTGGTCAGGAGCCAGGCCACAGGGATGGCGACTCCTAGGTACCAGTAGCTGAGCAGCTTGGTGTTGTCCCAATTCCAGGGCTGCGTCACGACCACGTTGGCGATCAGGAAGATCGCCCAGAACGGGGCCGCGAACCCGACCAGTCCGCGGCGCCGGCTCGCGGTCCCAAGCCTCCCCGGCACCAGGCTCACCCCCAGCACCGCCAGCCCGAGCAGGATGAAGAGCCCGGTGTTGGAGATCCAGAAACCCAGCCAAGCCCCGTAGAAGGAGGGCTCCGCCAGGGTGTGGGCTGCGAAGCCCAGCAGGGTCAAGGGCGAAGCTCCCGCCAGATACAGCCCGTCACAGACAGCCCCGGATTGAAACTGGGCGGCGGTACAGGACACGGTGGCGTGGGACAGCCAGCCCAGGTCGATCTGGGGAAACAGGTTGGTGCCCACCGGGCCGCCCAGCTGGCCGTGGGGCCCGGAGATGACCAGCCACAGCTGGGGCAGGCCCAGGCCCAGGAGTGGGATCAGATAAGTGGCCAGGGGACCGAGCTGGCCCCGCCGGGCGAGCCACCACACGCCCAGCAACCCGACCACCATGTAGCCGAACGGATTGAAGAAAGGCAGTGTCGCCCCGAGCACGCCGGCCCCGATCAAGAGGCCCCGGCGCGGGCGACGGGCAGCCTCCCACAAGAGCCCCGCCAGCAACGCCACCATGGCGATCCCGAAGGCGAAGTCGCGCTGCGGCATCCAGTAGGCCAGCAGCGGCTCGTACCACTGCAGGTCCGGCAATGCAGCCGGAGCCGACCCCTGGCCGTCATAGGCCCGCGGCAGGTGTGTCAGCTCGGTGGGAAGGTGGCCCACAAACCCGATCACAGCTGCCGGAGTCGCCGAACTCAGGTGGGTGCAGGCGGCAGCGTCGAAGCCGGCCTGGGTGTGGGCCAGCTGCTGGCACCCGTCAGCGTAGGCGCCGACGAATCCCAGCCCTCCGCCGAACAGCACCAGCGAGAGGGCGACCGTGGCCGCCAAGGGCCGCCGGGTGACCCGCAGCGCCAGCTGCCAGACCAGCATCCCGGCAGCCCAGCTGATCGCCAGGGACGCCATGTCCAGGGCCCCATACAGGTTCTGGCCGAGGGCCTCCAACAGGGCTGGCTGGAAGTCGACCAGGAATGGGTAGCGCATCTGCGTCCCGGACTCCAGGCTGTCGAGAGGGGGCAGGTTGTGGCCGAGGTGGAAGCTCTGGACGTAGCTGGCGTGAACCGACCAGTCGCCCCAGACGTTGGCGCTCGCGACCAGGGTCCCGCTCGGAGTTGGCTGGAGGGTGTGGGCGTAGACCAGCCAAAGGCCTATCCCGAGCAGGATTGCGATCGCGACGCCCCACCTCGTCGGGACACTCCACCCGACTTCCCTCAGCTGTCCCCACCATCGGTTTGGGCCGATCCCAAACCGGCTCCGCCACCGCCGCCAGCCCAAGCCCAGGCCCACCAGCAGCAGCGCGGTGGGCCCGCCCAGGGCCGCGGCCACGCCCAGGCCCATCCCTAGAGAAAGACCGAAGCTGACCGCGGTCGAGCCGACCAGGCCCACCGCCAGGGCGGCCGCCAGCCGCTCCAGGCCAGCCCATCGATGGGGGATCAGGTCGACCGCGGCCAGGCCCGCCAGCATCACCAACAGCCAGTAGGCCGCCAATTGCAGCACCAGTTATCAGTACCAGCCCGGGATCCAGATGTGTTGGAAGAAGTCGCTGGAGGGAATTGGCTGTCCGGTCCAGAGCGGGTAGAAGTAGGCGAAGCAGAGCACCACCGCCAGCACCACCGCGCCAGAGATGGGAGCCAGGCTGTAAGACCCCAGCCGCAGCCGGCCGGCCTGGAACACCATCCGCCGCTCCAAGAGCCGGGTACAAGCGTAGGCAAGCGCCAGGCAGACAAAGGGCAAAGCCTCAATGAACTCGTAGAAGAAGAGAATCCGCGACGGCCAAGACCAAAGCACCAGCCAGTCGAACAGGAAACCCATCAGGATGAACAGGGCCACTCGGTCCCGGCGCCGGACCGTCAGGTACAGGCACCAGGCCAGGGCCAGCATGCCCAACCAGAAGATGGCTGGATTACCCATGTCGGAGATCCAGGCGTAGTTGGACACGGTTTGGCCCCCCACCGTGCTCACCCCGTTGCCGCTGTAGGTGGCGTAGAAAAGAACTGGGTGAGCGTCCAGCGGCCAGCTGTAGAACGGCGAGGCAAACGGATGGGTGGCCTTGAGGGTGGCCTGGTAGCTCAGGCTGCCCAGGCTGTTCCACTCCACGTCCGCCAGCGACTGGACCAGATTGAAGCCGGTGGGCAGCCAGACATCGGCGGGTCCCAGGCGGACCTCGCGCAGCGGCATCGCCACGGGCAGATCGCACACCGAGGCCTTGGCCACGAAGCCGGTGCAGCTGACGGTCGGTCCGTGAGTGTCAGCGAAGTTGACGTAGAGGCTGTGGGAGATGGTCCAGTAGCGGAAGAAGGAAACATAGAAAATGCAGAGGATCAGCAGACCGGCGGCCAGGTAATGCCAGGACCAGGCGAGTTTGGCGACCATCGTCCGCCGGGCCGCCTCCACCGGGTCGTCACTCGCGGGGGGCACCACCCAGCCGGGGCCGCCGGGGCGGCGCCAGCGCAGACGCAGGTGCGGCCTCGCCCAGCGACCAAGGAGCAAAGCCACCATCAGCAGTACGGCGGGAATGACATCCGCCTTGGCGGCCAGCCCGAGGCCGGAGGCGAGGGCAGTCAGATACAACGTCCAGCGCCACTGACGGGGCGTGCGGGCGTGCCAATGGAGGAGGAACATCCAGTAGGCCAGCATTACGAAGAAGACCGCGATCACGTCGATCACGCCGGTGCGTGACTCCACCAACTCCAATCCATCCAGGCTGAGGAAGAGCCCGGCCAGAGTGGGAAAGACCCGGCTCCGGTGCCAGAGTCTCCGGGCCA
This sequence comes from Candidatus Nanopelagicaceae bacterium, assembly GCA_035531535.1. Taxonomy (GTDB): domain Bacteria; phylum Chloroflexota; class Dormibacteria; order Aeolococcales; family Bog-877; genus AG-12. The sequence goes on along the minus strand of DATKSV010000090.1, from coordinate 5,019 downwards.
TGAAGTAGAGCACCCCGACCACCAGGCTGCCCAGGATCGCTGACATGATCCGCCAGCCCCAGGCATTGAAGCCCAGCCAGCTGATCCCGCCCGCGATGACCAGCTTGGTCAGCGGCGGCTCGGGATCGAAGTAGTCGATCCCCTTGAGGTTCTTGAGGGCATCGACCGGGAAATAGACCTCGTCGAACACGTAGCCGCAGGTGTACTTCTCGGTGTTGTGAGGTCCCACCGGGGCATCGGTGCAGCCACTCTTGTTGAAGGGGTAGCCCAGGCCCCAGGCCCCGATCCCGAAGACGTCGTGAGTGGGCGGGCGGTGGACCCCGGCCGGGGCCGGCACCGTGCTCACCGGGCTCAGATTGCCCTGGAGGAAGTCGAGGTAGATGGGGCTCGCCAGCCGCACCGCCAGCGCGGCCGCGATCAGGATCCCGGCGATCACGCAGTCAACTCCGTCGACGCCGGTCAGCCCCCGGTGGCGTCGTAGCAGCAGCGAAACCCCCCAGACCGCCCCAATCATGGTCACCGCCACCAGGGGGTTCAACGGCCAGCGCAAAACCACGCTGACGAGGGCGAAGACAAGTGCGGCGCCAAGCGCCCAGGGACCCTCTCGCCGAACAGCGGTCGAGAGGGGCAGCCTCATCTCCGCCGTGGGGCTTTGGCGGCCGCCGTCGGGGGCCGGCGCCGGATCCTGGTCTGGAGGGCGCGATCCAGGGCCTCGGCGTGCTCCACCAGCATGATCAGGTCCTGATCCAGCACGGTCCGGCGCCCCAACAGCCTCCCGGCCTGGAGCAGTTCCTCATGGCTCAGCTCGGCTCGCACGATGCAAGCCTGAGTGCCGGCGAACCGTCGCAGGCCACCGGTCAGGAGGTCGCGCCGAGTGGGAGCGTCGAAGAAGACCCGCAGGGGTTGGCAACGGGACTGCCGCAGCGCTTCGTAGGGAAGAGCCTCGCTCCGAAAAGGGGTATGCAACAGCAGGCCATCCTGGCCCACCTCCACATAGTGGGTACGCTGACGCCAATAGATGGCAGCCGCGAGGGCCAGAAGCAGGACCGCCACCGCCACATAGCTGGGGGCGAACTTGTGGCCCCCGAACACGGTGATGCCCTCCCCCACCAGCATCACCAGCGCCGCGTAGATCAGGATCACCCGGGTCCGACGCCAGATCTCCATCGAGGCCAGCACGCGATGGCGAGCTCCCAACGCGCTGGGAGCGACGGGGCCCGAGGTATCCGCGCTCAAGCCACACCAACTTCGGGAGCCAGCCTGGACCGGCGGCACTGGCAGCCCGGACTGTCCGGGAGGGACCCGACCAGTGCCAGCAGCAGGGCCCGCAGGCGGTCGACGTTGGCGGCGAACACGCGCAGGACCTCCTCATGACTCACGGGCTGGATGTGGGGCGAGCCCTCAAGACCGGAATCGTAATCGGTCACAACCGCCACCGAGGCGTAGCAGAGGCCCAGCTCCCGAGCCAGGACCACCTCTGGGTATCCGGTCATGCCGATGATGCCCCAACCCTGACCCCGATACCACCGGGACTCCGCTCGACTGCTGAAGCGCGGCCCCTGGATCACCACCATGGTCTGGCCGTGGTGCACCCGAGCCCCCTGTCCCCGACTGGCCTCAGCTGCCAGCCTCCCCAATTCAGGGCAATACGGATCGGCAGCCGAGAGGTGGTTCACCACCGGGCCCTCCCAGAATGTGTCCGGGCGGCCCCAGGTGCGATCAATAAACTGATCCGCGATCACCACGTCCCCCGGAGCCAGCTCCGGCTGCAGCGACCCCACGGCACAGGGACCGAGAACCCTGGTTACCCCCACCTTCTGCATCGCGTAAAGGTTGGCCCGGTAGTTGATCCGGTGGGGAGGGATGGTGTGACCCCGGGCATGGCGGGGCATGAAGGCCACCTGGCGGCCGGCCACATCCCCGATCCAGAGGCTGTCGCTGGGAGGGCCGAAGGGAGTGTCGATAACAACCTCCCGGGCATCGTCCAACAGCTGATAGAGGCCGGAGCCGCCAAAGATGCCGACCAGTGTTGTGTCCACCCTCACCCCTCCCATCCCAGCTCGCTCCAACCAACCATGCCGCCCCGCCGTCCAAGCTCCGAGACTCGAGCCGGGACGGATCTGAAGTCGCAACCTCGCGGCTCCGGGTCCACCCAGGAGTCGGGCCGAGCCAACCGGCGGCCGGGGGCCGAGATCTCCGAGCGGAGCCGGCCAAGGCTTGAGGGCTGACGCGGCACGCGCCAATTATGGCTGGAGGCGACCGTTACGGCGAATGGGCGGGGCAACCGGGATCGCGGTCGAAGAAGATGGTGCGCCATCGCCCGGTCAGGCCATCGAAGTCGACCAGTTTCCCCTGGCGGGTTCCGGAAGCCAGCCCAGCCAATGCCTTGATCGCCTCCAGCGCCTGCAGCGCCCCCACCACCCCCACCAGCGGTCCCATCACCCCGGCCTCCCGGCAGGTGCGGGTGGCACCCTCAGGGGGGCTGTGGAAAAGGCATCGGTAGCACGGAGACCCCGGGCTCACCAACACGATCTGACCAGAGAAGCCGATCGCTCCGCCCACGACCAGGGGGATGTGGTGGCCGGCGCACCAGTCGTTGACCGTGAACTTGGACAAGGGGTCATCACTGCATTCCAGGACCAGATCGGCGGTATCCAGCAGCTCGCCAACGGACTCCTCGCCCAGGGGCCGGCCCACTGGCTCGATCTCGATTTGGGGGTTGCGAGCAGAGAGCGCTTCGGCCAGGGCGACCACCTTGGGCCGGCCGAGATCGGCGCCGCGGAATGCCACCTGGCGATGGAGGTTGTCGAGCGCCACCCGGTCAGGGTCGACCAGGCGCAGCCGGCCCACCCCGGCTCCCGCCAGATAAAGGGCGGCCTGGCCCCCCAGGCCGCCACATCCAACGACCACCGCGGTCGCCCGGCGTAGGCGCAGCTGCCTGGCCTCGGTCATCCCCGGCAGCAGCAGCTGGCGGCTGTAGCGCTCGATCTCCGAGTCCGACAGCAGGTCCTCACCAGGGCGCCGGCTCACTTCGTCACCAGCAGATCAGTGGCTGGGACTCAGCGCTGAGCCTGATGATTTCGAGATAGTCGACCAGTGCCCATCGCTCCCCCACCCCCCGGCCGACGGCATCGCGCGCGCAGGCGAGCACGGTCACCAGCACCGGCGCCGAATCGGGAAGGCCGAGGTGGCGGCGAATCCCCGCCTCGGTCTCAAGCACCGCGTCGTGGAGAAGTACCACCCGGACCCGGGCCCCGGCGGCCTGGCGGCTGGCGCACATCGACCAGGCGCGCGCATCGGCCAAACGCGTGACCAGGTGGAGCTCGGGCTCCGGGCCCGGAGGCTCAGATGACCAGGCAGTGCCGGGCTCGACCACAGGCATCCTCCAACTCAGCTCTGGAAACCAAGTTCACCCCCCGCCGAAGCGGGCGATCCAAGCATCCCAGCTCGGTCAGAGACTCGCGCTCCACGGCGACCGGGGCCTCCTCGTCGTTGATCAGCGCCTCCATCTCACGATCCACCTGAGAACCTCGAGCGCCGATACGGGGGGCCTCGAGCAGGCCCAGCATGGAAGCTGGACCGGCCAGGAGAAGTCTGACCCGCGACCCGCCCAAGGGAATTGCCAGGGCCACCCGGATGGCTAGCAGAGCTGCCTCGTCGGCTAGACCGCCCCGGGCCAGGACTACCACCTCGTCCGACCCACAAGTCACGAGAAGACCATGACCCGGTCGGCGTCGCGGCACTGCCTGGCCAGATCCACCAGACTGCCTCGCCTCACGCCCGGAATCTCCGGCGGCTGGGTTTGCCGCCAGCGCAGATCCGCCTCACACACGGTGACCGGCATCTGGCCGGCCAGGGCACCGGCGTGGGCAACCCCGTCCCCGGCCATGAAGACCTCGACGCTGTGTCCCAGGGCGCGGGCGCTGGCGGCCAGCTCGGCCACCGTCTCCACCGCTTCGGTGCGAGACCCGGCGGTCAGCACAAACAGAAAGACCACTGCGGCAACCCCCTCCCTCAGCCCAGGACGACTCCGACAGGGGCATCTTCTCAAGCTCAGCCAGGGCCGAGGTGGCTCTCGCCCCGCCGGACGGAATGGCGATCGGGTCTGGCGCGGGGCCCGGCCCGATCGGGACTCCGAACGGCTGACTCTTTCGCGAGGGCCGCTCGGGCTGGCCGCCTCAGAACCCCTTGTAGTTCAGCACCTGACTCAGCCGGTGTACCACCTTCACCAAGTCGGCCTGATCGGCCATCACCTGGTCGATGTCCTTGTAGGCCGCCGGCGCCTCGTCAACCAGGTGGTCTGCCTCCTCCTCCAACCACTCCCTCCCGCGCATCATCTGCCGCAGGTCGTCTGCAGGGATCTCCTTGCGGGCTCGCGTCCGGGACATGCGTCGCCCGGCCCCATGGGAGCAGGACTGATAGCTGGCCGCGTTGCCCAATCCCCCGACTATGTAACTGGCCGTTCCCATCGATCCTGGGATGATCCCTCGATCTCCCACCCGGGCCCGAATCGCCCCCTTGCGAGTTATCCAGAGGTCGCGGCCCAAGTGATGCTCGCGCTCGGTGTAGTTGTGGTGGCAGTTGATGGTGTCGGTGACCTGTCCCTTGCCGACGATCCGCAGCAGGGATGAGACCGCCTGGGCTTGGATCTGCACCCGGTTGGCGGCGGCATAGGCCTGGGACCAGCGCAGCGCAGCCAGGTAGGCGTCGAAGGCGGAATCGCCCTGGACCAGGTAGGCGAGATCCGGGTCCTCAAGAGGGATCAGCCAGCGCTTGGCCAGCAGCTTTGCCTCTCGGATCGCTGCCTGGGCCAGCTGATTGCCGATGCCTCTGGACCCAGAGTGGAGCAAAATCCACACCCGATCACGCTCGTCGACCGCTACCTCGACGAAGTGGTTGCCGCTCCCCAGAGTTCCGAATTGGACGGCCGCGCGTCGCAGCTGGCCGGCGTCGAGGCCAATGTCGGCCTGGGCCTGCAGCCAGGCCGTGAAGCCCGGCTGCGGGTCATCATGTCCCTCG